>NZ_JBLYZK010000005.1:0-180988 GCF_048551395.1 Acinetobacter sp. TY1
CGCTCATAGCTCAGCTGGATAGAGCACTTGGCTACGAACTAAGGGGTCGGGAGTTCGAATCTCTCTGAGC
The DNA here is from genome assembly GCF_048551395.1 of Acinetobacter sp. TY1. NCBI lineage: Bacteria > Pseudomonadati > Pseudomonadota > Gammaproteobacteria > Moraxellales > Moraxellaceae > Acinetobacter > Acinetobacter sp. TY1. The sequence goes on from NZ_JBLYZK010000005.1 coordinate 71, forward strand.
GCACCAATTTAAGTATTCTAAAAGTAACGATGTCGTTTACGACACATAAGTATTGCGCTCATAGCTCAGCTGGATAGAGCACTTGGCTACGAACTAAGGGGTCGGGAGTTCGAATCTCTCTGAGCGCACCAACTTAAACATCTTCGGATGGTAATTAAACCACACTTGTTGTGGTTTTTTTGTGTTTGTAGCTTTGTTAAAGATAAGAAAATAGAGCTAAAAATAATGAAGCAACAACTCTATCAATCAAGCTTTATTGGAATGGATCATTTTTTATATCGGTATTTTTTGTGAGAAGCTTAAAAAGTGAAGAAAAGGGTAGTGATTATATTTTCATATAAATTAAGTAGTCATTTTTAGATTTTTAAGGGTCATACTTTTATAACGATGATTTTAATTGTTCGATTTAGAAAATTAATTTTTGGTTCATTCTTTGTGCGTCAGTTATTGTCGTAAAGCCTGAAATCTACTAATTATTTATAAGTTAAAACTATTAAAATAAATACAATAACAGACGTATTGAAAAGAATATGAAAATCTATACAGACGGTTACTATACCTATTTCCATGCAAATTTTGTTTATCATTTTAATTTGCAACATTGCGATGGCTGTAACCGTACAATGACGGGTTTTGTTTATGAATTAAAAATTCAAAGTTTAGAAAATGAAATCGTAATTTTTTGTGCAAACTGTATGGAACAATTAGAGATTTTGTTGATTGATGAGTTGTAACTTAAATTATTATGATTTGAAAATAAGGTGATAAAAATAATAGGAGTATATTTTTTAGCATGGTACTACGTGAATTGTCCAATAACTATGCAGTTGAACTTTGATAAATACAAAAAGGCTTTTCAAGAAAATTAAAAGGCGTATAATGCACCCTATCAAGACGTCGCGCTCATAGCTCAGCTGGATAGAGCACTTGGCTACGAACTAAGGGGTCGGGAGTTCGAATCTCTCTGAGCGCACCAACTTGATGATGTAATGAAAAAAACCGCTTAGTTGCGGTTTTTTTGTGCCTAAAATTTGATGAAAAATAAACATAATGTTTTTAGTTGCTTTAAAGATAAAAAATGAAAATATTCAATTAAAAAATCAGTTGTCATGTCTACAGTATTAAGATTCTGAATTTCTAATTTTTTGTACAAACACCGCATTTCCGCCAATAGCAGGAAGCATTTCATGGTAGGGCAGACTACGTGTGGCTCGAAGTAAAAAAGGCGCTTTTTCATCAACTTTCATCGCTGTGGTCATTTTTAGTAAAGTACCATTTCCATTGGGATTAAATTGCGTCATGCCTTTTAAATAGCGTAAATCTCCACCATTGGCTGAGAAATTGTTTTCAGTGGATTTGGGATACGTGAAGTGCATTTTGAAATTAAAAGGAATACTGATTACACCCAAACCCACACTGACTTTAAATTCCGCATCTTGTCCTTGAGGGCTTACAGTACTTGCTTTGATGTCTTTAATTTGTCGAGGAAATAAAGCTTTATAAGCACTCGGCTCAGTCCATTTTTGTAGTTGCTGAGGTATTTGGTTGTAATACTGATAGGTTGTAGTAAATCGCATATCTTCACGGCCATGTTGATAGGGCACAGTCGTTTGTGAATGAACAATACTCACAGGCTGTCTAGATACTTGACTGAGTTGGCTAATTTTTTGCAGTTGTGCTGCTGAAAAAGGTAGAGTGGGAAATTGACCAGAATTTAATGCGGTAACTTTTTTCGCATTAAAACGATTTTTTAGTGACTCCATAATAAAGGCATTGGTTCCACTTGGAATGCCAAGTTTAGCTTCAGGTAAAGCATTTAAAATGCTTTTAAATAGAAAACCTTGAGGTTGATTCAGGTCACCCCATTGTGTCAGGGTAATTAAGGTTTTGTTATTGCCCAAATTAAACCATTCAAATTTGCCGACCGCATAGGGAATAGGAGCATCAATCACAAGGGTAGAAATACTGTTTTGTCCAATTTGGTGTTGCATGGTGACATCTTCATTGAAATTCAGTACAGGAATAGGCGTGGGAATAGAAACCTTATATTTAACCTGCTGAATTGTTCCCGAACTCTCAATGATTTTGGCAGATTTGAGCGTAGGAAATAATCCAACATATTGATTAAAATTGGATAATGTTTTCGCCACATCTTGTGGATTGGCAGAAACGATAATCGCTGAAGTCGTGAAGTTTGCATTCGGTTGAGGGTTATTTTTAAGTGTTGGAACAGTCGTTTTTGTTGTTGGGTGAGCAAATATGAAAATATTGTCTTGAGTATAGGCTGCAAGGTTCTGCGGATTATTTTGAAACGGCTGAACCGCACTTGGAATCTGATCATTCCATTTAACGAGCTGAGCAAAACAATTCGTATTGATCAGTATTAAGCTTAATGTGGTAAAAATGGGTATACGCATTGTGGTGTCATCCGTGTCATTATCTTTGTGTCTGTATTTTTGATCGTTATGTGCGCCTTAATTGTGTGCTGATTTTTTAATTTTTCAAATTAAAAATCTATAATGAATATGTAAAGTACGATTAAATACAGCCATGTGATTGATTCGTGCCTGTATGACTGAAAGTGAAGCGAAAAGACACAAATGTGGTGTACTATTCGGACATTCAAAATATTTATTGTGTTGAAAAAAGCTATGTCAGACGTTCAGCCGACAATCTCTCTACGTTATTACTTGAATCTCGAAGAATCTCAGGATGGTTTTAAACTTGCGACTTTTGGGAAAAAACAACTCAGTCGTTTTTTGACACCCTTGGTGAGTGTAGGAATTATCGCTTGGGGGCTTTATCTTGGTTTTTCAGGGATTGGTAAATACTATGTGATGCTCGGCGGGTTTTTCCTATTGTTACAAGTTTTTATGCGTTATTGGTTTTTACCAATGATGTTTAAGCGTCAATTTATTAAGTACCAATTTGGAAAGAGTGAACAGGGTATTGAATTATTTCAAGATTACTTTGAATTGTTTACGAGTGGTCGTCCGAAGCAAAAGTTTAATTATGCCGAAGTTCAGTCTTTCTTAGTGGGTAAAATGACCTATATGATTGAGCTAAAAAATCGTACTGTGGTGATTGTACCGAAACGAGCATTTGCACAAGCGGCAGATCAAACTGCTTTTGAAAATACCTTTAAAAAATAGATTTATATCATCGCTTTGTTTGAATTATCGCAGTCTATAGAAGGGAATAAGATGAATACACGTCCATCAAAAATTGTCTGTGTTGGTCGAAGTTACGCCGAGCATGCTCAGGAATTAGGCAATGCGATTCCAGACAGCCCTGTGTTATTTATTAAACCACCAAGTAGCCTCATTTCACTTGAAGACGGGATTACTTGGAATAAAAACTTAGGTAATTTACATCATGAATGTGAATTGACTCTACGCCTTGATCAGCCTTTAAAAAATGAAACGGATCCACAAAAAGCTTTAGAAGCGATTGGTGCTGTGACACTTGGACTAGACCTTACTTTACGAGATTTACAAGATAGCTTGAAGAAAAAAGGTCATCCATGGGAACGTTCCAAAGCATTTGATGGTGCGTGTGTATTGGCAGATTGGGTCGATATCAGTGAAGTCAAGGCGTGGAATGCAGTGACATTTGATTTTCAGGTCAATGATCAGGTGCGTCAAAAGGGCGATACGGCATTGCTCCTTTTTAGTATTGCATATTTGCTCTGTGACATTAGCCAAGCGTTCAGCCTTGAAGAGGGTGATGTGGTGATGACGGGTACGCCTGCGGGTGTTGCAGCACTTGCATCAGGTGATCAATTGACCATGACTTTACATGGTCAAACACAAGATTTTGTATGGAAAACCTTTGTAAAATAAAGGCTTTAAATTTTTTAAATAAATGGTAAGTTATTAGAATTAATGGATTGGAATGTAAATTTCAATCCATTTTTTATAAGTGTTTTCTTGAACTTATATGTGAATCATCATCAGCTTTGACACTGTTTACGAAACTGATCAGGCGTGATATTCATCCAACGCTTAAACATATTAATGAATGCAGAAGCATTGGCATAACCCAAATCATAGGCAATATGCTCGACACTTTGCCCTCGATTGAGCATTGACATAGCTTGAGTCACTTTTAAATGCTGTCGCCATTCATGTAAAGACATGTTTAATTCTTTTTGGCACAAGCGTGCCAACGTGCGTTCAGTCATATTCATTTTCTGAGATAAGACAGCCAAATTACTTTGATCGGCAGGATGCTGATGCAAATAATCTAAAATTTTTTTAAGCCCCACATGTTCTGTATGCGGTAAATAATTTCCAATCAGTTCCGCATGTTGAAGTTGATCATGTAGAACGTGTAAAAGTCGGATGTGTTCAGGATGAGTATCGGGCAGGCGATGTTGCTTTAAATGCAGAAAAATCGCTGACACTAATGCTGAGGACAACATAATACCGGCTTGGCTTGGAAGTGCATGACACAGGCTTTCATGGATATATAACGTTCCATGTGACACAGAAGTCCGATTGAGCCCGCTATGTTGTATGTGTGGCGGTAACCATAGTCCATGAGGTGGTGGAGTAATATAGTTAATTTGATCAATAGTGACCTGCATAACACCATTAAATGCATAGATAAATTCCCCCCAAGCATGACCATGAACTGGGTAAACAGACTGTGCAGGATCATCCCTAAAATCAATCCATAAGGGTGCAACTATTTCATCATTGGTTTCGAGTTTTAACAGTTGCTCAGTCGAATGTTTTGAAAATGACTTTTTGACCATAAGTGTGAAATTGCCTGAAAGAGATGATCTTTTGTCTGAAATAAAATATATATTTTAAAATTGACAGTTTTATAGTAGTGCATTGTTTATCTTTTGAGAATGCCTTGTGGATCAACGTCAGGATCTCGATTCGAAAGCCTCTATACTCATGCTCATACTGTGTATTATTTTGGGTTTACAGCAAGTGGTCTTAAAATTGGCTGCGACAGATATTTCACCGATGATGCAATTGGCATTACGTTCGGGTTTGGCAGCAATTTTGGTCTTTCCATTGATTCGTTTACCCGAAGGGGCTCGTTTATTATCAAAAGAATATTTACGTCCTGGAATTTTGGTTGCACTTTTATTTACGGCTGAGTTTGTTTTAGTAGCTGAAGCGCTACGTTATACCTCTGCTTCACATACGGTTATGTTCTTGTATACCTCACCAATTTTTACTGCATTAGGACTACATTTTAAATTTCCATCTGAACGATTATCCAAATTTCAGTGGGGCGGAATTTTACTTGCTTTTATCGGCATCATTGTGACTTTTGTGGGGAGAGATGCGACACAGTCGCAAAACTTGATGCAAGTGCTTTATGGTGATTTTTTAGCATTGATGGCAGGGCTATTTTGGGCATTGACGACCATTTCACTGCGTATGAGTAAATTGGGCGAAGTACATCCGACTCATACTATGTTCTATCAATTGATTGGGGCATTTGTGGTCATGTTTCCATTGGCATATTTTACAGGGCAATCGGAGATCCATTGGACATGGCTCACATTGTCGACTTTGGCTTTCCAAACTTTGGTTGTATCGTTTTTCTGTTTATTACTTTGGTTTTGGTTACTTAGACATTATCTTGCTTCAAGAATCGGTGTATTTTCATTTTTAACTCCAATTTTTGGCATGTTATTTGGAGTATGGTTCTTGGATGAAAAAATTGAATTGAATTTTATTGTCGGAACAATATTGGTGATGTGTGGAATTATGGTCGTTAGTATTCGAGGTTGGTTCAGTAATTCAAGAGCAATAAGTTAATCAAATCATTCGGCAGATTTTATGTATAAAAGCAAAAGACCTCATTTGAGGTCTTTTTGTTTAATATTTTTGATCATTATTTTTCATCTAAAATGGTCGAAAGCGGAATAGAAAGTTTAGCCGCTAGATATTCATCAGATTCGATGAGTGCAGGGGCAATACGTTGCATCCAATGATGATCTGCTGGAATGCCACCAATTTCACTACGCCGTGGTAATGGGTAGGGTAATGCTTTATAAAATGTCCAAAAATCAATCGTATCTAAATTGCGTGCCAAGACATATTCATTATTATCTGTACGTCTAATTAAGTTTTGCTTTTCAAGCATGGATACATAACTAGGCCAATGCCCAATCTCGCTACGTCCAATAATGTCTAAGGCTTCGGCATCTGTAACCACTTGACCATGCTTCTGTTTGTTATAAAAAAGTTGTAATAAATCGAGTAGCATGAGAATAGGATGGCGATTTTGAGTTTGATGGGCGTGAAATGCGGTCAGAGCATAACTGATTTCTACACCAAGCAGTACGATATTCCATGATAAAAAAATCCATAATAAGAAAATAGGAATAGCCGCAAATGCGCCATACACAATGGTATAGCTTGTAAAATTGGTCATGACGAAACCAAATAGGTGTTTCAGTAACTCAAAGACAACAGCACCAAATAATCCCGCAATCATCGCTGCCCGAATGGGTACAGTACGATTGGGAATAGTCCAATACAGAATGAAAAAGCCAAGAATGGTCAGACCAAAAGACAGCATTTTCAATAAAAATGCGCCATCGAGTTGATAACCGCCAAAGCTGTTGCTTAAAATGCTCATAGAGGCAAGCGTTGATGAAATTGCAAAAGCACTACCGAGTAGAATTGGACCGAGAGAAATAATCGTCCAATAACGCATGAAACCTACTATTCCACTACGGGTATCAGTGACGCGCCAAATACGATTAAACACGGTTTCAATACTTGTGAGCATCATCACTGTGGTAATAAATAAAAATAGCACACCAATTACAGTCAAATTGCTCGAATTTTCTGTGAAGACATTAAATGCCTTATCGAATGCAATACTCGTTTTAGGTAGAAAGTTGCTATAAATCATTTGTTGTAATTGTTGACGTGCGGGTTCAAGTGCTTTAATGGATGAAATAATCACTAAAAAAACCGTCAACATCGGTACAACGGCAAATAGGGTTGTATAGGTAAGTGAGCCTGCTTGCTCTCGGCAACGGTCAGCTTCAAAACGTTTTAAAACAAAAAAAATAAATTGAAACCAAGTCTTGTCGTAAAAGGGTAGTTTCTTTAACAAATTCATCATAAAGCTTGGGTCTCTGTTTTTATTCATCATTCTTACAATTTACATTACTAGCTTAACCAAAAAATGGTGAAAATATCGTATAGTTTTCTTTTTCTATAAATTTGAGTCAAAGATGCAAGCGTACGTATTGGTTTTATATTACAGCAAATATGGCTCAACCAGAGAAATGGCACACCTGATTGCCAATGGTATTGAGTCTGCAGGCGTGGCAGTAAAAATACGTACAGTACCCAATTTATCGACTGTGGTTCAGCAAGCTGAAGCAAGTATTCCTGAAGAAGGTGATATTTATTGTTCTTTAGATGATTTACAAAACTGTTCGGGCTTGGCACTTGGTTCGCCAACACGCTTTGGTAATATGGCATCGGAAATGAAATATTTTTGGGATCAAACAACGAGCCTATGGCTGAATGGTGCATTGCACAATAAACCTGCTTGCGTATTTACATCATCGGGTTCAATGCATGGTGGGCAGGAAAGTACATTACTCACCATGCTTCCGCCCTTGTTTCATCATGGCATGATGATTATGGGGTTAAGCAATGCAACCCCTGCACTATCTAATACCAAAACGGGTGGAACACCTTATGGTGCAACGCATGTCAGTGGTCCACGCCATGATCAAAGCCTCAGCCAAGATGAGAAAATTTTGTGTGAAGTACAGGGTAAACGCTTAGGTGAAGTGGTTAAAAAATTACAATCATCTTGATTGATTCATTTTTGAATAAAAAGTCAGCTTAAATATGCTGACTTTTTAATGCTCACAATAAAACTTTACAACAAAGCAAAATTATTGATCTTTGTGATTGATTTGAGTTATTTGTTCAGAATCGGGCGCTTTAAAACGATGCTTGCATGTTAAACATTGATAATCAAGGTAAATATTTTGATCAACAATTTCACCTGCTTTTTTACCAAAACGATGTCCTAAAAAACCACCTGTAATGCCAATGCCGACTGCGCCAACAAGTGTACCAATGGTTCCACCCATGATGACACCGAGTGGTCCTGCAGCAACAGCACCAATAGCAGCACCTATGGTTGCGCCAGATGCTGCACCACCGACTGTTCCTGCGGTTGTGCCTGCAGCAGATAATAAAACACCGCCAGTTTTTTGCAGTAATTGTTCATGATTACGTTTGGCAATTTCAGTTGAGCCACATTTTGGGCAACTTAAAGCTTGTACATCAGTCATTGATTTTTACTCGCTCGGCAAAGTCCATTTGTCTTTATCGAGTTATGGTGAATCGATACGTTTCTGTCTGTTACGAATATCTATTTTACATGTATTGTCGGTAAGCGATGTAAAGCAGATATACCTGTTTAGTATAGCTTTGAATTGTAAATCAACAATGACTGAAATTTTGATATTTTATGTCAATAGATTGGTGTGATAAGTATCCATTATTGTGGTACTCGCATGAGGCTTTCTTGCGTGACGCTACAGACAAGTTGCCCATTTTGCCATAGACGTCCGAAATTAATTCCACGTGATTGACTCGTGCGTGTAGCGTCCATGTCATAAAGTGACCATTCATCGGCTTTGAATGTGTGATGAAAATGCAGACTATGATCAAGACTTGCGCTGCGGACACTGCCATTGGCATAGCTTACGCTATGTGGTCGTAACGATGTCGTCAGTAAGTTGTAATCTGAATAATACGCAATAATCGCTTGATGGATCATGGCTTGATCATGTTCGGGTGGAATAGGATCAAAGGTTTGCATATATTCGGCATACTTTGCTTCGGCTTTTTTTGGGCGAAATGGATTGAGCGGATTGATTGGATGCATGCGTAGGTTAAACTGTCGCATAATTGTTTTACGCATATATTCAGGAATATCATCAAAAATCATTTGTTTATATTCTTGCTCTGACATGAGTGTTTCTGGTGCAGGGTACTCAGGCTCAGGTAGTTGATAATTCAAACCTTCTTCAGGTTTAGCAAATGAAATCATTGCAGAAAAAATAACTTCACCATCTTGTATCGCATGTACTTGTCGTGTGGCAAGGCTTCGTCCATCTCTGAGATTTTTAACTTTAAATAAAATTGGCGCATCAGTTCGACCACTACGAATAAAATAAGCATGTAGTGAATGTGCAGGGCGATCTGTGGTTTTAGAGGCTGCAATCAGCGATTGCCCGAGAATTTGTCCACCAAATAAATGCGAGCCAAACAGTTGAGTACATTGTCCTTGAAAGAGATATTGATCGATTTGTTTTACATTGAGTAGATCAATTAAATTTTGCGTCAGTGATTGCATTGTACATCCGTATCTAATTTTTATATGTAAACCAATATAGTAGAACAATGCACTGAAATGAATGATGAAAATGATCTTTTTATTTGAGATAAAGGTCAGGCATAAAAAAGCGCCACGAGTGATTTATCGTAGCGCTTTTCGACAATAATTTGTTTAGCTTTTATTCTTGAACAAAAGTTACTGTACCATTTGCCAAAGACTCTACACGAGCCAAAGACTCTACACGGTAACCTTTATCGAGTAGAAGTTCACGACCTGGTTGGAATGATTTTTCAATCACGATACCAATACCTACGACTTCAGCATTGGCTTGATGAATAAGATCAGCAAGACCTAATGCAGCTTGACCATTGGCAAGAAAGTCATCAATTACAAGAGCTTTGTCATTTTCATTTATGTGTTTCTTTGAAATCGCAATGGTGCTTTCAATTTGTTTGGTAAAAGAAAATACTTTTGAACGATACAAATCATCTTTAAGGGTTAAAGATTGATATTTACGTGCAAAAATAACAGGAACACCAAGTTCAAGACCTGCCATGACTGCAGGAGCAATACCTGAAGCCTCAATGGTAATAATTTTAGTAATACCTGAATCTTTAAATAGACGAGCAAATTCCTGTCCAATTTGCTGCATCATCACAGGATCAATTTGGTGATTTAAGAATGAGTCGACTTTTAGTACTTCGTCAGATAAGACAATACCTTCAGCCAGGATTTTCTGTTCCAGAGCGTGCACGGGAGATTCCTCTAAGAGCAAGGTGCTATTTATAGCAAACGCATATTTTAGAAAGCACTAAAAAAAAAGCAAGCTGAAAATGATTAAATATTGAAAAGTTACTTATTTTTTGTAACCAGTCAACAGCAAGCTAAATGATGTTTTCTCATCTTGATGCGCCATTTTAACGGGTAAATAGTCCAAATTGGGTGCAAGCCAGAAGGTTGAACTTTTTGAGCCATTATCATGTGTTAAGACAACTTTAAGAGTGTTATATGTCCCATAAGGCGTTTTAACTGTTTCATTGCCTTGTTTCACAAAGCGACGTGCTTCAAGACTTTTTGCACCTGCAATCAGATAAGTTGCTTTTAATCCATTGTTTTTTAAATCTTCACGTAATTGGAGTTCAGCATTTAGTTCATCCAATGAACCTACTTTCCAAGCAAATGAGCGTGCTTTATTGCTTTTATTGGTGTTAATGACTTTAGCAGCAGGGTTAAATTTGATGCTCATCGTATCATTGTGGACTAAAACTTTACTTGTTCGAGTGAAGTTATTTGAAATGATTTGACCATTGTTGAACGTAAAATTACTCGTTTCTGTTGCTGATGCAAGTCCTGCTGCTTTGGCTGCAAAGACATAATTCCAGTTGTTACCACTTTGGCTTAATGTACGGGTTGCTGTTCCGACATTTTTACCGTTGTAGGCAAATTGATAAGTTGCCTGAAATGGACTCATTGCATAGGCTTGTCCTGAAAAAGCTGACAGTAGCAGGACAGCAGTTGTTCCTATAGCAAGACCTAATTTTTTAAAGACGGGTGTTTTAAATAGATATTGTGTCATTTGAAATAATCCTGTGCAAATTCAATTGCGATGGTTCATTCTCGCTATTATGCGACTCAATTAAGGAGAAGAAATCAGTTTTTAGCGCAAAAATGTAGAGTTGTGTATCTTTTGAATTTAACTTGTGTTCCGTATGCATAGGTTAAGTATTTTCTTTCTGTCGGATCGGAGTGACTGTTTCTTCAGGTAGATCCTCATCATCTTCAAAAGTAGAAGACATACGACTGACCGCAAGTTTGCTAAAGACCGCAGCTAAATTGACATTGCCTACAACAACAAGTTCGGTTTCTCTAAGTTCAGCATGGTTCACATGAACCTTGTTTAGTGTTTGCATGATTGAACGATTTTTTCCGAGCCAACGATTTAAGTCCAAATGCAGTAAATCATCTTTGACTTCAATGACATTAAATTTTTGTAAAATTGGACCTAAAGGGTCGCTATGTAAAAAATTATGATAGAAAAATACTGCGCATTTTACCGCCATTTTCATCCAAATACTTGGATAGCGTGCTTCAATAATTTCAGTATTGCTGATTTGTTCAAAGACGATTAGCTGCATATCTTTGTTAAATTCCATCTGAACCAATTTGAGGTTTACACCTAAAACCAAATGCATACCTTTGACGTTGATTGTCGCATATAGGCGTAACCAATCATCATGTAAATCGGCGTGTAAATCTTCAAGAATTTTGACATTATCGGTGACAAAACGCTTAAATGTCGCGTTCAGAAAAACTTGAGAAACAGGAAACTCTCGTTCTTCTTCTATGAATCCTTCCGCCTTTTGATATACTTGACGAATGCGATTCGCAATGTTGGTAAGCAACGTCGGCATAGATGTTTTCCTAAGTGAACGACATTTTATAGGGCTGTTATCTTGTCGATTTTTTAAAAATTTTCAAGTCTAGTGATTGCAGTTTAGCAAAATTCCATGCACCATTTTTCTTGATTTAAAATAACAGGTCGGAAATTTTTATCATCATCACGCTTTAGCATAATTGTGATAACTGTTTAAAACCACTGTAGGTTCGTACTGTTTTATACTCTTTTTGTTTTCAAGATCAGGTGTTTGATCGGTTTAAAATCATGATAAAAACGATAGTTCATTTCCCAAAGCCTGTTTCAACGTGGTGGCACGATCGCTTATTTTTAGGCGCTGTTTTAATAGCTATTCTTGTGCACGGTGGAGTTTTAGCAATACAGTTTGGTATGCCTACAGAATCAGACACACAGAGTAAAGATATTGCTGTGACATTGCGACCAAGTAGTGAAAAAATAAAAAATGCAGATTTTTTGGCACAAGAAGATCAGCAAGGTTCAGGAACATTTCGCGAAGCGCATAGAATGACCAGCGAAATGCCAGCACAGTCTGAAGATATCAGTGCAGGCGATCAGCAATTACAAGCGCTTGAACAAATTCAACAAAAACGTGAACTCAAATTTGAAGAAAAAGTGCTGATGACAGTGTTGAGTTGGCAGAAGCAAACCGAAGAGAGTGAACGTAAAAAAGCCTTAGATGAAATGCAAAGTCAGTTTCAGGCAAAAGCTGCTATGGTGGCGAGTCTAGAAGCCCAATATATGCAGAAACAGCAAAATTTTAGTCGCTTGCAACAAATTAAAACGCTTGATGGTATTCAAGCAAAACAGGATGCTTCGGCAGGCTATCTCGATAAATTTCGTGAAAAAGTAGAAGCGTACGGCAATCAATATTATCCTGATTTGGCTAAACAACAACGCTTATCGGGCGAAGTGCGTTTAATGGTAATTTTGAATCGGGAAGGTGGGATTCGTGCCATCCGTTTGATTGATAGTTCAGGATATAGTGTTTTGGATGAAGCTGCAAAAAACTCTGTTCGAAAGGGTGCGCCTTTTGGTCGTTTTGATGCCAAAATGAAAGATATTTCAGAACTACGTATTGTTCGAACTTGGCGATTTGACCCTGCAGATGCAGAATTTGAAGTCCATTAATTATTATTTTTAGATTAAAAAAACAACATTAACTCCATAATTTTACTTATAATTTATGGAGTTTTTTGATGTTTTTATTGAGTGATTTTTACCATAAAATCTATTTATTTATCTATTTTATTTGACCTTTTTCATAAAGGTTTGTGTAATATCTCTTTTCTGTTCTACACAATTATACTCTCCCATGTTAAAAAAAGTTGTTTTGCTTGACCTTGAAAATAATATGCCGACAGCAAAAATGTTAAGCGATATTGTTGAGCACTATCCTGTCATTTACTTTTTTAATTGTACAGGTCAGTTTGAGTTTGCACTTGAAGATATGACTGAGCTTTCAACATGGATCAGCAGTGGGCAGATTGTCATTTTAGAGACACCACCTGCACGTGAAAAAGAATTTGAATATGCCATGATTGTTGGACAGTTAATGGCGTTGCTTGAGCCTGAAACCCATACAGAAGTTATATCAGCCATGCCTGAAAGCACTTTGTTGGTCAAGATGATGGCTTCTTCCAATTTAGATTGTAGTTTGATTCAAATTGAACGTGAACCAGTCAAATTATCTAGTAAGAAAAAAGTATCTTTACCCGATATTGAAACGATTAGACAAAAGCCACAATTGAGCTTGGTTAAAAAATATTGTGATGCTTTGGGGCAAATGACAGGTCAGCCTAATACAGTAGAAAGTTTACGTAATTCAGTGAGTAATATTTTAAAAATCGTCCCAGAAAAAGCCCAAAATTTAGTGGGAATACTTATTAACCTAAATATTATTCGCCGTGAAGAACAGAAAGTATCTGTGCGGAAAAAGGTTTTGAAACAATGGGTCGATCTTGATCTCAATAAAGAAATTGAGCAGGCAAAATTGGAAAAAATTGATACGATTCTGGAAAATTTACAATCTGATACGCATCAATTGGTTCGCATGGATGATGCTTTAAGTGAAGATGTTCATGGTGTGCAGCGCCCTTTATTTAAAAATTTTACACAAATTGATCCCATGCAAATGGAAGTGATTCGTAAGTTGCATGATCTAAAAACAGATAAACCTAAAGATATTTATGCTTTACGTGACATGCTTGAAGAGATGTTCCCACAATCTGACATTCGACTTTTACTGAAAGAGCTGATTGAAAAAGGGTATATTTATTGGAATGGTTATGAGGTGGTTTATAGCCATGAGATGTACTTGAATTAAGACCATGACTTAGTGTTTAAAGTCATTATTTTTTGATGAATATGGGTAATCCTTTTTATTGACCGAAAGTAACGGGTAATATTCAGAATTTATTACCTAATTTCAAAAATCATAATTATATGAATGTCCTATAAATAATTATTGTTGTATTTTTATCTACCAATGAGATTGTGAAACATTTAAAACTTGCCTTTGACCTATTGCTTATGCAAATCTAATAGGAGAATGAAAAGGTGAGTTATGGAACACACAGGTCTTTGGGTTGCGATTTTTATTGGTGTTTTTTTATTGGGATCAATTTTTGGACTACGTGTCAGCCCAAGAGAAAAAGCATTGGGAATGATGCGGGAAAAAGCCCGTAAAATGGGTTTAAATCCTCGGTTAATTGTTGCACCTGATTGGACGGGTGTACCAATGGCAACAGAAAACCGTGCGAGCATGGTCGCATATTATAGTGTAATAATGCCTGATACTCGCTTACCTTTAATGCGTGCCAAAGTCGAAGATCAAAAACTGAAACTGATTCAGGGTGATGAGAAATTTAATGATTTTCCCATTGCATTAAAAGGGATTTATGCTATTGATATGCAGGCTAACTATGTGGGCATTTATTGGGATGAAGAATCAGACCTAAAAGCATCCCAGCTAGAAGATATGAAAGCATATCTACTGCATTTGGCTGAAATTTAACTTTAAAAATAGGATTAACAGTTCACATGGCGAAAGCTCCTCGCTCTACAACAAGCAAAAGCACTACAGCAGACTCTCCTGATGCTGGAAAAAAACGTGCCCTAGTGATTGTGGAGTCGCCTGCAAAAGCGAAAACCATTAATAAATATCTTGGCTCAAATTACATTGTGAAATCATCGGTTGGTCATGTTCGTGATTTACCTACTGGTGGTTCAAGTAAGTCGACTGAAAAAAAACCAGTAACACGCACCAAATTGACGGATGAACAGAAAGCTGAAAAAGCTCAAAATGCCCTCGTTAATCGTATGGGCGTTGATCCAGAACATGATTGGAAAGCCAAATACGAAGTATTGCCAGGTAAAGAACATGTCGTTGCGGAACTGAAAAAGCTTGCTTCACAAGTTGACGAAGTTTATCTCGCAACGGATATGGATAGGGAAGGGGAAGCGATTGCTTGGCATTTAAAAGAAGTGATTGGTGGTGATGAGTCACGTTATCAACGTGTGGTCTTCAACGAAATCACTAAAAATGCGATTCAAGAAGCCTTCAAACAACCTTCTCGCCTTGATATTGATAAAGTTAATGCACAACAAGCACGTCGTTTCTTAGACCGTGTTGTAGGCTTTATGATTTCACCATTACTTTGGGAAAAAATTGCCCGTGGTTTATCGGCAGGTCGTGTTCAATCTGTTGCCACTAAACTTGTTGTTGAGCGTGAACGTGAGATTCGTGCTTTTATTCCTGAAGAATATTGGCAAGTTTTTGCTGATACGAAATCTAAAAAAGATCACATTCGTTTAGAAGCCGTCAAACAAGGTGGTAAAACTTTAAAATTGCAAAATAAAGCGCAAACAGATGCTTTATTAAAAATTTTAAATGATGCGGAATATAAAGTCGCTGTACGTGAAGATAAACCAACCAAGGTTAATCCAAGTTCGCCGTATATCACATCGACTTTGCAACAGGCAGCCAGTACCCGTCTGGGCTTCTCAGTGAAGAAAACTATGATGTTGGCACAGCGCTTGTACGAAGCTGGTTTTATTACCTATATGCGTACTGACTCAACGTTCTTAAGTGATGATGCAGTCAATATGGTACGTACACATATTGAAACTGAATTTGGTCAAAAGTATGTTCCTGTAAAGCCAAATCGTTATGGTAACAAAGCAGGTGCGCAAGAAGCCCATGAAGCGATTCGTCCATCTGATGTGACTTTAAAAGGTGACAGCTTAGTAGGTGTGGAACGTGATGCACAGCGTTTATATGATCTGATTTGGCGTCAGTTTGTGGCATGTCAGATGACACCTGCTGAGTATTTGTCATCGACTATTCTGGTAGATGCTAATGGCATTGAACTCAAAGCCAAAGGTCGTACTTTAGTTTTTGATGGTTTTACCCGTGTTCGTGGTCAAAACAAATCTGATGATGATGTATTATTGCCTGCTGTAAAAGTTGGTGAAGTTTTAAGTCTTGAAAAACTTGACCCTTCACAGCACTTTACTAAACCGCCTGCACGTTTTACTGAAGCATCGTTGGTCAAAGAGTTAGAGAAAAAAGGCATTGGTCGTCCATCGACTTATGCTGCGATTATTTCGACTATTCAAGACCGTGGTTATGTGAAGCTTGATAACCGTCGCCTTTATGCAGAGAAGATGGGCGAGATTGTTACAGATCGTCTAGATGAAAACTTTAATAATCTGATGAATTATGCATTTACCGCAGATTTGGAAGCTCAACTCGATAAAGTTGCCGATGGTGAACGTAATTGGAAAGAACTACTCAATAGCTTCTATGGCGACTTTAAACAGCGTTTAACCAAAGCTCAGGGTGAAAATGGCATGCGCCGTAATTTACCTGTCGAAGTTGAAGCTGTGCATTGTAAAGAATGCGAACGGCCAATGCAGATTCGTACAGGTACAACAGGCGTATTCTTAGGATGTTCAGGTTATAACTTACCACCGAAAGAGCGTTGTAAAGGAACGTTGAACCTGACACCTGTAGAGTCACTTGCAATTTTATCTGATGATGACTCTGCTGAAACTGCAGATTTGATGTCGAAAAAACGTTGTCCAATCTGTGAAACAGCAATGGACAGTTATGTGATTGATGGTGGACGTAAATTACATATTTGTGGGAATAATCCAGATTGTGATGGTTATGAGCTTGAAGAAGGTGAGTTCAAGATCAAAGGCTATGATGGTCCAACTATTCCATGTGATAAGTGTGATGGCGAAATGCAGTTGAAAACGGGGCGTTTCGGTCCTTATTTTGCCTGTATGAGTTGTGATAATACGCGTAAAGTTTTAAAAAGCGGTCAGCCTGCACCACCTCGTGTAGATCCGATCAAAATGGAACATTTACGTTCAACTAAGCACGATGACTTCTTTGTTTTACGTGATGGTGCAGCAGGTTTATTCTTAGCTGCAAGTAAGTTCCCGAAAGTTCGTGAAACTCGTGCACCGAAGGTTGCAGAGTTACGTACCGTTGCTGATCAGCTTGATCCAAAATACCAATTTATTTTGCAAGCACCCGATCAAGATCCTGAAGGAAACCCAACTTTGGTAAAATTCAGTCGTAAAAATCAAGTGCAATATATTGGTTCTGAAACGCCTGAAGGAAAACAAACAAAATGGTCTTT
The DNA here is from genome assembly GCF_048551395.1 of Acinetobacter sp. TY1. NCBI lineage: Bacteria > Pseudomonadati > Pseudomonadota > Gammaproteobacteria > Moraxellales > Moraxellaceae > Acinetobacter > Acinetobacter sp. TY1. The sequence goes on from NZ_JBLYZK010000005.1 coordinate 17,492, forward strand.
GGTTTACCAAGATGGAAAATGGGTTGAAGCTTAAGTTTTAGCGCGCTTAAAAATACAAATAAAATGCTCACTTTAGTGGGCATTTTTTATATGATGTGAAATATATAATTGAATAAAGTGAAGTCACTTACTTATGATTCCAATTCGTTCAGTCGTCGTTTCAGCCGTTCTATTATCAGAAATAGAAGGTGAACTCAAAATTTTGCTAATGAACCGTGTTAAGGGTAATTTTTGGTGTCATGTTGCAGGTAAAGTTGAGCCTAACGAAACTGCGAGTCAAGCTATATTACGTGAAATTCTAGAGGAAACGGGTACTCATGTTCAGCAATTATTTAGTGCAGATTTTATTGAACAGTTTTATGAACCGAGCTTAAATGTGATTGAAATGATTCCTGTCTTTGTTGGCTATTGTGAGCCGAATCAGAGCATTGAATTGAATCATGAACATACAGAATATCAGTGGTGTAGTATACAAAAAGCAAAAAAATTAGCAGTATTTTCAAATCAGAGAAAGTTGTATGATTTTATTTGGGAAAATTTCGTACTACAAAAGCCATCATTACTCCTAAAAATTAAGTAAAACTGAAAGATTATTCAGCATAATGAAAAGATAGAATCAAGGAGTATATTGAAGTGTGGAAAAAAATTCGAGTTTCGATATTACTGCTGATTTTAGCATGGGTAGCATTTAGTACTTGGCAAGATATGAATCAAGATTGGAACAAATCAGTGATTGTATTGCTACATCCTATCAATGCTGATGGGGATCCAGTAACGGCAAAATATATTGAGCAAATTTCCATTGAAAACCTAGATCAAACACAGCATTTTCTAGCTGAAAATTCTAGACAGTTCCGTGGGCAAGCTATCTTTTTTGACTTTCAATTGGGGCGAACATTGACGGAACTTCCTTCGAAAGTACCAGTATCGAACAGTATGTTGGATAATATTTTATGGAGTTTAAAATTCCGTTATTATGCTTGGAAACAGCATCAAAGTGCAGATGGTTCTCCCGATGTAACACTTTATTTAAATTTTTATAATCCGCAAAAAATCAATGTACTTAAGCATTCTGTGGCATTACAACGTGGTCGCATTGGTACAGTCAATTTATTTGCATCCGAAAAATATCGTGGCTCGAATCAAGTGGTTGCGACACATGAGTTATTGCATGCCTTTGGTGCAACAGATAAATATGACATGCTAAGTGGACAGCCAATTTATCCTTTGGGATATGCAGAGCCTGATCGTAAACCTTTGTATCCACAAAGTATGGCGGAAATCATGGGCGGTTATATTCCGTTATCTGAAAATAAAAGTGTGACGCCTAAAAGCTTGCAAGCTACGATGATGAGTCCAACAACGGCACAGGAAATAGGTTGGATGAAATAGTGATAAGTATTTGTAGCAAACTTAAGAAGTTATAATGTGGATAAATATTGTTTTATTCACAATGATCATAAATCATAGAAAATATTTCAGCTCAATAGTTAAAAGTAATCGACAAAATGAAACAGACAGTTGGAAATATTTGAGCTAACAATAAAACTTCAATTAAAAAATGAATATAGAACAGAGGAGTACGTCAGATGAAAACTGTGGGAAATGATCTTGTTCGTCATCAATTACATGAAAATCGTAAATGGTATTTGTTATTGGGGGCATTGCTCGTCATCTTTGGTTTAGTTTTATTGGCATCTTTAGGTATGGCAACACTCACAGTTGTTACACTATTTGGTGTATTGATGATGATCGGCGGTGTACTTCATCTTATTGCTGCATTTAAAATCTTTGATGGCGGTTTTCGATGGTTATGGGCGCTATTTGGTATTTTGTATCTTGTGGCTGGATATTACGCATTTAAATCACCAATCACTACAGCCATAGTACTCACAAATTTATTGGCGGTTGCATTGTTAATTGCTGGTTTTATTCGAATATTTAATGCATTTATACTTAAACCAATGTCAGGTTGGGGGTGGACATTATTTTCGGGCTTACTCACACTCATTACAGGTATTATGATTTTAGCTTCACCAGATGCGCCATTTTGGGTGCTAGGTTTATTTTTAGCTGTTGATATCTTATTTCAAGGCGTGAATTATCTCACTTTTGCTGCAGCAATTAAACGGATTCCTCCCGCAAGTTATTAAATGTTAAATATTATTGATTTAAAGAAATGCCTGATGATTTAATCAGGCATTTTTATTTTGTAGTTATCGTTTATGAATGAAAATTTATCTAAGCTTAGATTTGTGTTAATAATATTTGAAACATCAAATATTCACAAATTATGAAAACTTTTCTCCTAGCACCTGATTCATTTAAAGAAAGTATGACGGCTGAGCAAGCTTGTGCTGCTATGCAACGAGGCATTGTAAAAGCTCTACCCGATGCACAATTTATTTATGTACCTATGGCAGACGGTGGTGAGGGAACGGTAGATGCCTTAGTTGCTGCCAGAAATGGTCGAAAAGTTGAGCTAGATGTTTCAGGTCCATTTATACAGCAAAAAGTGCAAAGTTATTTTGGCTTAATTGAAAATGATCAAACCGCTGTGATTGAAATGGCGTTAGCAAATGGTATTCACCTGATTGAATCATCACAGCGAAATCCGTTACTGACATCGACTTTAGGTACAGGGGAAATAATTAAAGCGGCTTTAGAATTAGGTGTATCTAAAATCATTATTGGTTTAGGTGGCAGTGTGACTAATGATGCAGGTGCAGGCATGGCACAGGCATTAGGTGCAAAATTTTTGGATGAAAATGGTCAGGCTGTTCAAGTGGGTGGTGGTCAACTGGATCAAATTCAAAGCATTGATCTTTCACAACTTGATCCACGTTTGAAATCGACTGAAATTGTTATTGCCAGTGATGTAAATAATCCTTTATGTGGTGAAAATGGCGCATCTCATGTATTTGCTCCACAAAAAGGTGCAACATCTGAAATGGTAGATGTTTTAGATCAAAATCTCAGCCATTTTGCTAACTTGGTTAAACAGCAATTAAATCTTGATATTGCCCATGTTCAAGGTACGGGCGCAGCAGGTGGGTTGGGTTTTGGTTTAATGGCTTTTGCAGGGGCAAAGATTCGCTCAGGTGTGGAAATTGTGATTGAAGAAACAGGGTTAAGTGAAAAAATTGCCCAGGCAGATTATGTATTTACAGGTGAGGGGGGAATTGACTTTCAAACGAAGTTTGGTAAAACACCATTTGGTGTGGCACAAGTAGCGAAGCGATTCAATAAACCTGTGATTGCCTTTGCAGGATATGTGGGGAAAGGTATTGAGGAATTATATGATGAGGGATTTACTGCAATTTTCGGCATAGTAGATGGTGCATGTGATTTGCAAACGGCATTAAAAAATGGTGAAAAAAATTTGGAACGCTGTTGTGTTAATGTGGTTAAGGTATTGAAATAATATAGAGATCAAAAATGAAAAAAATAATGGTTGGTATTTTAATGTTGAGTATTCAAAATTTTGGTTTTGCTCAATCTGATATGACAAATGAAGTCAAAAATTATTTACAACAAGGGAAGAAAACCTCTTTCCGATTCGAAGATAATTCAATCGGTACTGTGGCATATCTCATCCAACATGAAAAAGGGATAAAAGTCATTTTTGATAAAAATATAGATACGAAAAAAAGCTTTCCTATTAATTTACGAGACCAAAATTTTCTCGTATATCTTGATGTAACAACGAAGAAATTGGGCTTGAATTATCAAGTAATTGATCGCCATACAATTCGAGTTTATAAGTGAAATTATAGCTTATGTTAAGATGACATCATCTTAAAGTAGAAACCGCCTCATTTACCTATAGCTCTGTTAAACTAGCATCATCCACAATGTGATGAGTACCCATGAGTTTAGCCAACCTGATTAACGAATTAAACCCTCAACAAAAACAAGCTGCTATGACTGAAACTAAGCACAGTCTAGTCCTTGCAGGGGCAGGTTGTGGTAAAACCAAAACCATCGTGGCACGAGCAGCCTATCTGATTGATCAAGGCGTGCCTGCCAATCAAATCCAAATTCTCACTTTTACTCGTCGTTCAGCAAGTGAAATAGTCGCTCGTGTTGAACTTGCTTTGGGTGATGATGCTAAAGGCTTACGTGCATCAACATTCCATACATTCTGCATGTATTTGTTGCGCCGTGTACCAAAAGCATTTGGCTTAGATCAATTTTCAATTATTGATCGTGATGATCAGCTCATGTTGTTTCGCCTGATTCGTGGCAAAGACGATAAAAAGAATCCAAATGCCTTACCAAAGCCGAAAGAACTCTGTGATCTGTATTCATTTGCACGAAATACTCGTCAAAAACTCAGCCTTGCTTTAGAAAAGCAGATGCCTGAATTTTTAGAATATAAAGATCAAATTGCCGAAGTAATGAAAGAGTACGAAGCTCGGAAACAGGCACGTTATTTTTTAGATTATGACGATATTTTGGCTGTGGTGGCTTCAGGTTTAGCGCAATCGGAAGGTCTAACTGACTATGTTGCATCACTTTGTCATCACATACTTGTCGATGAAATGCAGGATACAAACCCTTTGCAATGGGCAATTTTAGAACCTTTAAAAGACAAAACTTCATTGTTCTGTGTCGGTGATGATGCACAGTCGATTTACGGTTTTCGTGGTGCAGATTTTGAAAACATTCACCATTTTAAAGATCGTGTACCTGATGCTGAAATTTTCAAACTCGAAAAAAATTATCGTTCAACCCAAGAAATTTTAGATTTTTCCAATTGGTTGTTGGATCAAAGCTCAATTGATTATGATAAAAAACTTGAGGCTTATCGCGGTGACGGCATTAAACCTCGTATGCACGTATTTCCGAATGAATTTGATGAAGCCAAATGGATTGCCATTGACATTAAAGAGCGTCATTTGCTTGAAGGTTCTGCTTGGAACAATCATATGGTTTTGGTGCGTTCGGCCTTTGCTGCACGACATATTGAAGCTGCATTTATTCAAGCGAATGTGCCGTATCGTTTTATTGGTGGCATGAAACTACTTGAAACAGCGCATGTGAAGGATTTACTCAGCTTATTACGTGTGATTGCCAATCCGCTCGATGACATTGCGTGGATGCGTTTTCTGACGCTGTGGAATGGTGTGGGCGATGTGAGTGCAAGTAAACTTGCTCAACAATTACTAGCTGAGCCCGATTTCGATAAAATTACTGAAAAACTCGAAAAATTTGGGCGTATTCCTGAAAGTACATTGCTGATTATGAAGCAAATGAATGTACTCAAAACGGAAGTGGAAGCTTGCGTAAAATTGGGTGTGGAAGCGATTCTTAACCAGCTTGAAGAAAATTATGCTAAGAAAGATTGGAACAAGCGTATAGGTGATTTTGATCTCGTCAAACAACTTGCATCTAAACATTCTCAGCTCAGTGAGTTTTTAGAAGAATATGTTTTAGATCCTGTGTCTATTTCAGAAATTGAACGTCAATCGCAAGATGATGTAGTCACACTTATTACCATCCACTCGGCAAAAGGTACAGAGCAAAAAGTCTGTTATGTGGCAAATGTGTCTGCAGGGCAGTACCCTCATGCTCGAGCGCAAGGAAATTTTGATGAAGTTGAAGAAGAACGCCGTGTGCTTTATGTGGCGATGACACGTGCGAAGAATGAGCTAATATTGACCAAACAAAATTTAAATATGTGGGCAAGTAGTCAAGTTGATGAGCAAGGTCGTAAGGTTGAAAGCTATTTTCTCAATGATCTAACACGTCATTTGTGTACCACGGAAACACATTATAAACAGCGTCAACAAACCGTTAAAAGTGCTTTACTCGAACGACAGGCGATTAATTTAGATTTTGGCATTGATCTCGATTAAACTATAGCAATCCCGTTTTCATTCAAAAAGTAGTGTAGGCGAGTGCTTTTTGATGTTTTTTGCCTATTTTAGATTGAAGGTTGTGAGATGAAAATTTTAGTTCGTAGTTTACAGCGTACTGTAACAGAAGCAGAACTGCTTGAATTGTTTAAACAATACGGCACTGTAGCCGCATGTGATTTGATTATGGATGCAGCAACAGGTAAGTCGAAAGGTTTTGCTTTTGTTGATATGCCAAATGCACGTGAAGGCGTTAAAGCAGTGAAAGGTTTAAATACTTTACGCTTACATGGTCATGGTATTCGTGTGAAAATTGCTGAAGAAAAGCCAGAAGCTTAATTTATCGTAAATATTGGCATAGAAATTTTGTAAATAAAAAAGAGCTTCAATTGAAGCTCTTTTTTATTTTTAATGGAAAATAACAAGCTTAAACAATATAACTATTCAACTAACGGGAGTTGTTTTATTGGACTTCCACCCAAAGCTTGCATCAGTGTCACATAAGCATTGTATTGGCTTTGTTTGGTCTGTACTAAGGTCAGGCGTGCATTACGTGTAGTTTCTTGTGCATCCAAAAGATTTTTTAACGCAATTGCACCATTCTTATAACGTACTTGGGTTAGACGTTCAGTTTTATCTGCAAGTTCTAAATTACGTTGCTGTAAAGCCACTTGTTTGTCTAGCTCGCTACGATTAGACAATGCATTTTCAGTATCAGCAAAAGCTTGATATAAGGTTTGGCGATATTGAATAATGGTTTTTTCATAGTCCAATTCACTTATTTTTAAGTCCTTTTTCATATCGTTATATTGAAGAAAAGGCAGACTTAAATTTGCACCCAAAGACAGCGCGGGATTTTGTAAAAGCTGTGTCAGTGAGGTACTGCTTGAACCTAAATTTCCCGTTAAACTTATTGAAGGATAGTAGCTTGCTTTGGTCGCATCTTTAGATGCCAAAGCTTCACGTAAACGTAACTCAGCCGCTTTTAAATCGGGGCGACGTGAGAGTAATTCAGCAGGCAAACCAGCAGATACTTTAGGTAGACTAATACGTGGCAGTTGTTTTGGTTCTTGAATATTGAGCTGTTGTACAGGTATTTGCAGTAGCACAGCCAACGCTGTACGCGTTTCAACACGTTGCTGATCAATTTGGCTCAAGCTTGCTTTTTGGCTTTGTACAGCCTGTTCTGCTTGGGTTAAATCTAAGCCTGAAACTGCGCCTGCTTTATATTGTGAGCGTACTAATTCATAGGTTTTTTGCGTTGATGCTAAATTTTGCTGAACAGTATTATAGCGTTCATTTAAATAACCTAATTGCCAGTATAAATTGGCAGTTGTAGCAATCAGACTTTGACCTGTCGCTTGTAAATCTTGCTCAGTCGCTAAAGCTTCCCAACGACTTACTTCAGTTTGACGTGCAAGTTTACCAAATAAATCAACTTCATAACTCACGCCTGCACTGAGTGAAAGTCCAGATGATGTGTCATCGCCTGAATTTAAATCAAAGCGATGTCCTGTAGAAACTCCAGAGTTGACCCGAATACCTTGTTGATTTGCTGCCAAGCCTGCACGTAAACGTGCTTGTTGTAACTGGATGCCTGCAACGGCTAAATCGGTATTTTGCGTTAAGACTTGATTGACTAGGGTATTGAGTTGCTGATCACCAAATAGCGTCCACCATTTGTCTGCATATACATCGGTATGCAGTTGTGCTTGATTGGCTTTGTTATAAGCAAAACCTTCAGGAATTTGTACGGCAGGGGCTTGATACGGTGTTTTCACCACAGCCGCACACCCAATGAGTGAGCTTCCTAGAACTAAGGCGGCTGCAAGTTTTGTCATATTCATTTGCATAAATGGAGTCCTTATTCTCTAGACAGTGCATCGACAGGATCGAGCTGTGCGGCATTACGTGCGGGAATAAATCCAAACACTACACCAATAATGGTTGAACAAACAAAGGCTGCGATAATGGACGTTGTCGAATACGCCATTTGGAATGTACCTTTGGCAAAGTGTCCAATCACCTGCCCAATACCGAGCGATAACAACACACCTAAAATACCGCCCAAAATACAAACCAAAATCGCTTCGATGAGGAATTGTTGCAGAATGTCACTTTGACGTGCACCTACAGCCATTCGTACACCAATTTCCTGCGTGCGTTCGGTCACTGATACCAACATAATGTTCATGACACCAATACCACCCACAATGAGCGAGATCACAGCAATAGCAGATACAAGCAGGGTCATAGTTTGAGTGGTTTGCTCAATGGTTTCACGAATACTGTCGGAGTTTTGCGTAAAGACATCTTGTGCGCCATGACGTTGCTCAAGTAAAGTAAGAATGGCATTTTCAGCAATCGCACTTGGGTATTCATCTTTTACTCGAACAATAATATTACGGACGTTAGACTGCCCGAGCATACGGCTCATCACAGTAGAATAAGGTAAATACACATTCAAACTGTCAGAATTCCCCATCATGCTCTTTTGTACATCGGTCACACCAATAATTCGACTTGGTAAATTACCCAATAAAATGACTTGTCCAACAGGATTTGTACCATCAGCAAAGAATGTATTTTTGGTATTGGAATCAATGACAACATCTTGCGCACGTTCAGTTACGCTTTGTTTGTCAAAGGCTTGTCCAGATTGGAAGGTGAGTCCTTTGACGTAAAAGAAGTCCTCGCCTACACCATTGACACTAATGGAGGCTTCTGTGTCTTTAAAACGTCCTGTGACACTTGAGCTGACCGATGGACTAACACCATCGACATAAGGTTGTTCTGAAAGTGCCTCAGCATCTGCTGGAATAAGGGTTTTGACTTGTGCTGTTTTGGAGTTATCGCCAAAACCTCGCCCTTGATACACAGTGATGGTATTGGTGCCTAAACTGCTAATATTTTCTAAAATTTGTTTTTGTGAACCATTACCCAGTGCAACTACAGAAACCACAGAAGCAATACCAATAATGATCCCAAGCATAGTCAAAAATGTACGCATACGATGTGCATTCATCGCTAACAATGCCATATTAAAGGCTTCACTAAAGCGGTCTAAAGTGGCACGAAAAGTCGATGATTTTTTCTGTACTTTATTGATATTCGCATCAAAGCTGTGATCTTCTGCAACCTGAACTTCAGGTACATTAGGTTGATCGGAAATAATATTTCCATCACTAATCTCAATAATACGGGTTGCATTTTTTGCCACATTCATATCATGTGTGACAAGAATGATGGTGTGTCCTTTGGCATTCAATTCACGCAAAATACGCATGACTTCAACACCACTATTTTTGTCCAAGGCACCAGTAGGCTCATCGGCAAGTATTACATCACCGCCATTCATCAGCGCACGGGCAATGGAAACACGTTGCTGTTGCCCCCCCGATAATTGACTTGGACGGTTTTGAGTTTTGTCACTAAGTCCGAGTTCACTTAATAGTTCATGTGAACGTTTTTGACGTTCTTCAGGATCAAGCCCTGCATAAATAGCAGGTACTTCGACATTTCCCGCAGCATTCAAATCACCAAGTAAATGATAGCGTTGGAAAATAAAGCCAAAATATTCTCGGCGCAGTTGTGCCAACTCATCGGGTTCAAGTTGTCCTGTTTCACGCCCACTGACTTTATAACTACCCGATGTCGGTTTATCTAAGCAACCGAGAATGTTCATTAGGGTCGATTTACCTGAACCTGATTGCCCAACAATGGCAACTAATTCTCCTGCAAAAATCTCTAAATTAATGCGCTTTAGAATCTGAATGGTGGACTCACCCGCAGGGAATTCACGAATCAGATCACGAACCTCAAGCAGAGGTTGTTTCTTCTGATTGTTGTTCTGATCCATGCTTATAATCTCATTGGGCCGCTGTTTTTATTGCTACGTTTTGCTGAATCGTTAGATGTATCAGAACCATCAGCAATAACAACATTGTCGCCTTCATTTAAGCCACGTAAAACTTGTGCCGTGACTCGGTTGTTTAGTCCAATTAAAACTTGTTTACGTTTTACTGAACCATCAGCTTGTAAGACACGAACTGTTGCAACAGAAGCTTTGCCTTGTTCAATAAGTGCTTTTTCATCTGCTGTGAGTTCTAGGCGTTCAGGACGTTCGCCTTGTGGGCTATTTTTACTGTCTTTATTTGTACCCGTGGTATTTGTATTTTGACCTGATTTCAGATCTGCTGATGAAGCATCTTTACTGCTTGCTCGCTTTGAACGGTTTGATACTTGAAGTGCCGCTGAAGGTACAGTAAGGGTATTTTTTGCTTCATTTAAAATGATATAAACCTGTGCAGTCATATCAATACGCAATTTGCCATCATCATTTGGAACATCAAATAGGGCATTATAATAAATTGCTGTACTTGACGTAGATGTTGAATTATTACTTGTTTCTGTATTGATTGAATCTGGTGCAGGCTCGACTTGACGTAAAGTTGCATAGCGTTTTTTCTCGCTATCGCCCAATGTGGTGAAATAAACCGTTTGACCTTCTTGAACTTTCATAACATCGGCTTCAGAAATTTGAGCCTTAATGGTCATAGTGTCGAGTTTTGCAAGTTTAACAATGGTTGGCGCACTTTGATTCGCATTTACCGTTTGACCTTCTTCAGTCACAATCGCAACAACCGTACCATCAATAGGTGCAAGAATTTGCGTATAACCTAAATCTTCTTTTGCTGTTGCAAGGGTGAGGCGAGATTGCTCAATTTGTGCATTGACCGCAGCAATATCGGCTTGTGCCGTTTTAAAACTTGCCAAAGCAGATTCAAGTTCTGCTTTTGATGTCGCATCTTGTGCATACATCGTATTTTGACGGTTATATTCCGCTTCGACTTTGGTCAAGTTCGCTTGTTTGGTTGCAAGTTGTGCTTGTTGATTTTTAATACTTGCTTCAGCTGTTTTAAGATCATTGGTCTGACGTACAGAGTCAATTTGTGCAATCAATTGCCCTTGTTTGACTTGATCACCCAATTTTACATACATGCGTTTGACCTGACCCGATACCTGCGCACCCACACTGACCATTTTAGTCGCTTCAAGATCACCTGTTGCAAGGACTGAATCTTCAATATCACCCCGTGTGACCTCAGTGCTGATGTACTGTGGTTGGGTATTTTTTGGTTTGAAATATGCCCATGTGAGTCCAATAAGTAGGGCAATGCCCAATACAATGACAATGATTTTTGACGGTTTTATTTTTGGCATAGTTGCAAGTCTAGGCAAACTGAAAGATGGACAAATTATAGAGATGAAATAAGGATAAAGCGTGGATTTTTTGAAACATAAATGAGAATTATTTACTTTTAATTGGTGATGAGTGCATTAAAAATCAATGAAATAGCATTGAGTGCAGTATATGGAAGTGACATTCCACCATTTTTAGCCACTTTTGCCTCACGTGGATTGATCCGAAGAAGATGAGGTGAAAACTGTTCACTAAACATGCGAACACTCGGAATAGCGGTGCCTGCGCCTATTTCAATGACTAAAGGTGAGCGGTATTGATTTAACCACTTTTTTAAGCGTTTATCTTGCTGATCTGACTGTGTTGAAATCCATGTTGCATCATTGAACATGAGAATATTGGGACGCATTAAGCCACCACATTCAAGACATTTAGGAAGATTGCCAAGCCATTGACAACTATCTGAGTTAATTTGAGGTTTAAGCGTGTCGGAAGTTTCAACTTCATTGGTACATGCATTGAGGCATTGGATATGATGAATAGAACCATGACATTCATAAATGAATTTTGGATCAAAACCCGCTTTTTGAAATTGACCATCGACATTAGAGGTAAATACAAAATAGGGTACATTCAATTGCTCTGCGAGTTGCTTTAGAAGTTGAAAGCCTTGATGAGGTTGGGTTTTACGGTATAAAGCCAAGCGATGTCCATAAAAGCCCCAAGCAAGGTGAGGCTGAGAACGAAATGCGGCAGGATTGGCAATTTGAGTAAAATCAAAGTTTTTTCGCCCAAGTTCAGGGTAGACTTTCCACATCCCTTGATTGCCCCGAAAATCAGGTAGACCTGAATCGACTCCCATGCCTGCACCAGCACTAAAAATTAGACTATCAGCCTTTGAAAATAGTGTTTTAAGCTGTTGAATTTGATCAGGTGTTAATGCTATAGACATAAATATTAAGCCTAAGATGTTTATTTGAGATTTCTGTAAATATATTTATAATACAATGATTTATATTTCTGTGTGGGTGTTGAAGAGTTTTGAATTTTTATTAAATGGCATCATAAAAATGATCACTTAGCAGAATAGAGTTTTACCACAAAGTTCAGTAATACTTTGCAGAATTAAATGCTCAGGATTTTCTTTGCTCATCCCTTTAATGGCAGCATCAATGCGTAACAGAAGTTGTGGCCAATGTAAAAAAGCCTGTGGATTGAGTCGTCTTAAGGCTTGTTGGTAATTGGAAATTTTGGTTTTCCAAATACCAAGTTGTAGTGCATTTTGTGGTTGCTCAAAAAGTTGCATGAGAAGACGCATTTCTTTACTAATCGTCCATAAAACTAAACTTGCGGGCTCACCTGCAGATATTAAAAATTGAAAAATACGTGCAGATTGAGCTAAATTTCCTGCAATGAGGGCATCACTTAAATCAAATGTCGTATAGCGAGATTGATCTTGTAAACATTCATACAACTGTTCGATTTGAATCTGTTTTTGTTCAGGAAAGGTATCTGCGACACGCATTAAGCTATTACGAGCAGCCAATAAATTATGTTCATGGTGTTGTTCAAGCCAAGACCAAGCATCCTGATTCAGTTCAATGCCTAATTTTTCAGCTTCAATACTTAAAATTCGTTGACGATCTTGAGGGTAATTCGCAGTCAGTTGAACCACGACACCATTAGCTTCGACCATTTGAAAGAATGCAGATTTTAGGCTACTTGCATCCTGCTTCGGCATAATAATCAGTAGTAAATTATGTTCATTATGCTGAATGTATTGTTTTAGAAGTTTAAGCGCATTGGCATCAGGTTTGATATTACCATGAACTTCAATCGCAAGATTTTGCGAAAATAGTGACAAACTATTGAGTGCATTAAAGACATTTTTCCACTCACTTACGCTACTAATGTCAAAGCGTTGGCGTTCAACTTCTTGGATGTTCCAACTCTTGCGAAAAGCATCTATCAAGTTTTGCTCAAGCAAAGGCTCTTGACCGTGCATAATCCAAGCACCACGGGCTTCATGTGTGCGTTTGAGTGCTTGAATATAATCGAATTTCATAAGAATGAGTACAACCGATTATTGAACAGCTTGTTGAGTTGGAAGCGTTGCATTCACTTTTGCTTTTGGTAAGCGATTTGCCGAAATTTGGCGGGAAATTTGTTGAGCAATATCATCAACCATGATCTGACTTAAATAATGATATTGTTGATCGTCGGTATTGACCGTATTGATGTTGTATTGATAGCTACGAGATGACGTTAATGTACGAGGTTCTGTAATTGGATTACCTTGGCGATCTTCAATTTGGAAGGTGACACTCAGGCGGAGTAATGTTTCAACCAATGTACCGTTGAGCTCATGGCGATAAGGTGTGTAATTGAGTACACGTAAAACGTAAGCATCGTTTGCATTGCTGAGCTGTACGCCACTTGCAGCCAAATAAACGCTGAGTTTTTTCTCAAGGTCACTGGCATTTTTAGGCAAAGCCAATTCAAGTTTAGTATAGACCAAAGGTGTTGTTTGAGGGTTTGTACCTTTTAAATGGAAGCCACAGCCGACTAAGCCCGCACTTAAGCCTAAAGTTAAAACAATTGCTGCCAAACGTTGTGCTAAGTGCATGTTTTGTCCTCTGTTCATCTTGTCTAAAAATTGATGGGAATATCTTCCCAATTGGAATCTTGATTGTAAAGTCAAAGCCCGTTGACTGACAACGGGCTTTGTTTGGGTTTTGTTTTAAATCCCTCCCGACCTCCTTTTAAAAAAGAGAGGAGAATCTCTCTTTTTATGTTTGGAGATGGAGTCCCCCCTCCTTTGTAAAAGAGGGGGACTTCGTGGGATTCATTTATTTAAAACTCTCCCTTGCGAAGCGATGTTCTCACCTTCAAAAAGGGAGGCTTAAAAGCATTAAACCACCAAATTGACTAATTTGTTTGGAACAACAATTTCTTTCTTGGTTGGACCTGTCAAGAATTGTTGAACTTCAGGCAATGCTTTCGCAAGTGCCAAAATATCATCTTTAGAAATATCAACTGCAACTTCTAATTTGCCACGAAGTTTACCATTCACCTGAACCACAATAGTTTGCGTATTACGGGTTAAAGCTGATTTATCCACTTGAGGAAATAAAACAGATGTTAACTCAATATCAAACTTCGCCAATAACACTTGGCTTAAATGCGGTGCAAATGGCGCAAGCAAAGTTAAAAGCGTGGTGATTGATTCGCGAGCAACAGCAACATCATTATCATCTTTAGTTTCAAACTTATTATTTGCATTCAGCAATTCCATCATCGCTGCAATTGCTGTGTTAAATGCATGACGACGTTCGATGTCATCACCCACTTTTTGGATGGTTTCATGGGTTTTACGGCGTAAGTCTTGCGCTTCTGTTGATAATTTTGTGGTATCAATTGCAGATGCATTGTTGCTTTTTTCAAGGAAGCCTGCCGTTAAACGCCATACACGTTTTAAGAAACGATTCGCACCTTCAACACCAGCATCAGACCATTCAAGTGATTGATCAGGTGGCGCAGCAAACATCATAAATACACGTGCAGTATCTGCACCGTATTGATCAATAATAGATTGTGGGTCGATACCGTTATTTTTCGATTTCGACATTTTCTCTTGACCACCAACCACAACGTCTTGGCCATCACCTTGATATTTTGCAGAAAGGATTCGACCTTTTTCATCACGTTCAAGGTCAATATCAGCAGGGTTAAACCATGTTTTTTTGCCTGAATCTGCTTCACGATAGTAAGTATCTGCAAGTACCATACCTTGGGTTAACAAATTGGTGAATGGTTCATTGCCTTGTACGACACCTTCATCACGCATTAATTTATGGAAGAAGCGTGCATATAGTAAATGAAGAATGGCATGTTCAACACCACCGATATATTGATTTACAGGTAACCAGGTTTGACCTGCAGCAGGATCAACAATACCGCCTGTAAATTCAGGTGATGCGTAACGCGCATAGTACCAAGAAGATTCTACGAAAGTATCTAAAGTATCAGTTTCACGACGAGCTTCGCCACCACAGGTTGGACATGTCGTTTCATAGAACTCAGGCATTTTATTCAGTGGATTACCAGAGCCATCGGGAACGACATTGGTTGGTAAAACCACAGGAAGCTGGTCTTCAGGTACAGGTACTTGACCACACTTGGTACAGTTGATCATTGGAATTGGACAACCCCAATAACGTTGACGAGATACACCCCAGTCACGTAAACGGAATTGAACTTTAGAATTCGCAAGCTCTGTTGGTGCTAATTTTGCAAGGAAGGCATCATAAGCCACTTGTAAATTTAGACCATCAAATTCGCCTGAATTGACCAATGTACCTTCTTTTGAACCGTACCATTCTTGCCAAGTGCTTGCATCAAAATCTGCATCTTCTGCACCTTTAGCATCAATCACTTGTTGGATATTTAAACCAAATTTATTGGCAAACTCAAAATCGCGTTCGTCATGTGCGGGAACAGCCATCACTGCGCCTGAGCCATAGGACATCAACACGTAGTTTGCAATCCAAACAGGAACTTCTTCGCCTGTGACTGGATGCTTAACAGATAAACCTGTTGCCATGCCTTTCTTTTCTGCAGTAGCAAGATCAGCCTCTGCTACTGAACCCATACGACATTCTTCAATGAATGCAGCCAATGTTGGATTTGTTTCAGCAGCTTTAAGCGCTATTGGATGTTCTGCTGCAACTGCAACATACGTTACGCCCATTAAGGTGTCGGCACGTGTGGTAAATACTGTTAAACCATCGGCATAAACATCAGGGTTTGCTGATGGAAAAGTAATGTCCATCCCTTGTGAACGACCAATCCAGTTACGCTGCATGGTCAATACTTGTTGTGGCCAACCGTCTTTAAGCGTATCTAAATCATCTAATAATTCTTGTGCATAGTCTGTAATACGGAAGTAATACATTGGAATATCACGTTTTTCAACCAATGCACCTGAACGCCAACCGCGACCATTTTCAACTTGTTCATTCGCCAATACAGTTTGATCGACAGGATCCCAGTTTACTGTTGAAAGTTTACGGTAAATTAAACCTTTTTTATAAAGCTGAACAAATAACCATTGTTCCCAACGATAATATTCAGGCGTACAGGTTGCAAATTCACGATCCCAATCGACAGCAAGACCTAATTTCTTCAGTTGGTCACGCATATACGCGATGTTTTCAAATGTCCATTTTGCAGGCGCAACTTGATGAGCAATTGCAGCATTTTCAGCGGGTAGACCAAAGGCATCCCAACCCATCGGTTGTAGTACGGTTTCACCTTTGAGGCGGTGGAAACGGCTGATCACATCACCAATGGTATAGTTACGCACATGACCCATATGCAGTTTGCCACTTGGGTAAGGGAACATCGAGAGAATATAACGACGTGGGCCTTCTACAATGTCGGCAACTTTGAATGATTTGCGAGTTTCCCAGTCCTGTTGGACAGTCGGTTCAATCGCACTTGCTTGATATTCAGGGTCAATGTGAGTAGTCATATACGTAATATAAGAGAACGGTTAGAAAATTTGAAATACAGCATAGCGCAAAACGCACTAAAAAGTGAGTTTTGCGCTGAAATTTATACAGCTAAAATGATGTGAAATATTTGAAAATTTTATTGTGGTGCATCTAGGCGATTTTCGACAGGCGCACTTTGAGATTGAGCAACAGGAATATGCTGAGCTTGTTCGGTATTATTCTGTGTTGCATTATTTTGAGGCTGTGATGTTGTATTATTTTGTACCGGTGCACTAGAAGAACTACGTGAAGCACCATAAGTATCGACTTTACCGTGTTTTTTCGCTTTTGCTGGTGGTGGTGTAGTGGTGTAGTGGGTAGAGCCATTTGCATCGACCCATTTATAATATTGCTTGGCAAAGCTTTGTGTTGCGGTGAAGGCTGTGATTGAAACCAAAGCAACAGAGAGCAAAGAAGTTTTGAACCATTGAAGCTTTTGCATGTGAATTACCTTATATATGCAGAAAAATATTTTGTGATTATTTTATCGGAAGAAATGGATGGATACATCAACAATAAGGGTTGTGATGAGATTTTTATTTCTGTCTGTATTTTATACGATTTTTAGAAAATGAAAAGGCTAGTTCTTTTTTTAGTGCAAAAGTTAATAATAAAATTAATGATAAAAAATACAATTGATAAAAAAAAGTTATGTGTTGCTTAAAATATTAGACTGAAAATAATCCAGAAAAGCGTCTTTGAAACCTTGACTTTGGTCGCTGAACCTACAAAAATGCCTAAACAGTTTTATGTGTTTTTATTCGACCACCCTTTGAATAAATACATCGCTTGCAGTACCAATTTTTCTAAGCCGAAAAATTGAATATTACTTAAATATGCTTATCCCAGCGTATTTTAGGTTGACCAAACTTTTTAAAAGACAGTGCAGTCACATTTTTTTATATTGCAGCAAAAACTTATGAAATATGTGTGCTATAACAGTGCACACAAGTCAATCAATGAAGCACGCTGTATGTCTCCCATACAGGTCGTGGAATAAAGATTAGGGTGAATACGTTGGAACTTTTATCTGGTGGTGACATGCTTGTTCGCGCTTTAGCGGATGAAGGCGTAGAACATGTTTTTGGGTATCCAGGCGGCGCAGTTTTACATATTTATGATGCGCTATTTAGACAAGAAAAAATCAATCATTACCTTGTACGCCATGAGCAAGCTGCTGGTCATATGGCAGATGCATACTCGCGTGTAACGGGTAAAACAGGCGTTGTCCTTGTGACCTCAGGTCCAGGTGCCACCAACACTGTAACGCCAATTGCGACTGCTTACATGGACTCCATTCCAATGGTGATCTTATCAGGTCAGGTTCCGTCACATTTAATTGGCGAAGATGCATTCCAAGAAACCGATATGGTTGGCGTATCTCGACCAATCGTAAAACATAGTTTCCAAGTGCGTCATGCAAGTGAAATTCCAGGCATTATTAAAAAAGCATTTTATATTGCATCTTCAGGTCGTCCAGGTCCTGTGGTTGTTGATATTCCAAAAGATGTGACCAATCCTGTTGATAAATTTGCTTACGAATATCCTGAAAAAGTAAAAATGCGCTCTTATCAGCCGCCACATCGTGGGCATTCTGGTCAGATTCGTAAAGCAATTGATGAGTTGTTAAATGCTAAACGTCCTGTGATTTATACGGGGGGCGGTGTAGTTCAGGGCAATGCATCTGCATTATTGACAGAGCTTGCACACTTATTAAATTACCCTGTAACCAATACATTGATGGGCTTGGGTGCGTTCCCGGGCAATGATCCTCAATTCATTGGTATGTTGGGTATGCACGGAACCTATGAAGCTAATATGACCATGCATAATGCAGATGTTATTTTGGCAATTGGTGCTCGTTTCGATGACCGTGTAACCAATAACCCTGCAAAGTTCTGTACCAATGCAAAAGTCATTCACATTGATATTGATCCTGCAACAATTTCAAAAACCATTATGGCGCACATTCCAATTGTGGGCGCGGTTGAGCCTGTGTTGCAGGAAATGTTGAGCCAGTTAAAACAACTCAATGTTACTAAGCCAAACCCTGAAGATATTTCGGCTTGGTGGTCTCAAATTGATGAATGGCGCAAAGTTCACGGCTTACGTTATGAAGCGGGTGAAAATGGGGTAATGAAGCCACAGCAAGTGGTTGAAGCGCTCGATAAAATTACCAATAGCCAAGCGATTATTACGTCTGATGTTGGTCAACATCAAATGTTTGGCGCGAACTACTACCGTTATACACGTCCACGTCAATGGATCAATTCAGGTGGTTTGGGCACAATGGGTGTAGGTTTGCCATACGCAATGGCAGCAAAACTTGCATTCCCAGAGCAAGATGTAGTTTGTATTACAGGTGAAGCATCAATTCAGATGTGTATCCAAGAGTTGTCTACCTGTAAACAGTATGACTTGAATGTCAAAATTCTTTGTTTGAATAACCAAGCTTTGGGTATGGTTAAACAATGGCAAGATATGAATTACGAAGGGCGTCATTCAAGTTCTTATATTGATTCATTGCCTGATTTTGCAAAATTGATGGAAGCTTACGGTCATGTGGGTATTCAAATTGATCATGCCGATGAACTTGAGTCAAAACTTGCTGAAGCAATGGCAATAAATGATAAGTGCGTATTTATCAACGTTATGGTAGATCGTGCAGAACACGTTTATCCAATGTTG
Source organism: Acinetobacter sp. TY1 (assembly GCF_048551395.1). Lineage (NCBI taxonomy): Bacteria > Pseudomonadati > Pseudomonadota > Gammaproteobacteria > Moraxellales > Moraxellaceae > Acinetobacter > Acinetobacter sp. TY1. The sequence goes on from NZ_JBLYZK010000005.1 coordinate 36,799, forward strand.
ATTGCAGGTCAATCGATGAAAGATATGTGGTTAGGCAAAGGGGAGCGCACTGAATGAGACATATAATTTCTGTACTCGTTGAAAACGAAGCTGGTGCGTTATCTCGTTTAGTTGGTTTGTTTTCTCAACGTGGTTATAACATTGAAACGCTAAACGTTGCGCCAACTGAAGATGCAACCATGTCACGTTTAACGCTGACGACTTATGGTGATGATCATAAAATTGAACAAATCACGAAGCAATTAAACAAATTAGTTGAAGTTGTGAAAGTTGTAGATCTGTCAGAAGGTGCACACATTGAACGTGAGTTGATGCTGATTAAAGTAAAAGCGCTTGGTTCTGCGCGTGCTGAAATTAAGCGTACAGCAGACATCTTTCGTGGTCAGGTGGTTGATGTAACACCAACGACTTACACGATTCAGATTGCAGGGACAACAGAGAAAATTGACGGTTTTATTGATGCACTTGCTGAAAACACGATCTTAGAAGTGGTGCGTTCAGGTGTATCTGGTATTGCCCGTGGCGAAAAAGTTTTATCGATTTAATTTTTTCAGATATTAAAAATTTAAGGTTTTAACCATTTGGTTAATTGATTTTTTATAACCTCATGTATAACCTCTCCTTACAAACAGGAGAGGGACTTAACCTGTAAATTGATCAAAACAAGATCCTCAGGTTAAGACGAGGAAACAAAGCATTTAAGCGGAGACAGCAATGCAAATTTTTTATGATAAAGACACAGACTTATCGATCATCCAAGGCAAAAAAGTAGCAATTATTGGTTACGGTTCACAAGGTCATGCACATGCGCTTAACCTTAAAGATTCTGGCGTTGATGTAACTGTTGGTCTACGTGCAGGTTCTACTTCTTGGAAAAAAGCTGAAAATTCTGGTCTTAAAGTTTCAGAAGTTCCTGCTGCTGTTGCTCAAGCTGACGTTGTTATGATTTTGACTCCAGATGAGTTCCAATCACAACTTTACCGTGACGTAATTGAACCGAATATTAAGCAAGGTGCAACTTTAGCATTTGCTCACGGCTTCTCTATTCTTTATAACCAAGTTGTTCCACGTGCTGACTTAGACGTAATCATGGTTGCTCCAAAAGCACCAGGTCACACAGTACGTTCAGAATACCAACGTGGTTCAGGTGTTCCTGACTTAATCGCTATTCACCAAGATGCTTCTGGTAATGCGCGCAACGTAGCACTTTCTTACGCTTCAGGCGTGGGTGGTGGTCGTACAGGTATCATTGAAACTTCATTCCGTGAAGAAACTGAAACTGACCTTTTTGGTGAGCAAGCAGTTCTTTGTGGTGGTGCGGTTGAATTGGTTAAAATGGGCTTCGAAACTTTGGTTGAAGCAGGTTATGCACCAGAAATGGCGTATTTTGAATGTCTACACGAACTTAAATTGATCGTTGACTTGATGTTCGAAGGCGGTATCGCAGACATGAACTATTCAGTATCGAATAATGCTGAATATGGTGAATATGTAACGGGTACTGAAGTTATCAATGAACAATCTCGTGAAGCAATGCGTAATGCACTTAAGCGTATCCAATCTGGCGAATATGCGAAAATGTTTATTAACGAAGGTGCTTTAAACTATCCTTCTATGACTGCTCGTCGTCGTCAAAATGCTGCACATGGCATCGAAGTAACAGGTAACAAGTTACGTTCTATGATGCCTTGGATTCAAGCGAATAAAATCGTAGATAAAGAAAAGAACTAAAACTTAGTTCTTTAAAAAACCCACTCAATTGAGTGGGTTTTTTATTGAAAACTTGTTTTCAATTCAATATGCAGATTTTTTGCTTGGGATAATGGGGGCTTTACAGTATTTATAATACTGCTTATAAAATTTAATTGTGATAGATTACGCATAATTTTAATACTTATTATGAATTTAATTTTTTGGGCTAACTCATGAAAAAGCAACTACTTATCACTTTGACTGCATTGTCTATCTCATGCTTTAGCTTTGCTGAAACTGCACAAATCGTATCAACTGAGCTTAAACCTTTGTCAGGCGTACGTGTATCGATGCAACGAATGTTGAAATCGGGTGAAGGTCGCTATTTCATGAGCTTATATGCAGGTATTCCCAATCCACATGGCACTTTATATGACTTGATGAGCGTAAAAGAGATTGCATTTAAAGGTACTCAAAAAGCAGATCAGATCATTATGAAGTCGGTAGCGAGTGAGCGTGATGAGGCTGGGAAATATCAAATTAGCGGAACATTAAATGCCAACACGGGGAATTTCAAGGTTCTATTTTCTGAAAATGCAGAAACTACAGGTAAGTCGATGCAGTTTGAACCAGCATTTAAAGTTGCAAATAAACCAACATTTATTTTTAAATTTTATGGTCAAAATGATCCTAAGCAACCGCTTGGAAATGCGTTAAAGCGAGTTGATGTTTTGAATAAAGTTGATAACTCGATTGTCCAAAGCCTGACAGGTTTTACCGCCTATGCCGGTAGTATGGGTTATATGGATATTAACTTTGATGGTTATTATGATGTCATTTTATCTGACTTATCGGGTGGTAAAGATATTGCAGATAAACGTTATATCTATTGGATGTATAACCCAAAGACTAGTCAGTTTCAGCGTTCAGCACAAATGGAAAAAATTGTAGGTTTACCAGTATTACATGGTGAAAAACAACAAATTGATTTTGGTAATGGACAAATATATCAAGTAGAGAAAGGTCTGTTAAGGAAAATTGATCGTCAGTAAGAAGCATAGGTTGAATATATAAGGCAGTTATAAACTGCCTTTTTTTTGGTATTTTTTTTTATTATCTAGCTGTTTTTAAATTTTTTTAACTCTACTGGTTGGTGGTTTTTGTTTGGGGTGATTCTATTCAATGGTCAATTTAGTAGTCAAATCTGTATTCTTTCATAATGTGCAGGAACCGCTGAAATAATCTATTCACTTGTTATTATTATTTAACATTTCTATAGATTGGTTTTTATTTGATTTTTTAAACACCTGTTGGTTTAACTTATAAATACTATATATTTATTCGCACAAATTTGAGCATAATGTGACGTATTTTGCTAATTATTAATCCATAATTTAATTAAGTATTTAGGCATTCTAAATAGTTTAATGGAATAGTAAAATAATCAAGAAGAAGTCTAAATATTTTTTTTTAATAATGATAAAAAAATAGGCGGTTTTTGTAACGTTATAATTCAAAATGAAAAGTCTAGAAATATTTTGTAAATTATAAAATCTTATAAAAATTATATATTTGTTGTGTTTAGTGATGTAAGTAATTGATTTTATGATTTTGCATTGTAATTTCGATGATATTTTTTTTATTCAATAAATAATTAAAACAGTAGTTTGGTTATAACTTTTATTAAAAATACGAGTATGTGATAAATCATGTGAATTGATTATATTTCAGTCAAGTTTAGAAAGATGGGAATAAGCTTTTAGTTGCAGTTACACGATAACTCAAAGAAGAGTTGAAAATATGTGTAGTTGTAGATTGTTTTATTTACTAAAACATTTTCTTGAATAAAGAAAAATGGGAGAAATAACATGAATAAAATGACACAGGCCGCATTAGCGACATTGGTATTGGGTGTTTGTTCAACAGGCGTTTATGCAGACGAACTTGCAGAAAAAGGTGGTGGTGGAGGTGGTGGTCCAGACTGGAATAGCTGTACAGAGCTAGGATGTAGTAAGGATATTCCAATTACACTCGAAGTTCCTAAAAAATGTGTAGTTACTGGGGGGAATCCGATTGTTTTAAGTGCGAATGGTGGTACTAAAACTTCGGCATATTCAATACAAAGTAATACAAACTATGTATTGGAGTTATCCACTGCTAACGCAGGCACAAGTTCAGCAACATTTGTACGTCATGTAACCGATCCATTGGCGAAAGTGAGTACAACAATTAAAACGAATGGTGGTGCAGTGGGTTGGGGTACTTCAAACCATGTAGGTTTTGGTACTGATAACTACACAGTGACCGTAGATAATCCTGCAACAACAGCAGCAAATAAAGCTGGCACTTATACTGATACATACAAAATCAGAGTGTTCTACTAAACACATATAAGCCCGATATGAACCTAACTTAATGACTTAATTGAGTTAGGTTTTATTTTTCAGAATAAGAGGGTGTAAAAATGAAAAAAAGAATCTCTTTTTTTACCATAAGCATGCTATTGGGTAGCATAACTTATGCGGGTGTGGCTGTTAATCCTGTTCAGCTTTATATTCGTGATACGGCAAAACAAAAATCAACAACATTAACTGTTGAATCTATCGATGAAACCGAAAAAAAAATATTTGAAATTAAGGCATTGAGTTGGACACAAGATGAATCTGGGAAAAATATTTTAAGTCCAGATGATAGTGTGATGATCAATCCAAAAAGTTTTATCCTAAATCCATATAAACAACAAACCATTAGAATTGGTTTTTCACGTCCTGTTGCTTCTATTGTTGAGAGTGGTCAAGAAAAAGCTTGGCGTATTATTCTTGAAGAAATGCCACAAGTGGTCAAAGATAATTCGGTTAACTTTTTATTTAATTTCAACTTACCGCTTTTTGTCGGTAAGCAAGATGATTTAAAGCTTATCTTTAAACATTCTGGAAGCCAGTTGAAAGTTATCAATGAAGCAAATTCACATGTTCAAATTACAAATTTAAAAATAGTTGATACTGCAAAAAAAGAAATCTTTAAAAGTAATGAAATGAATTATTTATTGGCTAAAAAGAGCTATAGCTATGATCTTGGAAATACTCGATTAAATAGTGCTCAAAAATATGCTGTCCAAGTCAATACAGATAAAGATGACAAGGTCGTTGAATTCCAAATTTCAGACTAGTATGTAGTTTGTAGGGGGTTATATGCCTATTAAAAATAAAATATTAATCATGATTAATATTTTCTGGGCCTTTAGTGCTCAGGCGAGTGAATCTAATGTAGATCCAATTCTTGCAAATTTGTGGGTCAATGAGTTGGATATGAATACGGATGTCACGCTCATTAAACAAAACAATCAATTTTATATTGAATGCAGTATTTTAAAAGAAAAGGGAATTGATATTGCACGATTTCAAATCTTACAGTCGAAACCCGAATTTTGTTCTATTTCAGATGGACAGGTTCAATCGCTTTTTGATGAAGGGTCACAAGCAATAAAAGTCACGGTACCTTCAGGTTTTTTTATTTCCAATACATTTGATCAAACTATTCAAATGCCAGAGAAAGCGAGTCTAGGTGGATTTTTTAATTATGAATTATTTTATGCCAATAGTGATGCTGGAAATCGCTATAGCGGCTTAACTGAACTTGGTGTTTTTAAAGATTTTTGGCTATTTAAAAATGCGATGCTTTATCAAAATCAGGATGAAATAAATAAGTTTATTCGTCTCAACAGTAGCATTGATTTTGAATTTCCAGAAAAAATGACAAGGCTGACATTGGGTGATACCACAACAGTTTACAATCCACTTATCAATTCACTGCGTTTTGGTGGGCTAAGTTGGGGAACTAATTTTACAGAAAGACCTAACTTTATTTATTGGAATGTACCTTCTTTGGAAGGTAGTGCTCGAGTACCATCGACAGTTGAACTGTATGTTAATGGCGTCAATATTTATAATCAAAAAGTTAGTCCTGGGGACTATAATTTACAGACGGGTGCACAAATTCAACAATCTGGTAATGCTCAAATTGTTGTTGAAGATATTCTGGGTAATCGGAGTGTTCAGAGTTTTCCAATTATGGTGACCAGTAAACTACTTCGTCCGGGCTTGAATGAATACAATGTTTCCCTCGGAAAGTTGCGTTATAACTACAATTTAGAAAGTAGTGATTACCGTGATTTTTTTGCGAACACATTTTTCAGAAGAGGTATATCAAATAGTACATCATTAGGTATTAATGCGTTATATAGTCAAGATATTCAAAATCTAGGATTAATGTGGACACAAGCGGTAAGCAATTGGTTTTTATTTGAAAGTGTTGCTCAAGCTTCACATGATGATCGAAATGATACCAATTTTTCATATGGTTTATCATTAAGTAAAGACATTGGTCGTTTCTCCTTTGGTGCAAATAGTAAATATACCGAACAACATTTTAAGTTTTTAGGAGATGAGCTAAATAATGAAAGTAGCTATCCAAAATTTGAGAATCTTGTCTATTTGGGCATAAGTGGTGTTCCACTGGTGCAAAATATTAATTTGAATTTTGCAGAACAAAAATATTATAAAAATGAAACTTTTGAACGAGATGATAGGCGAATATTCCGTGCTGGTTTTAGTCGTCAAATTGGGCGAAAAATGATTCTCGGTTTAAATTATTTTAATGAAACAGGAGATCGTTCTGACTCAGGTGCGACACTATCGTTAAGTTATAGTTTTGATAGTCAAAAAACTTTATATATGAGTCATTCGACCGCTGAAGACAGTAATGTTCAATTTGTTAAAAATGATACGAATCAAGTTGGTTTTGACTATGCTTTCGGTGCAAATCGGAGAAATGGAGAGATTTTATATAATGTAGATGGTCGTTTAAAAACTGAAGTCGGTGATTTAGAGTTGAGTCATCAACAAAGTGATTCTTATCGAGAGTCTCAGGTTTACTATCGTGGTGCAGTTGTTATGTTAAATAAAAAGTTCAACTTTACCAAAGCAGTAGACAACGCATTTGCGTTGGTGAAAGTTGACTCTTATCCAGACATTGATATTTATCGGGCTTTAAATCATGTCGATAAAACCAATAAAGAAGGTTATGCCTTTGTACATGACATTATTCCTTATGTGAAATATGACATCGCTTTTGATGAAAATCAGCTACCTGTTGAAGATAAAATTTTATATTCCAATAAGCAAATTACAGCATTAAATCAGCGTGGTTATGCAATTGATTTTCCAATATATCATGCCAAACAAGTGACTGTTCGTCCTGTTAATGCTCAAGGAAAAACCTTCGATGCTGCTTCGGAAGTTTATGTCAATAATAGTGATGGAGATGTCTATCCTTTATCTTCGGATGGAACAGTCACTTTGTATGGTTTGATACCACAAACATATCATTTAACAATCAAGTCAAAGGAGGAGCAGGATTGTAAGGCTGAGTTAGTCGTTAAGGATAAACAGACTGAGCAAAATAATCAGCCTGTTGATATAAGTTGTAAATAGAAGGAGTAGGATATGAAACTTCAAGTTTGTATCATCATTGCATCATTCTTTTATGTGGCTTCTGTGGATGCGAAACCATGTCAGATTGATCGATTTACATCAAATCAATTAAGATTAAGTTCATCTTATTTGAGTCAGGCGGCAACCTCTTTTACGGTTTCATGTGATACGAGATATGCCATTCAGTTTAATGCTCGAAACTTAACAAATACGAATGGAGCAAGCTATTTGGTTAACCAGCGCAACAACAAGCTGAGAACTCAAATGAATATTACAGGTGCTTCTAGTTCACGCTGGAATGTTCCTTTAGTGCAACCAGCAGGTATAAATGAAAAATTTGTCGTGTTGGTTCAATTGTTGGAGCGACCAACAGCTTTTACACCAGCAGGTACTTATCAAGATCATTTATATGTCAGTCTTGAGTTTTAAAGATAGGGTTAAATATGATGACAGATTTAATTTATGTCAAAATATCAATATTTTATGATCATAAATGTATAAATATACTGTCTAGTCTTGACTAAGATGAATAGATTAGACAGTAGTGTAAATAAATCTTTCAATAGTTTTATTTAGTTGTTAGTCATTCAGTTTAAAGCTATTTAAAGTTTTTTTATGATTAAAATAATCATCATATTCTAAGGGCAATTGTGTATAAGCTCAGCACAAAAATAAGTATGAGAAGTCAATAATCAAATATGTGGGCTGTTTTTTGTAGAGTAAAATATAAAAATAGGGCAGAAATATATTATTGCAGCGCAATTAGGGTATCAGGCTTTTATTCGTATGCAGGCAGAAAAGTATTACGATGTGGTTTGCTCCAATGTGATGTTTTTGGGTGAGTCAAAAAACGGTCATATAATTATCATAAAACTGTCAATAATGCAGATTAAACTCTAGAAAATAAAACAGATCAGGTGACGTATGACTAGACCGTACGCAGAAGCCTTGTATTACAAACAACAAAATTTTCCTGAATATTTTAAAATTTACTTTCGTAAAAATAATCAGCATTCTCAGGTAAATCATAAGGCATCTTTGGAGAAGTTGACTCGCCCACGCCTTAAAATTGCGATTGTGACTGAAACTTGGGCACCTGAAATTAATGGTGTAGCCTTGTCTTTATTACAACTCTGTAAAGGTCTGCAAAAGCAGGGACATAAAATTTTATTAATTCGTCCTACGCAAAAACAAAAATGTAAGGAATTTTCACCAAATAAAGAATGCTTGGTTATGCCACAAGGTATTCCGCGTTATCCAAGTATGCAATTTGGTTGGCCACAATATGGCAAGGTTACACAGGCGATAGACAGTTTTGAACCTGATGTGGTGCATATTGTGACGGAAGGACCTTTGGGTTTTGCTGCTTTACATGTTGCTAAAATTCGAAAAATTGTGGTATCTAGTGGCTTTCATTCGCCCTTTCAAGAATTTAGTCGTTTCTTTGATTTAGCATTTTTGGTTAAGCCAATCCAACATTATTTACGATGGTTTCATAATCACACTCAACTGACCTGTGTCCCGAGTAAGCATACAGAGCAAGGACTGAGAGCTTTTGGTGTAACTTGTCCGTTGGCAGTGGTTGGGCGAGGTGTCGATACGCAGCGTTTTTCCTCGAAGTATCGATCAGCAATTTTACGTAAGCGTTGGGGTGCCGATGAAAATACACGTGTCATGCTGTATGTGGGACGTTTATCGCCTGAAAAAGAAATCCATGTGTTGATAGGCGCTTATCAACTCATGCTTAGACAACAACAGAAAGTTAAATTAGTGATTGTTGGTGATGGTCCTGATCTTTCACGCTTACAAAAAATGCCCATAGCATCTGAAGTTATTTTTACAGGTAGTCTTGTCGGCATGGAACTTGCTGAAGCTTATGCAAGTGCAGATGTTTTTGTATTTGCGAGCCAAGTTGAAACCTTTGGTAATGTTGTGCTTGAGGCAATGGCGAGTGGTTTACCCGTAATTGCTTATGATTACGCCTGTGCACAGCAACAAATTCAACATCAGCAATCGGGTTGGTTGTGCCCACTAGGGCGAACGGAAGTCTTTACTCAAACAATGTTACAACTTCCTGAACAAACAATATTGCACCAAATGGGACAAGTTGCGATGCAACAAGTACAAAAAACAGGTTGGCAACATGCGGTACAGCAATTTGAAACAGCGCTGTATCAAGTTGTACAGGATCATCGAATGGTCTCATAAATTTATCAATTTTATATTGCACAAATGTTGTGCTTCACTCCGCTGAGAAAGAGGAGCATCATTATGAATTTAAAAGCTACAAAAATTAAAATACTTGATCTCGATTTGAAAGGCTGTATTTACCTAAACCATTTATCCAATGTTCAGCGTATAGCACTATTTTTTAAAATTATTAGTCGGTTAGGTGATGGGGCTTTTTGGTATGCCATGGTGTTATTGGTCTGGCTACAAAAGGGTTTTGCTTACGGTTTTCAATTGCTTTATATTTTGTTGGGCGGAAGCATTGGTACAGCAATTTACAAAGTATTGAAAAAAACCACAGTACGTCCTCGACCTTACCAAGTACATCAGGTGATTGTGATGGGTGAGCGTCCACTCGATCATTTCAGCTTTCCCTCTGGTCATACATTGCATGCAGTCATGGCAACAACGGTACTTGGTTATATTGCACCTATCCTGTTATTTTTAATGTTGCCTTTCACGATATTGGTTGCCTTATCTCGTATGGTTTTAGGTTTACATTATCCTAGTGATGTGATTGTCGGTGCGTTGATTGGGATAACTGTCGCAAGTTTAACTATTCTCTGTGCGCCATTATTGAATATCATGTTGTAAATATGCGCTATTGATGTGCATAAATTACTTGGTAAATTCTCTTCAATGGACCATAAATTTGCTAAAGTAGTAGCGCTTAAAACTACAGGAAATTGCTATGGGCTTACGTTGGACAGATACGCTTGATATCGCCATTGAACTTTTAGAAGCACACCCCGATGTCGATCCACAATGGGTACGTTTTACCGATATGCATGCTTGGATTTGCGCATTGCCTAATTTCACCGATGATCCGACTAAATCGACTGAAGGTTTGCTTGAAGGTATTCAAATGGCATGGATTGACGAAGCAAATTAATCAATCTGTCTAAAAAAACTTATTTTTTACACATCAAACGCAGAAAAAAGCATTTTATACCGTTATAATGCGCAAAATTTTCGTGTCAATTTGACTTAAGGAGCCTATCAATGGCTATTGAACGTACTTTATCTATCGTAAAACCAGATGCTGTTGGCAATAACAACATTGGTGACATTTTCTCTCGTTTCGAAAAAGCGGGTCTTAAAATTGTTGCAACTAAAATGAAACAGCTTTCTAAAGCTGAAGCTGAAGGTTTTTATGCTGAACACAAAGAACGTGGTTTCTTTGGTGATTTAGTTGCGTTCATGACTTCTGGTCCAGTTGTTGTTTCAGTTCTTGAAGGCGAGAACGCAGTTCTTGCTCACCGTGAAATTTTAGGCGCTACAAACCCTAAAGAAGCTGCTCCTGGTACTATCCGTGCAGATTTCGCTGTAAGCATCGATGAAAATGCTGCTCACGGTTCTGACTCTGTAGCTTCTGCTGATCGTGAAGTTAACTACTTCTTCGCTCAAACTGAAGTTTGCCCACGTACTCGTTAATTCGAACTGCGTTAGGTCTGCTGAACGTCAAAATCGTGTTTCACGATTTATAAATTGTTAACAGACCAAGAACCAGATAAGTGATATAATACTTGTCTGGTTTTTTTATTCCTTTAAAATATTATCCGCTTATATATTGAGCATCTTTCATCTCCCAGCATGGTTTAGGTACTACACATGAATTCTGAAGTTGTCGCTTCATCATCAACATTTGATGAACAACAGCAAGCACCATTAAAGTCTGCACAGATCAATCCTGTTCAGAAAGTGAATTTATTGGGAATGTCCCGTGCGCAGCTGGAAAAGTTTTTTGAAGATATGGGTGAGAAAAAATTCCGCGCAGGTCAGGTGATGAAATGGGTACATCAGTTCTTTGTGACTGATTTTGCTGAAATGAGTAATATTTCAGGAAAGTTGCGTGAGAAATTAGAAAAAATTGCTGAAATTAAAGCACCCGAAGTTGTTCATAAAAATTATTCTAAAGATGGTACTCGTAAGTGGGTCTTTCGTGTCGGAGAGGGTGCGGGCTCTCTTGTAGAAACTGTATTGATTCCTGCGGAACACCGCTCAGGATTGCGTCGTACTTTGTGTATTTCTTCACAAGTAGGTTGTGCACTTGACTGTTCATTTTGCTCGACAGGTAAGCAGGGTTTTCAACGTGATTTAACGCCAGATGAAATTATTGGACAGTTATGGGTTGCAAACTATTCTTATATGGAAGATGTTCCTGTTGCAGATCGTGAACGTTCAGTGACTAATGTCGTGATGATGGGTATGGGCGAGCCTTTGCTCAACTATGATGCTGTGCTCAGTTCAATGCATATTATGCTTGATGACTTTGCTTATGGTATGTCTAAGCGCCGTGTAACACTTTCAACGTCTGGCGTTGTGCCTAAAATTGATCAATTGGTGAAAGATATTGATGTTGCTTTGGCAATTTCATTGCATGCACCAAATGATGAACTTCGTAATGAATTGGTTCCAATCAATAAAAAATATCCATTAGAAAAACTTATTGCAGCATGTCAGCGTTATATTGCCAAAGATGGTAATGAAAGTTCCCGTAAGCATGTGACGATCGAATATGTGATGTTAGAAGGCGTTAATGATCAGCCTGAACATGCACAGCAAATGATTAAGTTACTGAAAAACTTACCAAGTAAAATTAACCTCATTCCATTTAATCCATTTCCACATGCACCTTATGGTCGTTCAAGCCGAAATCGTATTATTTCTTTCCAAAAAACTTTGTCTGATGCTGGATTTGTGTGTACGATTCGTCAGACGCGCGGTGATGATATTGATGCAGCATGTGGGCAACTTGTTGGACAGGTTGCGGATCGTACCCGCCGTGCAGAACAATGGAAGAAAAAAGTTGAAGAACAGAATGTAATTATACGATCACAAGGTTAAATTTTTTGGGGGCTGATTTTGCATATATTTGGATATAAAAAAACAGGTTTAATGATTGCAATATGTGTTGCTGCAATGCATATGCAGGGTTGTCAAACCACAACATCCGGTACGATTGTTAAAAAAGACCCCGAAAAAGCAGCCAAAGTTAGAACGCAACTTGCAGCAGAATATATTCGTACAGGCGATTTAGATGCTGCTAAACGCGCTTTAGATCAGGCACTTGAAGCGGAATCACGAGATGCAACAGCCAACATGATGATGGGGGTGTTGTTGCAACAAGAAGGTAGTAAGGAAAATATGGAAAAGGCTGATGCTTATTTTAAGCGAGCCCTTTCGATAGATCCTAAAGATGCCCAAGCGCGTAATAATTATGGTACGTACTTGTATCAGATGGGGCGCTATAATGAAGCTATTGAACAACTAAGTATAGCGGGAACAACTTTAGGGTATGAACAACGTTATCGTGCGTTAGAAAACTTAGGGCGGATCTATTTAAAGGTTGGTGATGTTGCAAATGCTGAAAAAACATTCAAGCAAGCACTGACTGTAAATCGCGATTCTGTTGTATCAATGTTAGAGTTATCCGAAATTTTCTATTTACAGCGTAATATACCGTCTGCCACTCAGCTTTACGAACAATATGTTCGTGTGATGGGGCAGAAAAACCTAAGCCCTCGGGCACTTTGGATTGGGCTGCGTATTGCGCGGGCCAATAATGACACGATGGGAATGCAGGTGCTAGTGAATCAGCTCCGTGCATTATTTCCAGAAAGTCAGGAATATAAACGCTATTTGCAATTACAGTACAGTACTGAGGCCGTATGGAAGTAAATCCGAATTCACAGCAACCTACTGGTTCAAATGCAGTACAGAACTCTTTGGGCAATGTTCAACGTCCTGGAGAATATCTGCGCCAGATCAGAGTTTCACAGATTCGTGATATTAATGATGTTGCTGCTGATTTAAAGATGCCATTAAAAACGTTACAGGCATTAGAACAGGACGATTATAAGAGTTTGCCAGAAGCGACCTTTATTAAAGGTTACTATCGTGCTTATGCAAAATATTTAAAAGTCGATGCTTCAACTATTATTCAACGTTTTGATGATATTTATCAGAATGATACGGGTTTATTACCGAATCATGCTTTAAATAATTCACCTATTAAAATTATGGGTAAATTGCCAGGTTCAAACAGTGATCGTAATAGAAAGTGGCTCAAACGTAGTTTAATTGCAATTATTGCAATTGCTGTGATTTGGGGCGTGATTGCGGCTGTTCAAAATTGGTCATCATCAAAATCTGATGATACCGAGGTAAAACCACAGCAAGAATCTGAAGTTGAAGTGTTGAACTTGAATAATGCGACTTCAGCAACAGGTGAACAGATGGTGTTGAATTTTAGCCATCCGACATCTATACATATTGTGGATAGTACGGGTAAAGTTTTAGCATCAGGTCGTCAGTCATCGACATTGACTTTAAATGGTAACTCACCATTCCAAATTCGTCTTGATGATGCGACAGCTGTATCATTGACTCTAAATAACGAGCAGATTTCATTGTCTCCATATACAGTGAACGGAAAGGCAGAATTCCGTTTGTCTCGTTAATGGACAAAGTGTAGAGCATTATCATGATTGTAAATCCGATCAAACGCCGTCCGACACGTAAAATCCGAGTTGGTTCAGTGTATGTGGGGGGCGATGCCCCAATCAGCATCCAAAGTATGACCAATACTGAAACGTGTGATGTGGATGCAACGGTTGCACAGATTGAACGCTGTGCCGATGTTGGTGCAGACATCATGCGGGTGTCAGTGCCAAGTATGGAAGCTGCGGAAGCGTTTGGTGAAATTCGTAAGCGTTCGCCAGTTCCTTTGGTTGCCGATATTCATTTTGATTATAAAATTGCATTACGTGTTGCCGATTTAGGTGCAGATTGTTTGCGTATTAACCCTGGAAATATTGGCTCAGAAGCCAAAATTCGTGAGGTTGTTGCAGCAGCGCGCCACAATGATATTTCTATGCGTATTGGTGTCAATGCCGGTTCGCTAGAAAAAGACATTCAGAAGAAGTATGGCGAACCGACAGGTCAGGCTTTACTTGAATCTGCTATGCGTCATATTGATATTTTAGACCGTTTGGATTTCCAAGAGTTTAAAATTTCAGTTAAAGCATCTAATGTGTTTTTGACCATGGATGCGTATCGTTTATTGTCGGCACAAATTGATAATCCGCTACATTTGGGTGTAACTGAGGCAGGTGTTTACCGTACAGGTTCAGTCAAGTCTGCGATTGCTTTAGGTGGTCTGCTTATGGAAGGCATTGGTGACACTATGCGTATTTCATTGGCAGCAGAGCCGGAAGAAGAAATTAAGATTGGTTTTGATATTCTAAAATCACTCAGTTTGCGTTCAAACGGGATTAATTTTATTGCTTGTCCAAGTTGTTCACGTCAAGAATTTAACGTGATTCAAGTGATGCAAGCTTTAGAAGAACGTCTTGAAGATGTTCGTACTCCAATGGATGTTTCGGTGATTGGTTGTAAGGTCAATGGTCCAGGTGAAGCCAAAGAAGCAGACATTGGTGTAGTGGGTGCGGCGCCACGTTCATTGGTTTATCGTAATGGTGAAAAGAGCCATTTGATTGATACCAATCAGTTGGTTGATGAAATTGAGGCGATGGTTCGTCAACGTGTTATCGAGCTTGAAGAAGCTAAAGCTAAAGAAATTATTCGTACAAGTTTTTGAGTAAGTCATGAGTTCAATAGTTGCAATTAAAGGTTTTAATGATGTTCTTCCATCTCAGACTGCTGCATGGAGACGTTTAGAACAACATCTCGCATCGTTGATGGATGCTTATGGTTATCAACAAATTCGTTTGCCGATTGTTGAACAAACCAATTTATTCAAACGTTCTATTGGTGATGCAACCGATATTGTTGAAAAGGAAATGTATACATTCCTAGACAAAGGTAATCCACCTGAATCTTTGACTTTGCGTCCTGAAGGTACCGCAGGTTGCGTACGTGCAATGTTGGAACACAACTTACTTCGTGGCGCAAACCCGCGTGTTTGGTATGTGGGTCCAATGTTCCGTTATGAAAAACCGCAAAAAGGTCGTTATCGTCAGTTTCATCAGTTTGGTGTAGAAACTTTTGGTATTGCAACACCAGATCAAGAAGCAGAATTGATTTTGATGACTGCACGTTTGTGGAAACGTATGGGCATTGCGGACAAAGTACAACTTGAATTAAATACACTTGGTGAATCAGCTGAACGTGCTGAATTCCGTGCTGCTTTGGTTGAGTTTTTAACGTCGCATAAAGCTGATCTTGATGAAGATTCTCAGCGCCGTTTAGAGACCAATCCACTGCGTATTTTAGATTCTAAAGATGTGAAAACGCAGCAGATCCTTGAAAATGCACCAAAATTGCATGATTTCATGGGTGAAGAAACACTCGCTCATTTTGAGCAACTCAAACAGTATTTAACTGATGCTGGCGTAGAATTTGTTATTAACCAAAAATTGGTTCGTGGCCTAGATTACTACAATAAAACAGTTTTTGAATGGACAACCACACATTTAGGTTCGCAAGGCACTGTATGTGCAGGCGGACGTTATGACGGTTTGGTTGGTCAACTCAAAGGTAAACCTGATCAATCTGTACCGGCTGTTGGTTTTGCGATGGGCATGGAGCGTTTATTACTTCTTCTTGAGCAACTTGAAGATAATACACCTGTACGTGAATGTGAACTGTTCCTTGTTGCAGATCCAGCATCACAAGGTAAAGCCTTGGTTCTTGCAGAACAAATTCGTGATGAACTCGAAACTGCGAATAGTTCAATCCGCTTGAAAGTGGGCTCTTATGGCTCAATGAAAAGTCAGATGAAAAAAGCAGACCAATCGGGTGCAGTTTATGCTTTAATTCTCGGTGAACGTGAATGGGAAGCACAACAATTTACGGTAAAACAATTGGCTACGGCCGAACAGTTTGACGTTGCCGTAACTGAAGTGGTATCCGTTTTTACAGAAAAATTTTCTTCACAATAAGTCAACCATAAAGGAAAGGGTAGTCACATGAACGCGATGACTGAAGATGAACAACTTGATGGTTTAAAGTCATTTTTCAAAAAATATGGCTCAGCAATGTTGAGTGGAATTTTAATTGCGTTGATTGCCTTTTTCGGTTGGGAATATTGGCAGAAGAAAACGCTAGCAGAAAATCAAGTTCGTACAGCAAAAATCCAACAATTAATTGAAGATGCTAAAGTTGCAGCAACAAATCCTGCGGCTTATAGTGCGTTGGTTGCATCAGCAGATAAATTGGTGAAAGAAAATCCTGATTCAATTCATGCGATTGAGTCACAATTTATTATGGCGCGTATTGCTTATGATAAAGGTGATTATGCAACTGCAGAACGTGAGCTGAAAAAAGTTGAAAATTCAAAGTTAAAAGATGCAGGTATTTTGCAGATTGTAAAATTACGCCTTGCCAATGCACAGCTTGCACAAAAGAAATATGATGAAGCTTTGAAAACCCTTGCAAGTGTCACAGAGCCAGCATTTAAAGCGACAGCCGAAGAAGAAAAAGGTGATATTTATGTTGCTAAAAATGATATTGAAAATGCAAAAAAATCGTATCAAGCTGCATGGGACAGTTTACTTGAACGTAAACAAGAACGTCAGATTTTACAAATTAAACTCGAAAGTGTTGGAATATTAGTAGATGATCCTGAACTTGAACGCCCGGTTCTGGAAACACAAGTGGATGAGTCTTGATGGATATAAAATATAAAATACCGTTTGCATTGGCAATTTTATCGGTTGCAATGGTTGGATGTTCAAGTAACAAAGTTAAAGTTGAAAAAGTAAAACCGAATCCGTTACCAAAATTGGTGCAAGCAACCAGTTTAACTGAAGTATTTTCTCATAAGGTTTCCGCATCTTCTGAGCAAGACCCATTACGTTTACGTTTAGATGTCGATAATGGTGTAGTTTTCGCGATGAATCCTAAAGGTGAAGTTGCAGCATATAAAGGTAAACAGCGTCTTTGGGAAACCAAAGTGACTAAACAAGAGTTGACTTCTGGTGTTGAAGCAGCCGATGGTTTAGTTGTTGTCGCAAGCCGTAAAGGTCAAGTTTTTGCTTTAGATCAACAAACGGGTGAGCAAAAATGGACTGCACAATTGTCTGGTGCAGTGATTAGTCCAGCTTTGATTCAAACAGGACGTGTAATTTTAGTGGCCAATGACGGTACTGTTTTTGCACTCGATGAAGCAACAGGTCAACAAGCTTGGACCTATAAAATGGCAAATGCAGCATTTAGCTTACGTGGTCAAGCATCACCTGTTAGTCTAGATCCTCGTACCATTGCTGTAGCGTCATCAAATGGTTATTTATATGCCATTGATAGTTTAACTGGTGCTCCACGTATGCAGCGCCGTGTTGCAGTGTCTGACGGTCGCTCTGATATTCAGCGCTTGGTTGATATTGATGCTGAGCCTGTTGTTGTAGGTCAGTATGTTGTGACCAATAGCTTCCAAGGACAAGTGACTGTACTTGATTTGGCAGCACAGCGTGTGGCTTGGAGTGTTGATGCAAGTAGTATTAACCGTCCGGAAGTTGCAGAAAATAAAGTTTTTGTTGCACAACGTGATGGCAAATTAAAAGCTTTTGATTTAGCAACAGGCCAAGAGTTGTGGGAAAATGAGCAATTGTTAAACCGTAATTTAAGTAACCCAGTGTTACTCGGACAACAATTGGTGGTTGGAGATTTGGATGGAGTTTTACATCTGATTGATCCAAATACTGGAACTCTTGTAGGGCGTGCGAAAACTAGTGGCGAAGTGCGTACACTACGTGTGCTTGACAACCAATTATTTGTTGCGACACGCAAAGGTGAATTAAGCATTTGGCAGAGTCGTTAATTTTTTAACGGTCTTGTGTTAAACTGAAGACACTATATTCTAAAACTCGGGGTGATTGAAAAATCGATACCCCGTGTTTTTATTTTAGGCATATGCCTGTTTTCTTCCGATACATTTCTGATGTTCAGACCAGTCATACTGGCTGATCTTGAATAAAGGTTATTTTATGAAACCCGTAATTGCGCTCATTGGTCGTCCAAACGTCGGCAAATCAACGTTATTTAACCAGATTACCAAGAGCCGTGATGCCCTCGTTGCTGACTTTGCAGGTCTTACTCGTGACCGTAAATATGGCGACGCTAAGTATGAAAATAAATCTTTCATTGTCGTTGATACTGGGGGTATTGGTGAAAATGAAGGGGGAATCGACTCATATATGGCTGAGCAATCAAAGACTGCCATTAATGAAGCCGATATTATTGTTTTTGTCGTAGATGCTCGTGCTGGATTGTTAGCATCGGATGAGCAAATTGCGCGTGAACTTCGTACGCTAGGTAAAAAAGTTTATTTAGTTGCAAACAAAGTTGACGGCGTACATGCAGAAGCGGCGCTTGTTGAGTTTTACAAACTCGGTATGGGCGAGCCAATGCAAGTGGCGGCTAGTCATGGTCGTGGCGTTCAGCAAATGCTTGAAGAAGTACTTTCTGAAGTTCCAGACGATGAAGATGAAGCGGAACATGATAAGGCAACAGGTTTACGTTTGGCAATCATTGGTCGCCCTAACGTAGGGAAATCTACACTTGTAAATCGTTTGTTGGGTGAAGAGCGTGTTGTTGCGTTTGATGAGCCAGGTACAACACGTGACTCGATTTACATTCCTTATGAGCGTGATGGTCGCCAATACACATTAATTGATACTGCAGGTGTACGCCGTAAAGGTAAAGTAGATGAGATGATTGAGAAATTCTCAATTGTGAAAACGCTACAAGCTATTAAAGATGCACATGTCATTGTGGTTGTTTTAGATGCCCGTGAAGGTGTGGTTGAGCAAGATTTACATTTGATTGGTTATGCACTTGAGGCCGGTCGTGCCATGGTTGTTGCCATCAACAAATGGGATAACATGACTGAATACGATCGCAAACAATGTAAATTGGATGTAGATCGTCGTTTCGATTTTATTCCGTGGGCGAAAGTACACTTAATTTCTGCATTGCACGGTACAGGTGTGGGGGATTTATATCCGTCAATTCATCGTGCCTATGACTCATCGCATTTGAAAGTTTCACCTGCGAAAATTACACAAATTTTGAATGATGCAACTGAAGCACACCAGCCACCAATGGTTGGTGGTCGTCGTATTAAAATGCGTTATGCGCATATGGGCGGGCAAAATCCACCAACGATTGTGGTACATGGTAATAAGGTTGATAAAACCCCTGCAGATTATCGTCGTTATTTAGAAAACGTATTCCGTAAAGTATATAAGCTTGAAGGTACGCCAGTACGTATCGAATTTAAAACGTCTGAAAATCCATTTGAAGGGCGTAAATCAATGATTGATGAGCGTGTTGCAGCACGTAAGCGTCGTTATGTTCAGAAATTTAAGAAAGCTGAAAAGAAATTTAAGCGTTAATTTCATCTTATAGTTGATAAATATAAAAAAGCCTGCAAATGCAGGCTTTTTATATTTATCATGTATTAAAGATTACATTTTTTAGCATTTTGATAAATAGCAATATTTTCAATATTCGCACGTGCAGTCTCTATAGATACTTGTCCAGATGCAACGTTAGCTTGCGCTTGAGCATTGTTGTTCTGACCCGAGAATGAATTTGCTATTTGTCCCATTTTACCTAAGGTTTCAGATTGACCTGAAAATGCATTGAGTGCTGTTCCAGCAACACCTGCCCATTTAGATAGACCAATCTGTACTATTTTGACTAACTGATGTTTCAGATGCTTCTAGTGTGCGTTCGAAAGTTCTTTTTTCCACAGCTAAATCTGTGCAGTCTAGAGACTTTAAGTATCCTGTCGAATAAACACCATTATTCTGATTAGATGTTTGATTATAATGAGAAGCATAGCCTTGATCCGCACGTGCTATAGCAGCATTTGCTTGCGCTTGGCTTTGATTCATTCTTGCTTCAGCTTGATCCATCACGACTGCATTTTGTGCTCCCATGACTGAAGTTGCAACATCAAGCCACCCCTTAGCATATGTACCAATAGATACTAAGCTCATTCCAATAATTAAAATTGTTTTTATCAACATAATAAACTCCCCATGTTGTTGATGTTTTTTTGTACGCTAATGAAATATAATATAAAGCAGAATAATTTGAAATAAATATTTATTATTATCAGTAGGTTGGTTAATTTTCTTAAAGCTAAGGAGTGTATTGGTTATTAATTTTTAATAAAAATACTGTATAGGAATAATTTGTGGTTTTTAGTCAAGCTCGATTGAGCTAAATATATTGGAGGTTAAAGTACAGCGATAGTGATATTGAAAAGATAATCTTTGTAAGTTCTCAGGTAGAATTTAACCCAATATAGAAGGGTAGTCGAATGTATGACAAAGCGAATGATACATATTTATTTTCAAACATTGGCTCAACTGTATCCTTTAAAAAAAGAAGATTTTTTAGATTTAAAGAAGTTTATACAATATAAAAATGCACATATTGCACAAATACGTAATCGGCTTTTATCGGTCCAGCTCAATCAAAATATTTCGGAGAGTGATATTGAGCGAACAGAATATGGTAAACCGTTTCTGAGTAAACAATCTCATTTATTTTTTAATCACTCGCATAGCCAAAAACATTATGTCTTAGCGACAACTTGCAGCGCCCGTGATATTGGTGTGGATATTGAAGATCTAGACCGTAAAGTCCGCTTTGAGGCTTTGGCTAAACATGCTTTTCATCTTGAAGAATATCGAACATGGGAAATGACCGGTTTTGATCCATTGTATTGGTTTAAAGTTTGGACAAGCAAAGAGGCGGTCTTGAAGGCATCAGGGCTGGGGATTCGCCTAAGTTTGAATGAGTTGAATACGCATGCTCATCCCGTGAATGATGGTGGGCGTTGTGAACATCCTTTAATTGGTGTCTTTGCTTATCAAAATTTTAATCTTGGACAGGCAATACTCACTGTTGCTTGGCGCTCGGAAGATTCTTGTAAGGGGTTTGCATTCCCGATTATTCAGATCAATCGGTTGGACTAGTCAGAATTATTGAACGTAATAAAAAACCATCCGAAGATGGTTTTTTATTTAAATTCTATTTGAATGTTTTAGTGTGGAATATGCTCTTCTTCTTCAAATTCAGGTTTAACCTGAACAATGAAATCATTACGATTCAGACCACGCCATAAAGAGAAGGCTGTACCAATATAGATTGAAGAATATGTACCGACAAATACACCGACAAACATCGCAACAGAGAACCATTTTAGGCCATCACCACCCAAAATCATCATAGAAAGAACTACGAGTAATAGGGTCATAGAGGTGTGAATAGTACGTTTTAATGTTTCGGTTAAAGCAATATTGACGATCTCAAGTGGTTCTGCCCCACGAATTTTACGGAAGTTTTCACGGATACGATCTGATACAACAATGTTATCGTTGAGTGAGAAACCGATCAGTGCAAGTACTGCCGCAAGTACCGTTAAGTCAAATGGCCATTGCATTAAAGCGAAAATACCCAATGTTACGATAACATCATGGAGTAATGACAAAACTGCACCAACAGCGAGCTTAAACTCGAAGCGGATAGTCACATAAACAAGCATAAGTAACATTGCAAGGGCAACAGCACCTGCTGAGCGCAAATACAGCTCGTTACCGACCTGACCACCGACAACATCGACTTTATTTACTTCAACCGTATTTCCAGGTAACTGTACAGCTTTAGCAATGGTGTTACTTAAGTCATCTACTTTGACATCATCTTGTGCTGGCATACGCACAATGAGATCACGGTTTGTACCCAAAGTTTGAACCACAGGATCTTTAAAACCTGCGCTAGAAAGTGCTTTACTGACGCTTTCAGGTTTTACAGGCTCACTATAATTCAATTCGGCAGATACACCACCAGTAAAGTCTAAACCTAAATTGAGACCTTTAGTTACAATAAAGAAAATACTCGCGATGGTGAGGATGATCGAGAAAATTGCAGCAGGCTTTGCAATTTTCATGAAATTAATTACATGTTCATCATCTGGACGGCTGTATTGTTTTTGATTTTGTTGAGTCACTTCAGTCATGATTGATCTCCTTAAATGCTCAACTTTTTCAAGTCACGTTTTTTGCCGTAGATCAATTGGACGATTGCACGAGTTACAGTAATAGCTGTAAACATTGAGCAAACGATACCAATCATGAGTGTTACAGCAAAGCCTTTGATCGGGCCTGTACCAATTGCAAACAGAATAAACGCAACCAAGAATGTGGTTAAGTTTGAGTCGAAAATGGTGTTATATGCACGATCATAACCCGCAATAATGGCTTGTTTGGGCGATGCACCCCAACGCATTTCTTCTCGTATTCGCTCACAGATTAGTACGTTGGCATCGACTGCCATACCAATTGTAATGACGATCCCTGCAATCCCTGGTAGGGTGAGTGATGCACCAAGCCAAGACATAACAGTAAGCAGCATCGCAAGGTTAATGACCAATGCAATATCGGCAATAAGACCAAATAAACGGAAGAAAACAATCATCCAAATTGCAACAAGGATGAAACCTACTTGAGTTGAAAGTACACCTTTGTCGATGTTTTCTTGACCAAGACTAGGACCAACCACACGTTCTTCAACGAAGTACATTGGTGCAGCGAGAGCACCAGCACGAAGCATAAGTGCAAGTTCAGCTGCTTCTTGTGGAGAATCTAGACCTGTGATACGGAATTGGGCACCGAGAACGGCTTGAATCGTTGCGGCATTGATGACAACAGACTCTGAGTAGGGTGTACGCACTTGGGTTTGTACGCCAGTCACAGGGTCGGTTACGGTAGTAATTTTCTGTTTATTTTCAATAAACAGTACCGCCATACGTTTGCCCACAGCATTGCGTGTCGCATCTGCCATGAGTTTACCACCAGCATTGTCTAGCGTAATGTTAACTTCTGCACCGCCAGAATCTTGGCTAAAACCACTTGATGCATTTTGAACGCGTTCACCCGTCAAAATACGGTTACGGTTCAAGAGCAACTCACGACCACTATCCAAAGACTCATAAGCAAAAAGCTCAGTCCCAGGAGGCAAAGGCTGACCATTAGATTTACCTGTAGATCGGTCGATATATTGATCATTAAGATCAGAAACAAGACGGAACTCTAGATTCGCTGTACGACCCAAGACACGTTTTGCTTCCGCAGTATCTTGTACACCTGGTAATTCAACTACAATACGGTTGCTACCTTGGCTTTGAACCAATGCTTCAGCTACACCTAACTCATTAATACGGTTACGTAAAGTAGTTAAGTTTTGATCGAGCGCATAGGTTTGAATTTCTTGTTTTGCAGCAGCATTATACGTCAGTTTAAGTGTTGCACCTGATTCAGTTGCAAGTGCTTGCTGATCGTATTTATTTCCATTACGACGTAAGAAATCCATTGCAGCAGAACGATCATCGTTGTTTGCAAACTGGAGGGTAATAACATTATTGTTCAGTGACAGACTATTTAATTTAATTTTATTGTCACGGAAGTCACGACGTAAATCTGTTGCAGAAGTTTCCATGCGCTGTGAAATAGCTTTGTCCATATCTACTTCAAGTAGGAAGTGAACACCACCACGTAAGTCCAAACCAAGCTTCATTGGCTTAGCACCAATTTTTTGTAGCCATTCTGGAGTGGTTGGCGCAAGGTTTAATGCAACAGTATATTCATCGCCTAAACCTGTTGCCAATACAGACTTCGCTTTCAACTGAGCTTCAGATGAATCTAGACGCAATAGGGCAGCATTATTGGAAAAGGTATTGTCATGACTATTGATGCTTTCGCTTTTTAGTATTTGCTCTGCTTTTTGTATAATGGACTGATCAATGACGGTACCTGCCTTGGCACCAGAAATTTGAACAGCAGGTTCATCAGGATACAAACTTGGCAGTGCGTATAATGTACTGACCACTAAAACAATCAGGATCAGTATATATTTCCATGCAGGGTAACGCATTTGCTTTCTTCTTAAAATGAAAAAGTCGTGCTAGGGCACGACTGTTTTATGATTAAAGGTTATTTAAGGTGCCTTCAGGTAAAACTGAAATAACACTTGCACGTTGAATTTTTACTTCGTTGCCACGGTTTAGTTCAACCACTGCAAAATCACCTTCGATTTTAAGGACTTTACCCATTAAACCACCAGCGAAAACAACTTCACTACCTACACCTAAACTTTCAATTAGGGTGCGGTGTTCTTTCGCACGTTTAGCTTGTGGACGCCAAATAAGGAAATAGAAGATTGCAACGAAAACAGCAATCATCAATAAGTTAGCTGTTAAGCCAGGGCCTTGAGCCGCTTCAGCAGCGTGAGCAGTGGAAATAAATAAACTCATTTCAGTTTCCTAAAAGTAAAAAAATCTGTGTCATACAAGGGGATTTTTTCATATTTGATTTAAAAATATGCATTTTCCCCTTAATGATATAAATTGACTTGTTCTGCAATTTACCTTGTCTTTGGATTCAGCGCAAATATTGATAAACGAATATTTACGTTGAATTTATATTGGGGTATTAATCTTCAGGACAAGGGGGAACATCGAGTCCACGACGTTGATAGAAATCTTTGACGTACTCATCAAAAGTTTCATTGTCGAGTGCATCGCGAATGTCTTGGGTAAAACGTTGGTAATAACGTAAGTTGTGAATCGTACCGAGCATTGAAGCAAGCATTTCGCCACATTTTTCAAGATGGAATAAATATGCGCGCGTAAAGTTCGTACAGGTATAACAATCACAGTGTGGATCAAGCGGACGTTGATCATGACGATATTGACTGTTACGAATACGTACCAAACCATCGGTGACAAAATAGTGACCATTACGTGCATTACGTGTTGGCATGACGCAGTCAAACATATCAACGCCACGACGAATCGCTTCAACGATGTCTTCAGGTTTACCCACGCCCATTAAGTAACGTGGCTTATCAGCAGGCATTTTAACCGGTAGATAATCTAAAACCTTGATCATTTCTTCTTTCGGCTCACCGACAGAAAGACCACCAATCGCAAAACCATCAAAATCAATTTCTTTTAAGCCTGCAAGTGATTCTTCACGGAGGTCTTCATACATACCGCCTTGAATAATACCAAATAGGGCATTTCTATTTTTTAAGACATCATGGTGCTGTGTTTTACAGCGCTTTGCCCAACGCAGTGACAGTTGTAAAGATTTTTGAGCTTCTTCATGTGTCGCAGGATAGGGTGTACATTCATCAAAAATCATGACGATGTCAGAATTCAATGTATGTTGAATATCCATTGAAATTTCAGGTGATAAGAAAACTTTAGAACCATCAATAGGCGAGCGGAATGTGACACCTTCTTCTTTGATTTTACGCATTGCACCAAGACTAAAGACTTGGAAGCCGCCTGAATCGGTCAAAATTGGTTTATTCCATTTCATGAAACCATGTAAACCGCCGTGTTCACGGATCACATCTAAACCGGGACGTAGGTAAAGGTGAAATGTATTGCCCAAAATAATTTGTGCTTTGATCTCTTCAAGATCACGAGGTAGCATGCCTTTAACCGTGCCATATGTACCCACAGGCATAAATACAGGGGTTTCAATCACACCATGTTCAAGCGTGAGGCGACCACGACGGGCGCGCCCCGACTGACCTAATTTTTCAAACTTCATAAATAATCCGGATCTAGCGAAAAAACAGTTCGCTGATTAAGCATTGCAAAAAGGGGGCTATTTTCTCTGATTCTAGCGTGAAAAGCCACTATTGCATGTATTTTCATCATAAATGAATTATATGAATCTGACATGAAGGTTGCGTATAAACGCTGTAAAATATGCTTAAATGATGATCTGTATGTTTAAAGTCATTTTATAAAAAAGACAATGGATTGTTTAGTTGACTAAGTAGGTCATCTATAAAGCATATTTTGTTGCAAGTTGAGTTTTTCAATGGGGTGAAAAACTTAACTTGGGAATGCTTTTAGCTGGTGTGCTTTTTAAATATTATAGAACTGTTGGATACGCGCTTGAATATCCCATTTTTGTAGAACCAAATCTCCGCTATCCATAGCAGCAATATCATTGATTAAATGTTGAATATAGGGACTAATTTCAAGGAAATAAGGTTCAAGAGATAGCATATAGGCATGTTGCGCAATTTCCATATCATCATAAGGTTCAATTTCAAGGGCTTGTGCAAGATCAATGAGTAAGTCTTTTTCAATGGTTGTTAGCTTAAGTTTGGTTTTTGGTTTGACAATTTGCTGAGATTTGAGACTTGCAATGGCTTCGTATAATAGCGATGACGATGTATTTAATGCCTCAAGTGATTTAACTGAAAATTCTGGGCTCGTAGGTTTCCAAATAAAAAACAGTACTTGAGCAGATTGTTTTGGCGTGAGTTGAAATATTTCAGATCGTGCAGCACGCATCGCTTCCAAATAAAAAATCAACATATTTTCCTGATCACGCTCAACAGATGTTGTTTGGGTTAGACTTAAACGTGATTGTTGGAAAAAAGTCGCCATTTTATGGCTTAGATAATTGATTCCACCATCAATTTGATGACGATATTGCCATTTTTCTACTAACCATTTATCCCGCTCAGGTAAATATTGAAATTTATTTTCCTGTTCAGTTAGTAAACTTTTTTCAGTCGATACAGTTGTATATTGGGGGCTTAAAAACTCATCTAATACGAGGCTGAAAGCGTAGATATGATGTTCCCGATATTTTTTGTAAAAAGCATCATATTCAGCAATGAGTGCGGTTTTTAATTCGGATATATATTCAGTTTTGTTACTTTGTAAATCGAACATTTCAAATTTCTCAGCCTTATTTTTGTAATATTTAATTTTCGTTATGTATTTTGTGTTATTTGGCTGAGAATGTAAATTGATATACAAAAAATAGCTTAAAAGTTTGGGCGATAATCAAAGTTTTGCATAGCGACAGCATCTGAAAATGGACGGATTGGTTTTTTCGACAGCGTCAATGTATTCACCATATTATTTGGGAAAATTTCAATGGTGTTGTTAAATTCTTCTACATTGCGGTTAAAAATGGTAATTGCAGCACCAACATTTTCATTTTGTTCTTGAATGTCATCCATCATTTTTGCATACAGTGTGTCGGCTTTGAGTTCTGGATAGTTTTCAACGACAACATTTAAGCCTTTCATCATTTCTTGGCTAAGTTTTTCAATATGTTGCAATTGAGAAACATCAGTGTTGTTGATATTTAAATTCATGATCTGTCGACGTAATTCAGTTACTTTTTCTAAAGTCGATTTTTCAAATTGGGTATATTGCGATAAGGTTTGTTCGAGTGTTTCAAGCGTTTTTATTTTTTGGCGTTCAAAATTGGCAACCTCTGCCCAAGCACGTTTGGTTGCATTGAAATAACGTACAATATTATTGCGAATGGAAATGCCCCAAATCGCGAGAAGGACAAAAATACCAATAAAAACCAATAATCCCATTTTGTTATTCCTATAATGTTGTGGTAAATGTTGTTAGCTTTAGTGGAATAAAGCATTTATGAGATAAATTTTAGCATGCTCTGTTTAAATTTTTCATATTCAGGCATGGTTAAGGTGCGTAGATGCCCACGTAAAGTCGAAATATCACGAATTTCACGTTTTCGGTGTGAAACTCGAAGCAGATTTTGATCACCACAATAACAGAAAATATTTTCTTGAAAATGATAAATCAGATCACCGTTATAATCTTCAAAAAAATCACTCAGTTTTAAGGTCTGACTCGGGCTAATAGTTCGAGCGAGTTGATGCTGTTCATAACCGAAAATATTGATTTTTTGATTGACCAAAATATCGCTACTTTGCCATTTTTGATGGTATGGATAGACAAATTGATCGTGTTTATTACTTGCGGCAAAACCAAGTGGTGGCATTTGAAAAATAAACACGCCCCATTGATCCGTATGAATATCTTTGATTTTTTGTTTTTTTAAATCGACACCGTGAATGGAAAGTTCATCGACATAGTGATAGTGAAAGATTAAAACCTGATGTTCAGTACCATCATCATGCCAAGTCGTTGCTGCAAATTGTACTATTTCATTACTCGCATTGCCTTGCGAAAATAGTGGGAATGCTTGACGTAATTTACTCATCACCAAAATAGAATTGGATGTTGTCGTAATATGTCCTGGCATTTTGTTAAAATGTAAATCATAGCGTAACAACATGATGCGCTCTTCAAGAAAAGCAATCACTTCATTAATCGGTTCATCACTTTCATAAATAAGATAAGCCAAAAAACAACACAGTGCGCCTGTACTAAAACTTAAAATAAATGGAATATAGTGATGAATAACCCACCCGAATAAACAGGTCAAAACACCTGAAATAAACAGTAAGCGAGGTAGGTTATTATAAAAATACAGTTCTTTATTATCATTCCAAGGGTGTAAGGCATCTAAAATATCTTGATCTGATTTTGCTTGTTGCCCAATTGTCCAAAGTCGAGCGACATTGTGCATGACCTGTTTGTTTTTATGGGTGGTGACATGCATAAAATGTTGAACAGTATCGATGGGCATAAATTAAAATCGGCTAGAAAAGATCTGAAGTAAAATTGATTATGCGATAAAGCCGAAGAATAAAAAAGCGATTTTGATAGGGTGAGAATATAGGATCATTTTAACGGTAGAGTTGAAAATATAAATTTTTATGCCTCTTACTTAATTGTTCGATTGGTTGGTTTCAATGATAGGGAGTACTATATTTTAACTACGAGCTCAGCTCAGGAATCAACATCTGCATAATGTGTGTCATTTTTTCAAATTCAGTCATCTTTAACTGTAAAAGGCTTTCCGCAAGTTCATGTACGTTACGAATACTTAAATCTTCGGATGAATGTTGTAGAATATTTTTTTTAAATAGCCAACACAGCATGCTTGTTTGAGGATGAACATAAAAATCGCCATGAAAGGATTGCATTGCAGTTTCAAGCGATAAAATATTTTGTGGTGAAAAGAATTTCGCTAAATGCATCTCATCAATACCACTGAGTTGATAGGCTTGGTCAAACTTGATATCCCCCGAAGTCCATTTGACACCTAAACGAGATTGACGTTTTTGCTGACTCGAAATACTCGTACCACGCCCTGGGAATCCCTCAACCATTACACCGTATAAGTCATGATGATCATATGAAATGGTTTCTTTACCATCCTCGTCTTTGTCGACATTTTTATCGACATAATGATAGTTGAATAATATGAATGGATAATCTTTTCCTTGAATGTGCCACTCTCCGTAAATACAGTGTTGAATGTCGTTGGCATGATTACCTAATTGGAAATAGGGGAAACTAAATGGATGGTCAAATTGAGCCCATTTTTGCTGTCTATTTTCATGAGCATTATTTGAGTGATTATCACTAAAGTCATCTATTTCACTATATCTACTTTGCCTAAAATAGATCTGATACTTTCGCTCAAGCCAATAATTTTGCATATGCTTAATTAAATCATCGCGCGCAGAAGTTGAGGTTCGTTTAACAAAAGCATAAATGACCAATCCTATGGAGAGTAGGAGAAATCCATAATGCAAAATAAAAGTGAGAATCAGACAAACCACAGCCAAAGTGATCCATAACATAAAACTGTAATTATGGATTTCAAGATTATTATCACTTTCCCATTCATTAAGTAGGGTATATAAATGCTCAGATGGAGGGGGATTACGCATAATATCTTGCAAGCGTTGAATATTATGCAAGGCAATTTGGTTATTCTGATTTTGTCCTGAAAAGGCATTTTTAAATTGTGTGAAAAATGATGTCATTATTTTTTACTGTGTATTTATACGGAAAATTTGAGATTAAATTATCATGACAGAATAAATTTTACAGGCAAATATTTGTTGGCTTTTATATATTTTTTTAGATGTAAGTTAATAAGCGGATCGTGTGGAGATATTTAAGAATATAGAGTGAATTCTGAAAAGACCAAGCATTGTATTTTTAATGCGTGGCCTTTTTTAAATACAAATATTACGCTTAATTTGCCTGATCAATCAGCATTGCATCGCCATAACTAAAGAAACGATATTGACTGTCTACAGCATGTTTGTAGGCATTTAAAATATTGTCACGGTTAGATAGTGCAGAAACGAGCATGAGTAAAGTTGATTCAGGCAAATGGAAATTGGTAATTAAACGATCTACCACACAGAACTTATAACCTGGATAGATAAAGATTTGTGTATCACCTGTCCATGCGCCAATTTGACCGCCGCATGCCTGTGCGGCACTTTCTGTTGCACGAGTCGCAGTTGTTCCTACAGCAATGACTTTATTGCCACGTGCTTTAGTTTCTTGAATCATTTTTGCAGCATCTTCTGAAACTTCACACCATTCACTGTGCATGATGTGATTTTCAATATCGAGCGTACGTACAGGTAAGAATGTACCTGCACCAACATGTAAAGTGACAAATGTTTTTTGTATGCCCTTATCAGCAAGTTTTTGCAGTAGCTTATCATCAAAATGTAGGCTTGCTGTAGGTGCTGCGACACTTGCTAGTTTGGTCGGATCATTGAAAACGGTTTGATAGCGTTCAGTATCAATTGCTTCCGCATCACGGTTGAAATAGGGTGGAATGGGTAAAGCACCGTATAGATCTAAAACTTTTAAAATAGGCTGTGAAAATTCAACAATAAATAAATTTTCATGACGACCTGTCACCGTGGCTTTAACCGAATCAGGACCAATAAATAGCTCCACACCTGCTTTAGGTGCATTACTTGCTTTAATGTGGCAATGTGCAGTGGTCTGATCAAAAATACGTTCAACCAAAACTTCAACAGCACCGCCAGAAGCACGTTTACCTTTTAAGCGAGCTTTCATGACTTTGGTGTCATTGAGTACCAATAAATCACCTTCTTCAAATAAGTCTAAAATATCGGTGAAGTGGTGATCTTGATAACGACCATCTGCACTTAAGTGCAGAAGTCGAGAAGCACTACGTGTTTCAAGTGGGTAACGGGCAATCAATTCATCGGGAAGGTCAAAATTAAAATCGGACAGTTGCATAGGAGTGGCAGCAAAAACAATAAGAAATACTGCTTTTAGTATAGCGCTTTTTGAAATAAAACGCTGAATTTGGTGGTTTATAATTCAATCTAAAGTATTTTGCTTTAAAAATAAACAAACGTAATTTTAATACGTTGACATGCTTGAGAAAACCGCTATTATACCTCTCATCCCGAGGTGGTGAAATTGGTAGACGCGGTGGATTCAAAATCCACTATCAGAGATGATGTGTCGGTTCGAGTCCGACCCTCGGGACCAATTATTTAAAAAAGCCCTTAAGCATTATAAGACTTAAGGGCTTTTTTATTGCCTAAAAATAAAGATCAATTGATAATAGATAAAACACTTAAGACAATTAGAAATACACAATTTGCTAAACGAATGAATACTGAAGCCAGACTTTACATTCATTGGGGATTA
Source organism: Acinetobacter sp. TY1 (assembly GCF_048551395.1). Lineage (NCBI taxonomy): Bacteria > Pseudomonadati > Pseudomonadota > Gammaproteobacteria > Moraxellales > Moraxellaceae > Acinetobacter > Acinetobacter sp. TY1. Next base: position 68,617 of record NZ_JBLYZK010000005.1, read on the forward strand.
AAATGAATAAGAAAATTATGGGTGTAATCATTGCACTTGTTGTTGTGATCGGTGGTTATTTCTATGCATCACCTTATCTTGTGTTGAATAATATCAAAAGTGCGGTCGAGGTCGGTGATAGCGAGAAGCTTTCGGCATATATTGACTATCCAAGCGTGCGTCAAGGTTTGAAAGATCAATTTAAAGCTAAAATACTGAATGATGTTGCAACAGATAAAACCAATGAATGGCAAGCGTTGGGCGCAAAGTTCGCAAGCACAATGATCGATAAAGTTGTAGATACCATGGTGACACCTAAAGGTGTGACACTACTGTTACAGGGGAAAATTTTTAAAGATGGCTTGATGAGTCCAATGAGTGGAGACAGTCAGTCAAGCGAAAGATTAGGCAAGTCAGACAAGATGGAAACAAGCTCTCGCTATCTTTCAATGAATGTTTTTGAAATATCTGTGAAGAAGCCTAATCAAGAGAAAATGCTTAAGGTGATCATGCATCGTGATGGTTTAAGTTGGAAAGTGAATAAATTGATTTTAGATTTACCTACAGAAAATTTAACACAAAAACAAAATTTTGCTGAGGCACAAAAGTCTGAATTATTACCAATCACTCAGACTTCTGTTGTTGGACAACAGCCTGCACCATCCCTACAAGTAGCATCAGTGTTCAATTTCTCAAAAGTACAACGAGAAAAAAATCATAGAATTTTGTTATGAAAATCCATGTTCAATTGCAAAAATTACGGAGTTTCAGGCACTCAATACAGTGGAAAATGATGTTGAAGTTGAATTATCATTCATCGGAGGTACTAAAGATCGAAATAGTTCGCAGATTAATTGGTCGACAAAATCTGGTAAATTTCAAGTGAGGTGTTCAATTCAACAGCCAGCAGTGCGGTATAGAGATCAGGTTACAATTCTTCCAATCAATAGTAATATCAATGTTATACCTATGAGTATTATGGCGGTTGCTGATCTTTATATGAAAACATGCCATGGCGACTTCAATGGAACTTTGAGAGAGGCTTCTAAGAAGTACGGCTATAATGTACCTGATGATGTTTATGGTCGTTCAGTGATCACAGTAGAAGTCATTGATGTAAAAATTAAAACGAGAAAAATAAGTAAAATAAATATATTTGAGTTTAAAAATAAGTCGTAAATCTCTATGGAACTTCATTTAATATGCTAATTTATAAGAAAATATAAGGAAAAATTATGCAAGTATTAGAAGAGATTTTTAAAAGTAAAAAGCCTGATCATACAGATCAATTTAATTTACGTATTCATCGCGGATTGAGTTGGTTAAAAAAAGCCACAGATCTTGATGATGATCTTGATTTGAAATTTATGAGTTTGTGGGTTGCATTTAATGCCATCTATGCACAAGATTCAGGCTTTATTCAAGATAAGCAAACCTTTCGAGATTTTATGCATAAAGTTTGTCAGGCAGATTTTGAGCATAAAATTTACAATATTCTTTGGGATAAATTTAGTCAATCTATTCGTTTGTTTCTTGAAAATCCTTATGTGTTTCAGCCATTTTGGGATTATCAGAACCAAAAAATTACGCAAACTGCTTGGAAAAAAGACTTTGAAATTGAGCGGGAAAGAGTAAATTTTGCATTACAAGAATACGATACGATTCAAATTTTAATCATTTTGTTTAATCGTCTTTATACATTACGTAACCAAATCATGAATGGCGGTGCAACCTATAACAGCTCGGTAAATCGTAAACAGTTGAAAGATGCGTGTATTATTCTAATTGCACTGATTCCTGCCTTTATTCATATTTTACTCGAAAATTCACAACGTCTAGATTTAGGGCAACCTTTTTATCCTGTTGTTCAGGTGAGTTAATTTTACTGATTTTATAATTTGAATAAAAAAAGCCCAAGAGGGGTGTCTAGGGCTTTTTTTATTGAGCTAAAATGGTCTATTTAGCTATTTTTATGCGTTTTAAATGCAAGGTATCTAATAGTGAGAAAAATGCAGCGGCAAAAACCAATCCGATGCCAGCAATACACGTCATCATCCATCCACCATGTTGCCATGCGTAAACGCCCACTGCGGAACCACATGCACCACCAATAAAATAAGTTGTCATATAAATTGAGTTAATACGTGATTTGGCATCGGGACGTAAACGGAAAATAATATTTTGATTGCTACTGTGAACGGTTGCTAAGCCAAAATTGATAATGCCATAACCTAAGATGTAGCTTATTAATGACTGTCCACCATAGTATAAAAAGACCCAGCTTATTGCGAGAACGGCAATGCCAATCCATGTCAGTGGTAAGGTATAGCCACGGTCTGCAATTCGCCCAATTTTAGTGGTCGATAGTGCACCGAAAACACCAATCAACGTTGCAACACCGACCATAACGTCAGGCAGTTTAAATGGCTCCGATGTGAGTAGTACTGCAATGGTTGAAAATAAAATACTCATCGCAGCAAAAGCACAACCGCCAATAAGCGCACGATACATTAATCTTGGTTCTGCTTTGATGAGTGAACCCATTGATTTAAAAATAGCAAAGTAGCTCATTTTCATCAGTGGAACTTGAGGGAGTCGTGACTTCAACATAAATGCCAAAATAAGCATCATCACGGCGCTGACTAAATAAATGACATTCCATTGGAATAAGTCAGACAATAACCCTGCAAGACTTGTGGAAAGAAGTAACCCAACCAATAAGCCGCTCATCAGGAAACCAACAATTTCACCTGTTTTTTCAGGCTTAACAGCCATTGTGGCGAGTGGGATTAGAACTTGTGCTGCAACTGAGAATAATCCTGTAATGATGGTACCAATCCAAAGCATGGGTAAGTTGACTGCAAATGCGCATAGTAATAATCCGCCCGCAGCACCGAGCATAAGTAAGGGGATAAAACGGGTTTTATTGACAATATCGCCGACAGGGACAATAAATAATAAACCGAGTGCATAGGATACTTGTGCAAATGTGACTGTGAGTGCAACTTGAGATTCGGGAACTTGGTAATACTGTTGAATCGAGTGAATGAGCGGCTGACAATAATAATTCGCTCCAGCACATAAACCACAGGCGATGGCCATGAGCCACAATAAAGACCGATCTTTACTGATATCGATAGAAGATTGCATAAAATTCCTTGCGCAATACGTTATATAGAATAAGCGGTAGCCTCAATTTCAATGAGCATACCTGGTATGGCAAGACACGGAACAGGAATGAGCGTGCAAGCAGGAAAGTCTAATTCTCCCCAATGCTTTTGCATTTCCTGTATTAAAAACTGATGTTTTTCTGGGGTGTGATTCACAACCAAAATTTTTAAAACGGCAATATCAGAAAACTGAGCCTGAACCTGCATAAGTGCGATTTTAATATTGCAAAATGCCTGTTGAGTCTGAGTGGTAAAATTTTCTGATAAAAGTCCTTGTTGGTTTTCACCACCTTGTCCTGAAATGTGAAGTATGCGTGAAAAATTACGTACTTCAGCAATATGACTATACGCAAAAGGTTTCGGATTATAAAGTTTATTTGGGTTAATAAAATTGAGAGCGGTATTATTTTCAGGTGTTGACCTTAAAGTATTCTTCATAACAATTTTTCATGTGGATAGCGTATTTCTGTTATTTTCAAAGCTCAAGTTAACTTGAGGTCAAGAGTTTTATGAGTCAAATAAGTCAGCATTGGATTGGTATTGGTGAATTGGCAGAACGTAGCGGGGTCACTGTGGCTACGTTACGTTTTTATGAAGAAAAAAAATTGATTTGGAGTGTGCGAACTCAAGGAAATCAGCGGCGCTATCAGAGAGCAATGTTAAGACGAGTAGCAATTATTAAAATTGCACAGCAAGTGGGTATTAGTCTGCAACAGGTCAAAGAAGCCTTTGTAGTCTTGCCGCGAAATAAAGCGGCCACTAAGGCAGACTGGCAAAACATGTCACAAAAGTGGCAAGCGCAATTAGATCAACACATTATGCAACTGTTGCAGTTACGGCAACAGTTGGATCAATGCATTGGTTGTGGCTGTTTGTCATTAACACAATGTCCATTGCGTAATCCAGATGATCAGTTTGCTCAAAAATCTTCAGGCGCACATTTTCAAAAGATGCTTTTACAACTTGATCGGATTATTTCAGATCAAGCTGTTGGTGAGTAGGTGAATCTGTGGGTGGTCAGCCTGCCAATTTATTTTTCGACAGTGTAATCATCATCACACCAATAATATTGAGTAGGCAACCAAACCATTGAATTATATTCATGTGTTCACCCAGTAAAGAAACCGCCAATATAATGGTGAGAATTGGTCCGATTGAACCAATCATCGCAGATTGTGCGGCGCCTAAACGAGATATGCTTTGTGCAATTAAAATGGTTGGTAATACTGTGACGAGTAAGCCAAGTGCAATGCCATACCAAATGACCGTTGTTGGAAGTTGAGATAACAGCCCTATGGGATTGGGTGTTGCAATTATAAAGTGTGTTAATGTCCCAATACAGGCAATGCTTAGTGCAAGACCAGTATAATTCCATGAACCAAATTTTTGAATGAGGCGTGGAGTTAACAGGAGGTAAGATGCAAAACACACTGCACTGGCAAAAACCAAACTGACACCGATCCAAAAATTACCTTCATGTGCCACAGTACTTTGCTCTTGTAGCATCACAATAACTGTACCGCCATAACTGAGCGCAATGGCAAAGATACTTTTGAGACGTAATTTTTGTTTATAAATAAAACTTGAGGCAATAACCGTTAATGTTGGATAAAGGAATAAAATAATCCGTTCTAAAGATGCGCTGATATACATCAGTCCTGCAAAATCGAGCCAACTTGAAAAGTAATAACCAATCAGTCCTGCAACCATCAAGAGAAACCAGTCTTTTGCTTTGATATCTTGATTGTGATGTCTATTGAGCCAACAAATGAGTAGGAAAAATGGCAAAGCACTTGCCATACGCAGTGCCATAAGCACTGTTCCATCGACTAAGGGTGACAGTGCGTACGCTTGCTTAATAAAGATCGCTTTGGTGCTAAACAAAAAGGCTGCGCCTAAAGCGAAGATAGAGCCGAGTTGTATACTCGAAAAAGGATGTTTCATAAGACTCACGATGCAAATGGCAATGGTCTAGATTTGAAGCTAAGTATAAAGGTTCGAATGATTGAGGGAAAATGCAAAAAAAGAATCAGTTTAATCAAAATATGGAATATAAAATTAAACTTAAGGTGGTTTTAATGCGCAATGGATGTAAAAAAGAACTTGCTGTAGAGATTTTTTTCTGCGGAGTGATTCAAAAATGATACTTTATTTGTGCAAAAGATTAAAATTTTCATGTTTAAACCTTATTTTTACCCAATAAACGTTACAAAATGATGCGATTCTTCTTGTGTTATAAATTGTGCAAAATATTGTATTGAAATTTTGCGCCATGTTGGTGCGTATATACACATTTGACGTCATTATTCAATTAACATCATCAATTGTCAAAATGGTCATTCAAAAAAATACAAAAATATTTTTTATTATTATTTCTTTGAATATGAGGAAAAACTATCTTGTGATATAAGTACTTTTTTTTATTAATGAAAATATTAAATGGAATAATATAGAGCCATCAATTTGTCTAAAGATACAACAATAAATTTAGTTTTTATGAGCCATTTTATTGATCTTCAAATGTCATTAATGCAAATAAAAGCTTTAGATTTACGATAAATTGACTGTTTTAATAGTAAATTTACTGATTATTTTTTGTCTTTAAAATGGTGTTTTTTTGGCATAAAAGTCAAAACTAATCATCCGATGGTGTCTTATTTTTATGCTATAGGTAGGTTTGAATGTGGGATATCACGGTAAATTTCCTGTAAAAAACATTCGAAATGAAGAGCTCGCTATTTTTCATCATTGCTAAAATGAATACTAGGTATGTCGTAAAATTATATTTGTGAATCATGAGTTCAAAACATAGGTATTTATAAAATAAATATTGGGTGGTAATTTAAAAAAGTTCAATTAGAATCCAAAAATTGAACAAAAAACATATCCTGAGGAAAGCATCGTTTATCGATGTTGACTTGAAGAAAAATTAGCTTGAGGAATGCTCATGCAGATCGGAATCCCAACGGAAACTGTTGTCGGTGAAAGTCGTGTCGCTGCTACACCTGAAACAGTAAAGAAGTTGATTGGCGCTGGCCATACTGTAGTCATTGAACGTGGAGCGGGTAAAAGAGCCGCTTACATTGACAGTGCTTATGAACAGGTCGGAGCAAAAATCACGGAAGATGCCTATACAGGCAGTCAAATTATTTTGAAAGTTCGTTCTCCTCAGGGTGAAGAAATTCAAAAACTTACGCCGAATACAACAGTTGTGGCGATGTTTGACCCGTACCGTAATACTGAACTTGATCAGTTTGCGGCACAACAAGTCAATGCATTTGCGCTTGAGTTGTTACCTCGTACTTTATCTCGTGCGCAGAATATGGACGTGTTGTCTTCTCAGGCAAACTTGTCAGGTTACAAATCAGTTCTTTTAGCTGCAGCAGAATATCAACGTATGTTTCCAATGCTTATGACTGCAGCAGGTACTGTAAAACCTGCTCGTGTGGTGATCATGGGTGTGGGTGTTGCGGGCTTACAGGCAATTGCAACGGCAAAACGTCTAGGCGCTGTTGTTGAAGCAACAGATTTACGTCCAACAGCACGTGATCAGGTGGAATCACTTGGTGGTAAGTGGTTAGACGTTCCAATGTCGGATGAAGAAAAGCAAAAAGCTGCCGATGCTGCGAAGAATGGTTATGGTTGGATGCCAGGTGAAGAATATATCCGTGATCAAGCGATCATTGTCGATAAAGCTGTATCAAATGCTGACATCGTGATTACAACAGCTTTATTGCCGGGTCGTGATGCACCGCGTTTAATTAAAGCTGAAACCGTTGCCAAAATGAAACCGGGTTCTGTCATTTTAGATATGGCTGTAGAAACGGGTGGCAACGTAGAAGGTTCTAAGAACGGTGAAAATGTTGTCACTGACAACGGTGTCACGATTCTTGGTATTCCAAATATCCCTGCGACAGTGTCGACTGAAGCATCTGCATTGTATGCACGTAACGTGTTTAATTTCGTTGAAACTTTGTTTGATGCAGAGAAAAACTTTGTGTTGAATCAAGAAGACGAAATTCAAAAAGCACTTCTAGTAACTCATGGCGGTCAAGTACTGCTAAAGCGTGGTTAAGGAGAGTCATCATGGTTGAAACTATTACTATTTTCGTCTTAGCCATCTTTGTTGGTTACTACGTGGTTTGGGGTGTAACACCTGCATTGCATACGCCATTAATGGCAGTGACCAATGCATTGTCATCGATTATTGTTGTTGGTGCGATGATTCAAACGGTTGGTATTCCGGGTATTGTTGATGCAAGTGTGCAATTTCAATCAATCAATGTTGTTAGTGTGCTTGGCGCAATTGCAGTGTTCTTGGCAAGTATTAATATTTTTGGTGGTTTCGCAGTGACTGCGCGCATGCTTGAAATGTTTAAGCCAAAACAAAAAAAGAAAGAGGGCTAATCCATGGAATTCATTAAAGAATATGCAGATTGGTTCTACCTTGTTGGTGCTGTACTTTTTATTTTAACCTTACGTGGTTTGTCGGGTCCTAAAACAGCAATTCAAGGTAACCGTTACGGTATGATCGCAATGGCGATCGCTGTAATCACCACTTTCTTTGTCGCTGACCATCCTGTTGTGTGGATGATTGGTGGTGCAATGGTACTTGGTGCAGTTGTAGGTATTGCTCGTGCACGTACAGTTCCAATGACACAAATGCCTGAAACTGTTGCTTTGATGCACTCTTTAGTTGGTTTGGCTGCGGTATTGATTGCGATTGCTGCAATTTTGCATAACAACCAATTAACAGCTTTATTTGCTCAAAATGAATCAGTATTGACAGCTGCGGGCGTGCAACATGCACATATGAGCAGTGTTCATTTATTTGAACTGTTCGTCGGTTGTTTCGTTGGTGCAATTACATTTACAGCATCTGTTTTTGCTTACGGTAAATTGGCTGCGAAAAAATGGGCAAAAACCATTTCAGGTGCATGGGTTAAACCTGTACAAGCAATCATTTTCCTTGCAATGTTGGCATGCGGTATCTTGTTCTTTACCACAGGTAATATGCAAGCATTCTGGGCAATGACAGCACTTGCACTTGTCTTTGGTTGGGTGTGGATTGCACCAGTCGGTGGTGGTGATATGCCAGTAGTTGTATCGCTTCTAAACTCATTCTCGGGTTGGGCTGCGGCAGGTATTGGTTTTACACTTGAAAACAACATGTTGATCGTTGCTGGTTCGCTTGTTGGTTCATCGGGTGCAATTCTGTCTTACATCATGTGTAAAGCAATGAACCGTTCAATCATCAACGTATTGTTTGGTGGAACGATGGGTGCAGCAGCACCAGTTGCGGAAGCAGGCGATAAAGTACAGCGTAATCATCGTTCAGGCTCTTCTGATGATGCAGGCTTCTTGATGTCAAATGCAGACAGTGTTGTGATTGTACCAGGTTATGGTATGGCGCAAGGTCGTGCACAAAATGCAGTAAAAGAACTTGCCAACACTTTAAAAGAACAAGGTGTAACGGTTCGCTTTGCGATTCACCCTGTAGCAGGTCGTATGCCAGGTCACATGAACGTACTTTTAGCTGAAGCTGATGTGCCTTATGAAGATATTTTGGAAATGGATGAAATCAACTCTGATTTCCCTGCAACCGATGTTGTACTTGTAATTGGTGCAAACGATGTTGTAAACCCAGCGGCGAAAGATGATCCAACATCTCCAATCTACGGCATGCCAATTCTTGAAGCGCATAAAGCACGTACAATCATGGTGATTAAGCGTTCTATGGCAACAGGTTATGCGGGGCTAGACAATGACTTGTTCTATAACGACAAGACAATGATGGTCTTTGGTGATGCGAAGAAAGTTGTTGAAGATATGACAAAAGCTATCAATGGTACGGGTCACTAATTCATTTAGGATTAAATCTACCTAAAACCTCCTTTAAAAAAAGGAAATTAATGAACCACCTTCGGGTGGTTTTTTGTGTTCTAATTTTGCAGAAGTCTGTTATAAAATATTGAATCGACTGAATCTAAACCATGACTTAATCAGCATAAAAAAAGCGACCGAATGTGGTCGCTTTTGTTTGGATACTCAGCCGTGGTTTAGATCACGTACTAATTATGCCATAGGCTTATGCAACAGATTCTGGAGTTGCGCGCCAAAGGCTTTCCAAGTCATAGAATCTACGTGCTGTTGGCAACATAACATGCACAACAATTAAACCTAAGTCCACGAGGATCCATTCAGCATCACGTTCACCTTCAACACCAATCGGGCGGAAGCCAGCTTTACGAGCTTCTTCAGCGACATTGTCTGCAAGGGCTTTAATGTGACGAGTTGATGTACCACTTGCAATTACGATTGCATCAGATACATTGCTGACTGAACTCACATCCATAGCAAGGATATCTTTGGCTTTTACATCCAGCAGCGCTTCACGTACGACATTAAGACATGTCAATACATCTGGATTTTGAAAATTCATAGGGAGCTCTTTAGAATTAGAAGCGCTGGGCGATGGTTCAGAATTCATGTTAAGTCTATTTTCCTGACAATTACTCACTGTCTAATATACCCACTTTAATGAAAAATTTCAAATCAAGTATGTGAGTAAAAATTACTCTTAGGTAGATTGATGATTCGGGAAATATTTTTCTTTCCAAGCAAAGGACTGATTTGAATGTGATTGTGGCTTATATTCTGCTGCAATATAACCGCTATAGTGACTTTGACTGAGCCATTTAAAAATATTAGGAAAATCAATTTGTGCGGTGTCAGGCTCATGTCGTCCTGGACAGTCAGCAAATTGAATATGTCCAATCACATCAATATTTTCTTGTAGTGCTGTTAGGACATCTTCACCCATCATTGCCATGTGGTAACAGTCATATTGCATTTTAAGCATAGGGTGTTGTACGACTTCAAGTATTTCTTGTGCTTGGGCAATATTTTGAATGAGGAAGCGAGGCATATCTGTGCCATTAATCATTTCAAAAACAGGCTGAATCAACTGCTCTGTCAGCATACGACATGCCATTTTTAGATTGATTGCTAGGGTGTTTAAGCAAGGTAATAAGTCGGCATCATGCGGTTGTTTTCCTGCCAAAATATTGACGCGTGGAATATTTAGTGCAGATGCATATTCTATGGCTTTTTCAACAGCTTGATGAAACTCAATTTCACGTCCAGGGATACCTGCTAAGCCATCACCACCTTGCATTAGATCGCCTGCAGGAACATTGATCAGGCAAATGTGAAGATCGTATATTTCCATCTGCATGCGAATTTCATCAATCGAAAGTTCATAAGGAAACTGAATTTCAATCGTGTGAAATCCATGTGCATGAGCCAATGCAAAGCGTTCAATCAATGGGACTTCGGTGAAAATCATCGATAAATTTACAGCCAATTGCGTTGTCATACGTGTGCTCCATGCAGATGAAAATAAATTTAACGTTTAGACTCAACCTGATAAATCACCGTTGCAAGATCAGCTTCAGCATAACCTTGTTGCTGATGACTTTTTAATTGTGATAATGCTTGTCGTGCAACAGGAATATCTAAATTAAATTTTTCAGCAAGTGTTAAAGCATTGTTGAGATCTTTGGAAAGCGTTTGAACTTTCCATTGTATAGGTTCAAAAGTATGCGTTGCCATGCGCGGTGTCAAGATCTGAAAAGGCTTAGAGTCTGCAAAACCACCTGCAAGTGCAGGGGCGAGAAGAGTAGTGTCTACGCCTGCTTGTGCTGCCAGCGCAACAGCCTCTGCAATGAGTGTACTATTTGCAGCGACAATCAGTTGATTGCAGATTTTAGTGGCTTGTCCTGTACCTGTTCCACCCATACGTGTCACACGCTGCGAAAGTACATTATAAATTAGGCTTAAATCTTGGATGATATTCTCTTGTCCACCTGCAAAAATTACCAATGTGCCATTTTCAGCGCCTGCCGTTCCACCTGAAACAGGGGAGTCAATCCAATGACAGCGTTTGCTCTGTGCTTGATCTGCAAGTTGTGTAGTTTGATCAACAGATAGGCTTGAGAAGTCAACAATTACTTGATCGGTTTTTAAAAAAGGCTCGATTTGTGCATAAACAAATTTTACTGCTGAATCATCGGCTAAACAGGTCAAAATCACAGGATAGTCGGCAATATCGCTGAGTTCTAAAGGATATCCACCAATGTCAATAATCTGCTCACAAGCAGAAGGCGTACGGTTCCAGACTGCAACATGAAAACCCGCTTGAATTAGACGGGTTGCCATGCGACTCCCCATTAAACCCATGCCTAGAAATGCAATTTTTGTTTGAATATCAAAGTGCATAACTTTTCCTAAATATTAAATTATGATTCCAATTTAAATTAGCTAAATTAAAGTTTACTTATATTGACGTGGTAAAAACTGAACTTCGGGATTCTTATCTTTTTTACGTGCAATTTGGCTATTTTTGCCAAGTAGTAATTTTAATTGCCAAATTTTTTCTAAACGTAAAGATTTGGTTGGTGCATGTTCCATGGCATCTAAAACACGTTTTGCTGCGGTTAAGGCATCAGGTGAGCGTTGTAACATTTCAGCCGCAATTTTTTGTGCTTGTTCGAGAGGCGATCTACTGAGATGTGTCACCAAGCCAATGTCTTTGGCATATTGACCATCAAAAATACGGGCAGTCAGTGTAAGTTCTTTCGCTAGATCTAAACCAATCACGCCTTTGAGTGAGCGTGTTAGACCCATGTCGGGAACTAAACCCCAGCGGCTTTCCATAATCGACATTTGTGTTTCAGGATGTGCAATACGAATGTCCGCAGCTAAAGCGAGTTGCATACCTGCACCAAAACAAAAACCTTCAAGTGCTGCAATTACAGGTACAGGGAGTTCTTGCCAAATTAAAAATGCTTTTTGGAACAGACTTTGACCTGGTTTAATCAATTCCCAAGCGGCAAATGCAGTATTTTTAGGGCTATTTAAATCTGCAAGGTCAATGCCTGCGCTAAATACATTGGCTTCACCAGTTAAAATGACGCAGCGAATAGAGCGATCTTTTTTAATTTTTTGTGCCGTAGAAACAAGTTCTTTGAGCAGTGCAAAGCTCATAGCATTGCGTTTTTCAGGACGGTTTAAATAGACAGTTGCAATACCATCTTTTTTTTCAATACGTAATAAAGCCATGCATTTTCACTCTTGTTTGTTTTTGCTGAATCAGAATTTTATGACTTGAGCATAGCATGCTGTTTCTGATGTTACATGACAGTACAGTCACGGAAATATGTAAGCAACACGATTCTTATTGAGCACTCAACTTTAAGCAGGCTATTTGAGTACAATGCCATATTTCCTTGCATTAAATTGCATGAAAGGAGTCGTGAGCGAGAATGCTTCTTTTTATACAAGATGTTAAAAATTCAAAACTTGTTTTGCTGCACTTTCAACTTCATGAATGACAAGTTGTAGTTCATCGAAGCATTGTTGGGTGTGATGAATGAATGCATCATCGGCTTTTTTACGTTCTTTACGTAAGGTCGACACAAACTGTTCAAATTCACCTGTGGTTTTTTGCAGTTTTGGTACCCCGACATAGCGTGTTGCTCCATAAAGGCGATGTAGCACATGCTCAAGTTGAGGGAAATCTTCAAGTTCAATGAGTTGTTCAATTTCAGTGAGTTCAGTTGGGAAGCTATCTACTAACATTTTGAGTAAATCTTGTGCTAAATCTTCTTTGTTCGCTGCCAACTGTAGGCTTTGTTTCCAATCTAAAATATTGTGATCTAATGCTTCAACGATAACGGTATTTTCTGTTACTTGAAGCGGTTTAATAAACTTATCTGCTGTCCAATGGGTCAAAATTTGAATAATTTGATCAATTTGAATCGGTTTAGTGACATAATCATCCATACCCACTTTGAGAAGTTTTTGTTTTTCATCAGAAAGGGCATGCGCTGTGAGAGCAATAATTGGCATGCGCATCCCATCAAGGGTGGATTCAAGCGAGCGAATGGCACGTGTGGTATCAATACCAGACATGACAGGCATTTGAATGTCCATAAAGACCAAGTCAAAAGGCTTTAAGCCTTGATCAATATTGAGTTGTAAGATATTTAAAGCTTCCTGACCACTTTGTGCTTTGGTGGTTTTGACATTCAATTCACCAAGCAATGCCTCAAGTACAATTAAGTTGGGTAAATGGTCATCTACTGCCAAAATGTGTAAATCTCGTCCTTTAAAATCTTTATGTTGTTCAGGCTCAAAAATAGGTTTGTTTTTCAGTAGTTGAATCAGTGCAGTACGACTGAGAGGTTGATACAGTGGTCGTGCATTAAATTTGGCAATCATGCTTGGGTCAAGCATCATTTGATAACCGTAGACTGCAATATGCCCTTGATAACGTCCACGAATTTCACGCAATAAGGCTTCAGTATCGCCACTATGGTCGACAATCAGCCATGTATCATCTGATTCTTTAGGTAAGTTATTTAAGCGACTGAATAAATCTAAAATAGACTGAGTTTCGGTATGTTGAACATCATAATTTTCAAGATAATGACGTAAAACATTCGCTGTTGCAGGATGAGCTAAATAGGACACCACTTGCATGTCTGTAAATTTTGGATGCTCAAAGATCGAATCTTCATCCGTTTTCAGTACGGCTGTAAACCAAAAAGTTGAACCTTTCTCAGTCGGTGCACGTTCTTGGTTATCTTCGAAACCAATTTGTCCTTGCATGAGATGTACAAGTTGTTTGGAAATTGCGAGTCCAAGTCCTGTACCGCCAAACTGACGAGTCACAGAAGCATCACCTTGAGAGAATGACTCAAATAGACGTTTACGGTCTGTACCGCTTAAACCAATACCACTGTCTTGAACACTGAAATGCAATAAACATTGTCCAATGTCATCATCTTCTATACGTACCCGAACAATGATTTCACCATCAGGAGTAAATTTAATGGCATTGGAAATGAGATTGGTTAATATTTGTTTGACGCGTAAAACATCGCCAATCACATGCTTAGGCACGTTGTCAGCATAGTAAAATGCCATATCAATGTGTTTTTGCGCTGCGAGTGGTGAAAGCATGTCCATCACATCAAACACTGCTTCTTCTAAGTCAAAAGGTGCAGTTTCAAGTTCGAGTTTACCTGCATCAATTTTAGAAAAATCAAGGACATCATTGATTAGTGCGAGTAAGTGTGCCGATGATTTACGAATAGTTTGCAAGTATAAACTTTGATCGTTACTCAGGTTATCTTGACGCAATAATAAATGGATAAATCCATCAATACTGTTCAGTGGTGTACGTAATTCATGGCTGATATTGGCTAAAAAAACTGATTTAGCTTGATTCGATGAAATTGCCTGATCACGCGCTTGTTTGTAGGTAATATTCTGTACTTCGAGCGTATCTAGTGTTCTTCGTAAGTCATCTTCAGTTTGTTCTGTGTGTTCTTTGAGTTCTAAGAAACTGAAATGTAGGCGTTTGACCACATTGGCAATGTCTCGTTGTAATAGACGCAGTTCACCTGTACTGTTAATCACCATGTGCTGATCAAGCGTGTCAGCATTTAGGCGTTGTAATTGCATGCGAATTTCGTACATCGGGGCAATCCAACGCCGTGAATAAAAATTCAAACACAATAGTAATAAAAGAAGTGTCAATAAGCCTGTGGTAATTACCGCAATCAGTACGCGATAGCGTGAAATTTCTAAAGGTTGATTGTCGAGTTCAACCATCAACCATAATTTAGGTTGATCAGCTTTAGTCGGAAGAAGTGCACCATAAACATGATTGTTTTTATAAGTGATGGGGCCAAAAAAAGTATTTTGTTTGCTTGGGATAACCCAATCGCGTTGACCTTGAAAGCCAATATTTAAAATTTGTTGATTTTTTTGATTGATAATACTTGCACCACGAACATACTGTTCATGAAATAAACTTTGTAAAATATGCTCGGCTTCATCTTTTTTTTGTGGATTTTTCGCCACCATATCAGCCAACTGCACAGCCGTATATTGATAGCGACTTAAAATTGCAATTGCACTTGAGCGTTGTTGGTTTTTCGCAGAATTTGATGTTTCCGATAAAACTAAAGCTGCACCAACACACGAAATGATCATGATGGGAACGAAAATGAGCGCAATCAGTTGACCGTAAGCATGATTGAGTTTTAAGCGTTTAAAGAGTTTCTTATTGAAATTCGACATCCATTGAACCACACGTTCCCCATGTCAGGCATATTAGCATGCTTTATAAAAAATGCTGATGCTTTAATCAGTCTGAATAAATTGCGCCAAAAAGTGTGCAGGCAGAAGTATTTTTTCATACAATAGGCGCACCTCGATATAGGTACACCTAATGACTGATACACAACCTAATTTTTTAGCGGATGAATTTTTACTTGACCATTATGTAGGGAAAACCCCTCTAGTCCGCTTGCAACGCTTGCCAAGTCATACGCAGGCAACAGTATTGGCAAAGCTAGAAGGCAATAATCCAGCAGGCTCGGTGAAAGACCGTCCAGCATATAACATGATTATGAAAGCTGAACAGCGTGGTCAAATAAAACCAGGTGATACTTTAATTGAGGCAACGAGTGGTAATACAGGCATTGCACTTGCAATGGTTGCAGCCATGCGTGGCTACAAAATGAAACTCATTATGCCCGCAGGTTCAAGCCAAGAACGTAAAGATGCCATGCGTGCATATGGCGCTGAATTGATTGAATCTGAAAATATGGAACAAGCACGAGACATGGCTTTGAAAATGCAAAGCGAAGGTCAAGGCTTGGTTCTCAATCAATTTGGTAATCCTGATAATGTTGAAGCACATTACTTGACGACAGGGCCTGAAATTTGGCAACAAACAGAAGGTAAAATTACTCATTTCGTCAGTTCTATGGGAACAACAGGGACGATTATGGGGATTTCTAAATATTTAAAAGAACAAAATCCTGAGATTCAAATTGTCGGTTTACAACCTTCAGAAGGTTCAAATATTGCAGGTATTCGCCGTTGGCCACAAGAATATTTGCCGACGATTTTTGAACCAAAACGTGTAGATCGGATTATGGATATTCCGCAAATTGAAGCGGAAAAAACAGCACGTCG
Organism: Acinetobacter sp. TY1; assembly: GCF_048551395.1. NCBI lineage: Bacteria > Pseudomonadati > Pseudomonadota > Gammaproteobacteria > Moraxellales > Moraxellaceae > Acinetobacter > Acinetobacter sp. TY1. Next base: position 84,822 of record NZ_JBLYZK010000005.1, read on the forward strand.
CTTGGCACGAGAAGAAGGGATTAGTGCGGGTGTTTCATCGGGCGGTGCTGTTTGGGCATCGGTGAAAATCGCAGAAGAAAATCCTGATGCAGTCATCGTGTGTATTGTTTGTGATCGTGGAGATCGTTATTTATCTACAGGTTTATTTTCAGTTCAAGACTAATGGTTTTTAGTTCAGGACTGATTCATTTTAATTTTGAAAGTTGAGCAATCATCATGCGCCTACCTGTTTTAGTATTTGATATTGAAACGTTAACTGATTTGAAATCGGGGGCGCATTTGTATGGCTTAGATTTGCCTGAGCAAGATTTAGAAAGTGCATTGACGAAACTGCGTCGTCAAGAATCAGGCAGTGAGTTTCAACGTCTGCCTTTACATGAAATTGTGTGTATTTCTGGTTTATGGATTGATGAAAAAGGCACAATGAAATTGTTTTCGTTTAGTCGAGAACAGTGGTCTGAAGCAGAAATTTTAACAAAATTTTTATCAATTTTTGATAAACGTCATCCGACTTTGGTCAGTTGGAACGGTTCACAGTTTGATTTACCGGTGATTTTATTCCGTGCGATGTATCATGGTTTATCAGCAGCGGCCTTGTTCGATCAGGGTGAGATTGATACGCAAAAGCGCTATAATAACTATCAAAATCGCTATCATCATCGTCATGTAGACTTGATGGACGTGATGGCAATGTTCAATGGTCGTAACTTTCAAAAGCTCGATGATATTGCGCATTTGTTCGGTTATCCGGGCAAGCGTGGCATTGTGGGTTATCACATTCCAACCTATGTTAAAAATGAGCAATGGCTTGATTTAACAAGTTATTGTGAAGGTGACGTACTCAATACATGGTTGATTTTCTTACGTTGGGCATTACTGAAAGGTCAATTGTCACAGCATGATCATCAATTGTGGATTCAAGCCACGATTCATTATTTACAGGGTCTGCCTCAGCAGGCTGAATTTTTACAGGTATGGCGTGAAACTTCACAACACTGTGAGTTTACCGCACAAGATTTTAAATCTGTCATTCCTCCATTAGATTAGGTATTTCTTTGAAACACAACGCTCGAACTCGTCCTGCTCAACTTCCACAATATACGTTTAAAGTTGAGAAACTTTCACATGAAGGTCGAGGAATAGCGCATTACTGTGCGGAGCAAGACCATCCAAAAGAAAAACAAGGTAAAAAAGTCTTTATTCGTTATGCCTTACCAGGTGAAACGGTCAAAGTACAAATTACACGCCAAGTTTCTAAGCTTGAAGAAGCCGATAAAATCAAGCTCATTAGTGAGCCATCTCAAGATCGTATTGAGCCGATTTGCCCACACTTTACTCAGTGTGGTGGTTGTAATATGCAACATATTCATGAGGATATGCAGATCCGTTTAAAACAGGATGTGCTCAAATCACATTTCAGTCATTTTGCGGGTTTAGAGCCTCAAGAATGGTTAGCACCAATTCGTTCAATGCGTACAGATTACCGCCATAAAGCTCGTATAGGCGTGCGTTATTTACCAAAAAATAATAAGTTATTGATGGGATTTCGTGCAGCCAATAGTAATCAGTTGATTGATATTAATACCTGTAAAATTTTAGATCAGCAGTTAGATGAGGCATTACCCGAAATTCGGGTATTACTCGAAAGTCTAACAGGCAAAGCGACAATAGGTCATATAGAATTGGCAAAAGGCGATGATGAAATTTCCTTATTGATTCGTCATACTGAAAAATTAAAAGAGCATGATGTCAACCTATTGCGACAATATGCGTTACAGAAGAAGTGGCAGTTATATTTGCAACCAGCAGGTGTTGATAGTGTTCATCGTATTGATGATGCAGAAGCTCCAAAGCAACTACATTATAAACTGAATGAATTTGATATTGAGTTTGCCTTTCATCCGACAGATTTTACGCAAGTTAATCCAACGGTCAATGTGCAAATGATGAAAATGGCATGTGAATTGCTTGATTTAAAACAAGGTGAAAGTGTTCTTGATTTGTTTTGCGGATTAGGAAATTTTTCGTTACCACTTGCTCGTACCGTTGGTGTACAAGGTCAGGTTGTTGCTGTAGAAGGCAGTACTGAGATGGTTAAACGGGGTACAGAAAATGCACTGAAAAATGGGATTGCCAATGTTAAATTCTATTCACAAGATTTAACGCAGGATTTTTCACAACATTCTTGGGCAAAGCAGGGTTTTGATGCATTATTGATTGATCCACCACGTTCAGGTGCAGAAGAAGTCATGCAATATATTCCTAAATTTGGTGCAAAAAGAATCGTTTATGTGTCATGTAATCCAGCTACTTTAGCTCGGGATGCGGGAATTTTGACCCAATACGGTTATCAGTTAAAAAAAGCAGGTGTGATGGATATGTTTACCCACACAGGGCATGTCGAATCCATTGCTTTATTTGAAAAGAAACAAGAGATAAACGATTAAAAATGAGTAGTACAGTCAGAGGAGAGTGGTATGGTCACAGTGCGTGAACAGTTACCTGGAAGACTCACCGAGTTATCTGAGGAAACGACTGTAGAACATGCCGAGGAAGCGCAACAAGGGTTAAATGCTTGGTTAGCGCGGGTGAGCGGTATACTTGATGGTGCCAAGCTTAATCAACTGTCAGAAGTTGCAACGCTGGTTTTACAACGTGAGCTTAATATTGCATCGGGGCATAAAAGTAATTCTTTTTCGACAGGCTTGGGAATGGCAGATATTCTTGCGCATTTGCATGTCGATGAAGATACTTTATCCGCAGCGTTGCTTTATCGTAGTGTTCGTGAAGACATTATTACACTCGATGAGATTCGTCAAAAATTTGGTGAGAGCGTTTATAGCCTCGTCAAAGGTACTTTGGCGATGGGTAAACTGTCTGAACTAATTGAGAAAAATAAGCGCCTCGAAGATCATTTTAATAACAATCAACGAGAGCATTTGTCTGGCATTTATAAAATGCTGATTTCGGTGACGGAAGATGTCCGCGTTGTTCTCATTAAGTTGGCAGAACGAACATTTGCACTGCGTGAATTGACGACATCAACTAAAGAACGTCAAGAACGTGTTGCACGAGAAATTCTCACGATTTATTCGCCATTGGCACATCGTTTAGGCATTGCACAGTTAAAATGGGAGCTCGAAGATTTAGCTTTCCGTTATTTGGCACCTGAGCGTTATAAAGAGATTGCATCTCTACTTAATGAAAAGCGTTTAGAGCGTGAGCAATATATTCAGTTTGTCGTTGAAAAACTTAGAAATGAACTTGCAGAACATGATATTCATGCTGAAATTTCAGGTCGGGTAAAACATATTTACTCAATTTATCGAAAGATGAAGAGTAAAAATCTGAGTTTTGATCAGTTATATGATATTCGTGCAGTACGTGTATTGGTTAATGATGTTTCTGAGTGTTATCACGCTTTAGGTCTTGTTCATCAAATTTGGCGACACATTCCACATCAGTTTGATGATTACATTACCAATCCGAAAGCTAACGGTTATCGCTCACTGCATACAGCGGTGATTGCTGAAAACAAATCGCTTGAAATTCAGATTCGTACTGTAGAAATGCATGAAGAAGCGGAGTTGGGTGTGTGTTCACACTTTAACTATAAAGAAGGGTCTAAAAATACCGATTATTCATTTAACCATCGTTTGCATTCTTTGCGTGCGGTGCTTGAGCATTATCAAGAGCGCACTGAAACGAGTGCACATCCGAATGAAGATGAAACTGAAGATTTTGAACAAATTCAAGATTTTGAAGGTTTTGAAAAAATCTATGTGTTCAGTCGTGATGGTGATATTCGAGAGCTACCACGAGGTTCAACGGTACTTGATTTTGCTTATCATGTGCATACTGAAGTCGGTAATAAATGCTACGCGGCACGTGTCAATCAGCGTTATGTGCCATTAACCTACACCTTAAAAACAGGTGAACAGGTTGAAATTTTAACTAAAAAAGATCGCGAACCAAATCGTGATTGGTTGGTAAATTCGCTCGGTTATATTAAGACTTCACGTGCACGAGATAAGTTACGTCATTGGTTTAGGCAGCAGGATCGTAGTAAAAATCTTGAGGTTGGGCGTGAAATTCTGAATAAAGAATTATCTCGTTTAGCGATTCACCCGAAAAGTATTGATTTAAGTGATTATACCAATTATTTCAATGTGAAATCGGGTGAGGATATTTTGGTTGCTTTGGTTAATGGAGATATCGGTCTTCATTCATTGATCAATCAAGTCAATCGACATATGCACCTCGATCAGGATGAACCTGAACTTGTATTGAAGCCAACATTAAATCCACGTGCAAGCCATACATTGTCTGCGCATGGCATTCTTATTGATGGTCTTGATAATGTGGAATTACATGTTGCACAGTGTTGTCAGCCTGTACATGGTGAATCGATTGCAGGATATATCACACTCAATCGTGGTGTGAGTATTCATAAAGTCGAATGTTCTGATTATTTGCGTATGATCAAGAATGAACCTGAGCGTGCTGTAGAAGCTGATTGGGAAATGCAACCGACACGAGGTCAAAGTGTACAAATTGTGGTGGATGCATATGATCGCCGTGGTTTGCTTAAAGATTTGACTCAGGTGATTTTCTCCGACCAAATCAATATTCGTCAAGTTAATACTATTTCAGAATCGGATGGTATTGCCAATATGAAACTCTTGATTGAAGTCAAAGGTTTAGCACAACTTTCCCGTTTACTTGCTCGACTTGAGCAACAACCAGGAATTATTAGTGCAAGACGTTTGGTACAAGGAAACTAAAGCATTTTCATTCGATAGTGATAAAAAAACCTGCTTTATGCAGGTTTTTTTAGGAAAAATTAAAATTTGAACTGCTTATAGTGTTGGTAAATACCGCTGTTTTCGATAATTGATGTGTATAAGTGGTTTGAAAATATTTATGATTTACGACTAATAAAAATGTTACTCAGTCGGTTGATAAATTGGGGGCTTTTATTTGAAAGTTGATACATAATTTTAGTTTTTAAGCCAATAGGGGTATGTGTTGGGGTGAAAATGGAATCTTTAGTTTTAACTAAAGTAAGGATTTCATCGGCAACATTTTGAGGTGTTAAGCTTACGCCAATATTTTGAATACTTGCAGCATCCATATCTTTGATCATTGCAGTTTGGACAAACAATGGCATCACATCAAGCACACGAATACCATATTGCTCCCATTCAACATCTAAACCTTCGGTAATGCCTCGTACGGCAAATTTGCTTGCAGAATAAGATACTAAGTCAGCTTGCCCATAAATTGCAGACGCAGAGGAAAGGTTAATTACACGTGCAAACCGTGCTTTACGAAGGAGTGGTAGGGCTGCGTGACAACCATTCAAAACACCTTTCACATTAATATCAATGGTGCGGTGGTGTGCTGAAATGTCGGTTTTTACGAAATCACCTGAATATAAAACTCCGGCATTATTGACTAAAATATTGAGCTCACCAGCCCATTCACTGAACTCTTGTAGTGCAGTTTGCCATTGATCATATTGGCAGACATCGAGCTTTCCTGCCTTGGCATTAATTCCTAACTGTGTTGCAAGTTCTTGTGCTAAAGCTTCATTTAGATCATAAATTCCGACTTTATAGCCTTGTTGATAAAACAAGCGTGCGATGGCTGCACCAATGCCTTGAGCAGCACCACTAATAAAAATACTTTGATGCATTGAAATTCCTTTTAGTTTTGTAAAATGAGAAGATTTTATTTTCTTTAGTTGTACATAAAATGCCTGTTGATAACAAGGATCTTCAGTCACTCTTATGATCTGCTATGCTGACGAGCAAACTTTGGTTGTGGGAGAATGATGTGGAACAGTTACTAGCGATTATGGAAAAACTACGTGCAGAATGCCCTTGGGATCGAGAACAAACGCCAGAGTCATTAACTCAATATGCCATTGAAGAAGCCTATGAGGTTGAAGAGGCGGTGCGTTCAGGTCATACAGATGATGTGCGTGATGAGCTTGGTGATTTACTTTTACAAGTGGTTTTTCAATCGCAAATGTATAATGAGCAAGGTGCTTTTGATTTTAATGATGTTGTGAATGCTGTTTGTCAGAAACTCATTCGTAGACATCCACATGTATTTCAAAAAGAAAAATTTGAAAATTTAGATGTAGATCAAGTGTCTGTATTGTGGAAAGAAATCAAACAACAAGAAAAACAAGGTAAAGTGCAGAGTCGTTTGGATCAAGTCAAACATGGTTCAGCCATCATACAAGCGGAGAGTATTCAGAAAAATGTGGCTGAAATTGGATTTGATTTTGCAACAGTTCAAGATGCCTTTGACAAAGTTGAAGAAGAAATTGCAGAATTTAAAGAAGCTATGAGCGATCAAAATTCCGATGAAATGCTAGCAGAATTTGGTGATTGTTTATTTTCATTTATTAATGTTGGTCGTAAACTTGGGCTATCGAGCGAGATGGCATTATTAAGCACCAATTATAAATTTAAAACACGTTTTGCTTATATTGAGCAACAAGTGAAAAAACAGCAGAGAACATTGACTGAGCTAAATCTTCAGGAAATGGATGCGCTGTGGGATGAAGCAAAACAACATTTACAAAACAATCAAAATAATATTGAGGCAGGTGTAAAACCTGCAATTTAGCAGGAAAATCGGTATGAAATTAGACTTTTTTATTCGTTCTTTTGGTTGGCTTATGTTGTGTATGATTAGTTTTACCCATGCACAACAATATGATCATAACTATTTGAAATGGAAAGAAACTCAACAAGCACAAGATGAAAAACTAAAACTACAAGGAAAAGTACCTACCTCACCGAATCACTATTTATCACGTCCTATTGTTCAGCCTGTAGCGGTGGTAAAACAGGGTGCAACGATCAGTCAGGGAAAAATTAATTTAAATACTGCAACGGTAGATGAATTGCAGCAGTTAAATGGTATTGGTTTAAAAAAAGCACAAGCCATTATTGATTATCGAGTAAAACAAGGAAAGTTTAAAAATATTGAGGAGTTGAATAATGTGAAAGGTATTGGCCCTAAATTATTTGAAAAAAATAAGAATCTCATTCGAGTTTAGAAATAAATCGTTTATTTACCTTTTATCTTGATGTGAAATAATCATCAACTTAACGCATCGAATGGGGGATAATAAATTGCCCTTTGGTTGTGTAAGCGATATGATTGGCATAATGATTATATTTACGTCCTGACCTGGGAGACAGCGTCTTTTGCAAACTTTGCATGCGTCCAAGTGTGGATTATCCACCGCTCAATTACCTTCTTCAATTTTAGATGTTATTGACTCCTTAACCAAAGCCGGCTATGAAGCATATATTGTCGGCGGTGGTGTGCGTGACTTAATGCTCGGTTTAAATCCTAAGGATTTCGATGCCGTTACCAATGCAACGCCGAATCAGGTCAAAGAAGTATTTGGTCGCCGTTGTCGAATTATCGGTCGTCGTTTTGAATTGGCTCATGTATATTCGGGTCGAGAACTGATTGAAGTTGCAACCTTCCGAGCACCACCGAAAAAAGCGGTGACCTCTGCTGCGGGTATGATTTTACGCGATAATAATTGGGGTACAATTGAAGAGGATTTCGTACGCCGAGATTTTTCAATCAATGCGATGTACTACCAACCACGTAAAGGTGAAGTGCTAGATTTTTGTAACGCGATTACAGATATAAAAGAAAAAACTTTACGCCTTCTTGGTGATCCTGCTCTGCGTTTTGAAGAAGATCCAGTTCGTATGCTACGAACTTTGCGTTTTTCAGCTAAGCTCAATTTCAGTATTGATCCTGCCATTCTTAAAGTGTTTACTCCACAAATGACGGAACTACTGCGTGATGTATCACCGCACCGTTTATATGATGAGTCACAAAAATTATTCACCATGGGACATTTACATCGTGTGATGCCTATGTTGATTGAATTTGGCATTTGGCAACAATTGTTTGCTGAATTTCCACCTGTCATTACCACATTTATGGAACGCGCGGCTAAAAATACAGATCAACGTATTCAGATGGGTAAAACCATCAACCCAGCATTTTTCTATGCGGTGTTGTTGTGGAAACCATTTTTAGAGCGTTGTGAAGCACATCTTGCTAAAGGTATGGTTCCTGCTGAAGCGCGTGCGCAAGCTGGCTTAGATGTTCTTAAACGTCAAGCAACACGTACGATTATTCCACGGTTTGCTGAAACGTTTATTCGTGAAGTTTGGGAAATGCAAACACGTTTGTTGAATCCTAAACCACAGCAAATTGCGGCATTATCGAATCATGCACGTTTCCGTGCAGGTTTTGACTTCCTATTGTTGCGTGAAAAGTCAGGCGATGAAACAGCTCAAGGTATGGGTACTTGGTGGGATGCTTACCAAAATATGTCTGCCGATGAAAAAGAACGTGCGATTAGTCAATACAATCGTCAACGTGCTAAGAGTCGTCGTAAAGCAACAACAGAAGCTGTGGTTGAAGAACCAAAGCAAGTGTCTGCTGAAATTGAACCCTTAGTAAAAGAAAGCGAAGCTCGTACTCGTCGCTCACGTAAAACCTCTTCAGAGCGTGATGGTCGAGATCAGCGTGGTACATATGATTCACGTAGCCGTAATGATGCGCGTGGTGGCAGTAATGCACGTGTCCAAAGTAATCCGAATGAAATCAATGCAGATCATCCGATTATGAAACGTAGACGGGTACAGCGTGATTTAACACAGGTGGTCTTTGGACCGACTCAATGAGCATCGTCACTTATATTGGTATGGGTAGTAATCTTGGTGATTCTGCTCAAATTCTCAAAGAGGCTGTTGCGCAGTTAGCGACGCTCGGTACAGTTAGTGTCTCAAGGTTATATCAAAGTCCCCCAATGGGACCACAAGATCAACCGAATTATCATAATGCAGTTGCTCGTTTAGTGACTGATCTTGAGCCATTGTTATTACTTGATGAATTACAACGATTTGAACTTGAATCTGGGCGTGTACGTTTACGTCATTGGGGAGAGCGTACACTCGATTTAGATATTTTGCTTTATGGCGAAAAAAATATTATAAATGATCGGCTCACGGTACCGCATGTTGGTATTCTTGAGCGTGATTTTGTGGTGATTCCTTTATTGGATTTAGATGCCGAACTTCAAATAAATGGTATCGCACTGCATAGTCTAGATCTAGTACAGCAGTCAACCCTGACTGTACTCGAAGGTTCGTCTTGGGCACAACATTAATCAAATGTTGTATAACCGAGCAGCACGCATTGATAGAGGATGATTGTCATGATTAGTCTAAGTGATTTAAGACAATTTAAGCAGCAAGGGCGTAAGTTTTCATGTCTGACTTGTTATGATGCAAGTATGGCAAAAGCAATGGAACTTGCTGAAATTGACAGTATTTTAATTGGTGACTCGTTGGGTATGGTCGTGCAAGGGCATGATTCAACCTTACCTGTCACTGTAGCCGATATGGCATATCACACTGCGGCTGTACGTCGTGGCAATCAACATTCATTTATTATGTGTGATTTGCCTTTTATGAGCTATGCGACTCTGAATGATGCATTAGTGAACTCTCGTACTGTTATGCAGGCGGGTGCACAAATGATTAAAATTGAGGGTGGTGCATGGCTGTCTGAAACAGTACAAGTTTTGACCCGTAATGGTGTGCCAGTTTGTGTACATTTAGGCTTAACACCGCAGTCTGTACATGTATTTGGTGGTTATAAGTTACAAGCAAAAACACGTGAAGCGGCTGATCAATTAATTGCAGATTGTAAAGCTGTGGTAGATGCAGGCGCAGCAATTTTATTACTTGAATGTGTGCCTTCACAACTTGGTTCAGAAATTGCTGCGTTATTTCCAAATGTTCCTGTGATTGGTATTGGTGCAGGCGTTGAAACAGACGGTCAGGTGCTTGTCGTTCAAGATATGCTTGGATTAACCTTTGGTCGTGTGGCACGTTTTGTGCGTAATTTTATGAAAGAGCAGTCTGGTGAAATGGCAATTATGGATGCATTTAAGGCATACCACGTTGCAGTACAAGAGAAAACATTCCCTGCAAAAGAACATATATTTCAGGTTGAGCTGTAAACATGAAAACTGAAACAACAATTCAAGGTTTATCTGCATCATTAAATCCTGCACGTTCAGCACGAAAAACGATTGGTTTTGTGCCAACAATGGGGAATTTACATCAAGGTCATTTAAATCTTGTACGTGAAGCACGCAAGCTGTGTGATGTGGTTGTCGTCAGTATTTTTGTCAATCCAATCCAGTTTGGGCCAAATGAAGATTTTGATAACTATCCACGTACTTTAGAACATGACAGTCATCTACTTGCAGAAGTGGGTTGTGATATTGTTTTTGCACCAACAGTTGAGCAAATGTACGGTAAACAGCCTCGTTTGACCAATATTAGCGTGGGCGAAATCACCAATGATTTGTGTGGTTTGCAACGCCCAGGTCATTTTGATGGCGTGGCTGTGGTGGTGACTAAGTTATTCAATATTGTGCAACCTAACTTTGCATTTTTTGGGCAAAAAGATTTTCAACAATTGGCTGTGATTAAACAGTTGGTTCGTGATTTGAATATGCCGTTAGAAGTCATTGGTGTGCCGATTGCACGTGCAGAAGATGGTTTAGCTTTAAGTTCTCGTAACGGTTATTTAACCGAACAAGAACGTCAAACTGCACCTGTGATTCATCAATCATTAAAAGTGGCTGAAAAAGCATTACAGGGTGGAACAGCACTTGATCTAAGCCTTGAGCAAATTCGTGCGGCATTGACTCAAGCAGGTCTTGTTGTCGACTACATTGAAGCACGTACGCCTATGTTACAAAAGGTGGCTCAGTTTGATCAGGATGTTATCTTGTTTGTCGCTGCAAAATTAGGTAAAACACGTTTAATTGATAATCTACAGGTTAAACACTCTGTAGGATAATAAATGCAGTTAATTTAACTGTTAAATCACTATTTTAGGATCGCTATGCCATGAAGCGTATACTTATCGTGACAGGACAATCAGGTTCAGGGAAATCATCTGCATTGCAGGTGTTAGAAGATCTTGGTTATTACTGTATTGATAATTTACCTTTGGCATTGCTACCTGAAATTGTGGAAAAACTCGATAAAGAAAATAATCTTGAGCAACTCGCACTTGGTGTAGATGTGCGCAGTACACGAGCAGATTTACAAGAATTTGACCATGTATTCCAAGTATTACAAAGACATGGCTCAGTCGATGTCATTTATTTGACCACACGAGATCAAGAGCTGATTGCACGATTTAGTGCATCTAGACGACCACATCCATTGTCTGTACGTTATCAAAGCTTAAACGAATGTATTCAAGAAGAAAAAACTTTACTCTTGCCTATTCAACTTCGAGCAACGGTACATATTGATACTACCGACAAAAGTGTACATGATTTAAAAGATACGCTGTTGTCGAAACTCGGACAGTCCGATAAACTGATCTTAATTCTGCAATCATTTGGTTATAAACACGGCATTCCATTAGATGCTGATTTTGTCTTTGATGTTCGACATTTACCTAATCCACATTGGGATTTGGAGTTGCGAAAATTTTCGGGTTTAGATGAGCCAATTCAAAATTTTTTACAATCGAGTGATCAAGCCAATGAGATGTATCAGGATATTTACTCTTTTTTAAATAAGTGGTTGCCTGCATTTGCAGAAGGGCATCGTCATTATATAACGGTGTCCATTGGATGTACGGGTGGACAGCATCGTTCTGTTTATATTGTCGATAGATTACAGAAGGCTTTACAAGCTGAATGGTCTGTTCAGGTCTTACACAGGGAAATGAAGCACTGGTCATGATTGATACAACAGTTGACGTAATTAATAAATTAGGGTTACATGCGCGTGCATCAGGAAAGCTGATTGAAGTCACGACCCAATTTCGTTCATCGATTCAAATTGGGAAGGATGATAAATTGGTCGATGCCAAGAATATTCTTTCTTTACTCATGCTTGGAGCAGGTAAGGGAACCACTTTGCGTTTAGTGATTGAAGGTCCAGATGAGGAAAAAGCACTCTCTGAAGTTCAGGCACTTTTCGCTGCAAAATTTTATGAGGCAGATTAATCGTGGCACGTCGTACGCAACGTTTTACTGAAGATGACTTTGAATCTTTAGAAGGGCGTGCAAGTAAAACTGAACAAAAGAAAGCTGTGCAACGCATGGCTGCTTTAGGTGAACAACTTGCAGAGCTATCTAAAAAACAAATTTTAGCCTTACCGGTTGAAGAACGTTTGATTGAAGCTTTGCTTGATGTTCAATTGATTAGCTCACATGAAGCACGTCGTCGCCAATTTTTACGTATTGGTAAATTATTACGTAATGAAAATGAGACGGTAATTTTATCTTATTTGACACCAAAACAGGGTGCAAAGAAGACGGCACAATTATTACGTTGGGTTGATCGTATTGTGGCTCAGGGTGATCCTGCAATTAAAGAGTTTATTAAGACTTATAATGCTGCAGAGCATCATGCGATTCGTCAGCATAGCTTGCGTATTATTCGTGATATTAAGCAAGAAAAATCTGCTGAAGTGATCGCTGAGTCAAAGTTGAATTTATTTAACTATGCGCAGCAAGTGGCTTTGATCTCTGAAAATAGTAAATAAATTTGATGTATTTAATTAAGCGACTTCGGTCGCTTTTTTAATGTCTGCTATTTCATCGGTCTGAGCATTAAATAGATTGCTATAATTAAAATATGTGACTAAAATCACATTATTATTTATAAATGAATAATTTTTCACACATAATAATTTAGAGTAATTAGAAATGATAAAATTTATATTGCCTGTTTTAATAGGGGGAAGTGTTGGGTTGGTTGGATGTTCATCTACAAATTCAGTTTCAAAAGTTACTGTACCTGTAGTTGCAGACCAAAGTCAGCTTTTGGTGAATGAGCTTAAAAAAGGCTTATCTTTATATTTTGGAAATAATTCAGCAACAGTTGAAGATAAGTATGATATTTACCTTGCAGCAGCCTCTCAATTTTTGAAAAAAGATATGGGGTATGTTTTAGTTTTACAAGGGTTTACGGATAGCAGTGGTGGAAGTGCAACGAATAAACGTATCTCCTTGGAGAGAGCAAATGCGGTACGTAATCAAATGATTCGAGAGTATGGAGCTAATCCATCACAGATTATTGCAAGTGGTTTAGGTTCTGCACAACCGATTGCGAGCAATGCAACATCTGAAGGTCGTGCTAAAAATAGACGTGTAACAGCAACATTGAGACTACGGTAAAGATTTATTTTTCAGCAGACTTTTAGTGTATGTAACGTCATTCAGACTCCAGACTGACTGGCGTTATTTTTTAGTAAATAAGTTATGAAATTTGAACTTTAGATTAGATTTATAAGTGATTAAGACTAGAAGCGATAAAAATTTTATCGCAAAGTACTTCAATTTTTTTATATTTAGATCGAATATAATACTGATAACTTCATTAAAATAGTATGTTGACCTGAATTATGGATATTCCAAAACAGTTGCAAGATTTACCTGCCAATGGTGGACTTTATGCGATTTGGATGTTGTTTCAACATTATGAGGTTGATCTTGAAATAACAGATCTTGTTCAGCTGTGTCGCCATACTGAGGATGAGGGAACTTCAACCATTAGTCTTGCTGTTGCATTAAAACAACTTGGTCTACATGTTTCCTTTTATACAGATCCTGATTCTGATTTACAGCCGACGGAACAATGGTTTTATCAAAAAGCTGCAGAGATGAGTATTCCTGTTCAAGCTGCAATTGAATATGCTCAAATCTTACAAGCAATTGAGCAAGGTAAATTTGTGATTGTGTATTACGATACTTTAGATGGTGTTGGCAATCATTCTCTTATTTATTCAGCTGACTCAGAAGAAGTCTGTTTCTTTGATAGTTTTGATGCGATGCCGATAGCAGTTTTTGAGCAACAACGCCAAGCTGAGGGTATTTGTCGTCAAGTGATTATTATTGGTGAATAAAAACTATTGCTAAATAAAAAATTAGTCCATCTCGAATTGACATCAAGATGGACTTGCTGAGGTTAGGTTTTAAAATTGAATTTTAAACTGAAGTACTTAACCTTTAATACAAAGAACTTGTTTTAAGGTATGTACAACTTCAATTAAATCACTTTGATTTGCCATAACTTGATGAATGTCCTTGTAAGCACTTGGAATTTCATCAACAACACCTTTGTCTTTGCGACATTCAATACCTTCGGTTTGAGCAATTAAATCTTGTTGATTAAACAGATTTTTTGCCTTAGTTCGACTCATTTTTCGTCCTGCACCATGAGAGCATGAGCAAAATGAATCAGGATTTCCTTTACCTTTGACAATAAAGGATTGAGCACCCATTGAACCAGGAATAATGCCGTATTCATCGAGTCCTGCACGAATTGCACCTTTACGGGTAACAAAAACCTCTTCACCGAAATGAAGTTCTTTTTGCACATAATTATGGTGGCAATTTATCGCTTCCTTGGTCATTTGAAAACTTGGTAATAATGGACGAATGGCTTCTAAAATCAAACGCATCATTTCACGACGATTTTCATAAGCATATTCTTGTGCCCATTCGACAGCTTCAAAATAATCATCAAAACTAATGGAACCTTCGGCAAAATAGCTTAAGTCTTTATCAGGAGCATGCCCAAAACGACTTTGTGCTTCTTTCTTAGCACGTTCAATAAAATAAGTACCAATCACATTGCCAAGCCCTCTACTGCCTGAATGTAACATGACCCAAACATCGTTCTGTTCATCTAAGCAAAGTTCAATAAAGTGATTACCACCGCCTAAAGTACCAAGTTGTTTTTGCCATGTAGAATCAAAATTTCGCAACATGCGCTTTAAAGCAGGGTGCTTATCTGTAATCAATTTCAGTTTTTTATCGAGTGGTGAAAGTGTTGATGCTTTGGCTTTCACTTGTTTATGAAGTTCAAAACCGACGGGCACTTTACGCTCAATCGCATTACGCAATGTGCTTAAATTATCAGGCAGTTGCGATGCTTTTAGGCTCAAGCGTAGAGCATTCATACCACAACCAATATCGACACCAACTGCAGCAGGAATAATCGCATTTTTAGTAGGAATAACACTTCCTACTGTTGCACCTTTACCGACATGAACATCGGGCATGACCGCAATGTGTGAGTGAATAAACTGTAATTGCGACATTTTACCTAACTGGGTCAGGCTTTCTGCATCGACATCCTGAGTGAAAATTTTTACTGGAACGCCATATTCAGCTTTGGCGTTTAAAATCATTTGTATAGCCATGATGTGCTCATATCTTTTATTGTATTTTTTGTCCGAATTTAGGTGAATTGCTCAAGTCTATATTTGATGAGGCGTAAAAAAACCTAGCGAATGCTAGGTTTAAATTCTTTGCATTCGGACACTGTTGTTTAGTACAAGCAGTTGTCCGTGAGTTGACATCTGCCTGATTACGTTGTGATTTCCAATTTTGGCATGATGTACTCCTTCTAAAAGATTAACGATGACTGAGCTATTTTAGTCAGTGTTGCGTATTTTATGCGGAAATTTTAAACAGTCAAGTAGTCAGGTTAAAATAAATGGATAATTTTTAATGATGAAATTGATGACTTATAATTCAATTTTGATGTAAATCATTATTTAAAAAGTAATAATATAAAAATAGGTAGCTGATGAGCTACCTATTTAGAAATATATTTGAAGAGAAAAATTATTCTTTTTCTACTTCCATCGGTTGTACATCCATTTTTTCATAAGGAATCAGCTTAGTTTTATGTTTCCATTTATAACCGAGCCAAATCGCAAGGAATAACGGCAAGCTAATATAGGTTGAAATTACGGCCATCCAATCACCCGCAAGTACCGCTTGATAGTTCTGCCCCAAGACCACAATGGCGCACAGAATAAATGCAAACCAAGGTGCAAATGGGAAGAATTTGGCAGTATAAGCAAGATCTTCAAGTTTGTTGCCTTGAGCTAAGTAGCCTTTGCGGAAACGGTAGTGCGAAATTGCAATGCCTAACCAAACAATAAAACCACACATTCCCGACATGTTAAGCAACCATGTGAAAACTTGTTGCTCACCAATAAATGTCGTTAAGAAACATAGTGCTGCAATTGCTGTTGTCGCATACAAAGCATTCATTGGAACGCCACGTACATCAAGTTTTGCAAAAGTTTTAGGCGCACTACCGTTTTTCGCCATATTCCACAACATACGTGTAGATGAGTACATGCCAGAGTTACCTGCAGATAAAATAGCAGTTAAAATCACGGCATTCATTAGACCAGCTGCGAATGCAAGACCCGCTTTTTCATACAACAATGTAAATGGTGAGAGGGTGATGTTGCCATCGCCTTCAGCCGCCAATGCAAGGTTTGGATCAGTATAAGCGACCAGTGTGCCAATAATGAAAATACATAGAATATAGAATAAAAGGATTCGCCAAAAAATTTGCTTAATCGCAATAGGAATGGTTTTCTTCGGATCTTTAGATTCACCCGCAGCAACCCCAACCATTTCTGTGCCTTGGAAAGAGAATCCGGCAATCATGGCAACACCAATGAGCGCATTGAAACCACCAACAAATGGCGCTTCAGCAATCGTCCAGTTTTTAGTGATAGATTGCATTGGATCAAGCATGATTTTACCAATCGTGTATAAGCCAATAATAATAAAGAAAATAATGGCAACAACTTTAACCAAAGAGAATAAAAATTCACTTTCACCAAAGCCTTTTACAGTGAGTGCATTAATAAAGAAAATAACTGCAAGGAACAGTGCACTCCACCAAAAACCAGGAACATCTGGAAACCAAAACTTCATGATGAACTGCACTGCAACTAATTCAAAAGCGACCGTAATTGCCCAGTTATACCAATAGTTCCAACCAAGGGCAAAACCAAAGCCACCTTCGACATATTTTGTACCGTAGGTAAAAAATGCACCTGAAGTAGGGTTGTGCGTTGCCAGTTCACCAAGGCTCGTCATGAGGAAATAAATCATGATACCAATAAGTGCATAAGCAAGTAATGCACCGCCAGGTCCTGCAGTGGCAATGGTTTGACCTGATGCTAAAAATAATCCAGTGCCAATGGAACCGCCAATGGCGATCATGTTGAGATGTCTAGCGCCAAGCTTACGCTTAAGCTGTTGATGATCTGTTTCGCTCATCTTCATTCCTTAATATTTTTTTGAGTGTTGGCGAACAGCACTTTAAAGCCTTGTTGATCTGCTTTGGTCGTACAATGTTTAAAACTTTGCTCGATCAGTAATGGGTAATTCAGGAAGCGGTTTGCCACAATCCAAAGTTCTCCTCCTGATTTTAAATGGCGTCGTGATGTTTTACATAAATTTTCACTGGCATTGTAATCAGTTTGAATTCCTTGGTGGAATGGAGGGTTACTGACGATCGCATGCAAAAACAATGGCGCATCTTCAATCCCTGTAACGGCTTTAACTTCGAGTTGTTCTAATGGTAAATTATTTTTTTCAAACGTCATTTGAGTTGATGCTAAAGCAAAAGCATCAACATCTAAAGCAAAAATACGATTCTTTGGATTTAATTTACTTAAATAAGCACTGATCACGCCTGCTCCACAACCGAAATCAGCAATTTTACCCGCAGTTACTTGCGATAAATAAGGTAAAAGTACCGCAGTGCCAATATCTAAGCGATTTTGGCTAAAAACACCAGGCAAAGAACAAATTGTCAAATCACCATTTGGTGTAGCTACCGTATATTGCTGTGCCCAATCTGCAAGTGGTTTGGCTTTCACTGTAGTTTCGAGGCTGACTTGCCACATTTGACAGTGACGTGCGCTATCCAATTTTACTGCTTGACCATACGGTTGCAGTTGTTTAGCAGCACGTTCAACGCCAGCTTTCTTTTCTCCAACAAGGAAAATAGATGCACCTTGTACTAAGCGGCTTGCGACATTATGTAAAATATAATTGAGCAATTCTTTTGATTTTGGAACAAAAATGACAGCCTGATCAAAATCTTGTTCAGGCAGCAGGGTGCCAAAATGGACAGTTGCTGAGCGTTGTTGGAAATACTGAAGATCGTTGTAATTCCACGTCCATACAGCAGGTTCGATGTCCTGTGCTAAGTTGCTCAGTAAATCATCTGTTGGTGCATTAATGAATAATACACGCCCGGAAAGATAGTCATGCTGACGAATGACGACTTCACTTTTTGGCTCCATATTTGGCATCCATGAGTAAAATTTAGGACAATAATGCCCAGACTAAGCTGGGCATTATAAAGAAAACTTGACTTATTTTTTAGTCGCAGGCAATACGATGTTGAGAATCAATGCAGTTAATCCACCTGTTGCAACACCTGAGCTGAAAATATTACGTGCAAGCTCTGGTAAGTGCTCCAAAATTTGAGGAACTTGTGCAACACCTAAGCCTAATGCCAATGAAATTGCAATGATCAATAGAGCGCGGCGATCTAATTGAACACCCGATAAAATATTGATTCCTGATGCAGCAACCGCACCAAACATCACCATGACAGCACCACCAAGGACGGCTTGAGGCACAGCTTGAATTACACCTGATACAGCAGGAAATAGTCCTAGAACCACCAACATGATGGCAATCCAAATACCCACATAACGGCTTGCAACACCTGTCAATTGAATTACACCATTATTTTGTGCAAATACTGAGCTTGGGAAAGTGTTGAAAATACCTGCGAGGAATGAGTTCGCACCATTCACCAACACACCACCTTTAATACGCTCCATCCAAACAGGACCATCTACAGGTTGATTGGAAATTTTAGAGGTTGCAGTGACATCACCAATCGCTTCCAAAGAAGTCACAAGGTAAATAAATGCCATTGGAATAAACAAACTCCAAGAGAAGCTAATACCAAAATGCATTGGAGTTGGAATTTGGATAAAAGGCGCATCTTTTAAACCTGAAAAGTTTAAATAGCCCATATAGCCTGCCAATGCATAGCCAATGATTAATGCGATTAAGATTGCAGAACTTTTTACCCAAACAATTTTGACACGGTTGAGTAAAATAATAATGCCAAGTACAGTACATGACATGATTAGATTATCGGCACTTGCAAAAGTTTTATCTCCCATTGCCTGATAACCACCACCCAT
The DNA here is from genome assembly GCF_048551395.1 of Acinetobacter sp. TY1. Taxonomy (NCBI): domain Bacteria; kingdom Pseudomonadati; phylum Pseudomonadota; class Gammaproteobacteria; order Moraxellales; family Moraxellaceae; genus Acinetobacter; species Acinetobacter sp. TY1. Next base: position 103,977 of record NZ_JBLYZK010000005.1, read on the forward strand.
ACTGATCAAACCTTCTTTAATCAGGGTCAAACCAATCAATAGTACAACAATACCTGTAACCAAAGGCGTAATGAGCTTTTTAACCCAAGGCAAAATGCGCGAAACGCCCATTTCAATAAATGAACCCGCAATGACTACACCAAAAATGGCAGACATCACCGCTTCTACAGGAGTGCCAGCGGCAACCATTGCAGAGCCAATTCCAATAATAGGACCAATAAAGTTGAAACTTGTGCCTTGGACAATGAGTAAGCCTGCGCCAAAAGGACCGACTTTTTTACATTGTAAATAGGTTGCGATACCTGAAATCACCAATGACATTGATAAAATCATGTTGGTATCTTGTGCTGAAACACCGAGTGCCAAACAAATTAAAAGTCCTGGTGTAACAATTGGGACAATAATTGCAAGCAAATGTTGCAGTGCTGCAAAAAAAGCAATGATTGGTTTTGGACGATCATTTAGAGCATAAACAAGATCAATAGACGCTTGTTCTTGCTCCGGAGAGTGGTTTAAATCAGACATGAGATAGGAAAGAATGCGGCAAGGTGGTGTCATTCTAATCTCTTTACACTCCTTTACAAAAGAAAAAGCGAACTGTTGGAGAAAAAACTTGTAACTGTCAATAAACTGTCACTACTAAAATCTATATTTTTTCTGTATAATTTGCCCTCAAACTTTAGGCGTATCGAATTTACATGTCAGATATTAAAACACTCCGTAACATTGCCATCATTGCGCACGTCGATCATGGTAAAACGACTCTTGTCGACAAACTTTTACAACAATCAGGTGCATTAGGTGATCGCGCGGGTGAAATCGAACGTGTGATGGATTCTGGTGCAATTGAAAGTGAACGTGGTATTACCATTCTTGCAAAAAACACTGCAATTAAATGGACTGATGCACGTACAAATACAGAATACCGCATTAACATCGTGGATACCCCAGGACATGCTGACTTCGGTGGTGAAGTTGAACGCGTAATGTCTATGGTTGACTGCGTACTTCTTCTTGTCGATTCTCAAGAAGGTCCAATGCCACAAACTCGTTTCGTAACGCAAAAAGCGTTCGCACGTGGTTTGAAACCAATCGTAATTATTAACAAAGTAGACAAGCCAAGCGCGCGTCCAGATTGGGTAATTGACCAAGTATTCGATTTGTTCGATAACTTAGGCGGTTCTGACGAACAGTTAGACTTCCCAGTTGTTTATGCTTCAGGTCTTCGTGGTGTTGCTGGTCCTTCTCCAGAAGAACTTGCGGAAGATATGACACCATTGTTCCAAACAATTGTAGATATCGTTGAACCACCAGCAGTTGATGTTGATGGTCCATTCCAAATGCAAATTTCTTCACTTGATTACAACAGCTTTGTTGGTGTAATTGGTGTTGGTCGTATTCAACGCGGTTCAGTGAAATTAAACACACCTGTAACTGTAATTGATAAAGAAGGTAAGACGCGTAACGGTCGTATCTTAAAAATCATGGGTTACCATGGTTTAGAACGTATTGATGTTGAATCTGCTCAAGCAGGTGATATCGTATGCATCACAGGTATTGATGAGCTTCATATTTCTGACACTATTTGTGATCCGAAAAATGTTGAAGCTTTGCCACCATTGTCTGTAGATGAACCTACAGTAACCATGACTTTCCAAGTAAACAACTCACCGTTTGCTGGTAAAGAAGGTAAATTCGTTACTTCACGTAACATCCGTGAGCGTCTAGATCGTGAATTGATTCACAACGTAGCATTACGTGTTGAAGATACTGACAGTCCTGACCGTTTTAAAGTATCGGGTCGTGGTGAACTTCACCTTTCAGTTCTTATTGAAAACATGCGTCGTGAAGGCTTCGAAATGGGCGTATCACGTCCACAAGTAATCTTGAAAGAAGTTGACGGCGAAAAGCAAGAACCATACGAAAACGTAACATTTGACGTTGAAGAACAGCACCAAGGTGCTGTAATGGAACAAATGGGTCATCGTAAAGGCGAAATGACCAATATGGAAGTTGACGGTAAAGGTCGTATCCGTATTGAAGCAACTGTTCCTTCACGTGGCTTAATCGGTTTCCGTTCTGAATTCTTGACCATGACTTCTGGTACAGGGATCATGACATCAAGCTTCTCGCATTACGGTCCAATGAAACAAGGTACTGTTGCGAAACGTCAAAACGGTGTGTTGATTTCTATGGTTCAAGGCGTGTGCTTGGGCTATGCATTGTTCACATTGCAAGACCGTGGTCGTCTATTCGCTAAACCTCAGTTAGAAGTTTACGAAGGTATGATCATTGGTATTAACTCTCGTTCAGACGACATGACAGTTAACCCAACTAAAGCGAAACAGTTAACAAACGTACGTGCATCTGGTACAGATGAAGCGTTAACGTTGACTCCAGCTGTTGAATACACACTTGAACAAGCACTTGAATTCATTGAAGATGACGAGTTAGTTGAAGTAACACCTAAGTCAATCCGTATTCGTAAACGTCATTTGACTGAAAACGAACGTAAACGTAACCGTTCAGGTAAATAATCTGAATTGTGAGTTGAAAAACCGCAATCCTGTTTAGGATTGCGGTTTTTTTATGTCTGCCAGTGAGATTGTTTGAATTTAATTTTATTGATGTATGTAAACTAAGCGATTTTTTTTGTAATATTTAAGAAAATAATCTTGGAAAATGAAAAAAACAAAGTAAATTAGACGGAATTGAATAAAAGTATTCTGTATACTTCATCACATAAAAAATTACGCAATAAAACAAGCGTGGAGCAAAATATGAGTATTATTTCGGAATTCAAAGAATTTGCTATAAAAGGCAATATGATGGACTTAGCAATAGGTGTCATCATTGGTGGGGCTTTCAACAAAATTATCGATTCATTGGTTAAAGACATTATCATGCCTTTAATTTCAGTGCTTACTGGTGGTGGTGTTGATTTTACACAAAAATTTGTTGTACTCGGCAATAATCCAGACAACCTAACTTCTTTAGATGCATTAACAAAAGCTGGTGTAAACGTTTTAACATACGGTAATTTTATTACGATTGTATTGAATTTCCTCATTTTAATGTGGGTCGTATTTATTCTTGTGAAAGTGATTAATCGTATCCGTAAACCAGAAGAAGCGGTAGATACAACGCCACCAGATATTGAATTGTTACGTGAAATTCGTGATGAGTTGAAAAATCGCCCACAATAATTTCTTGTAAGATTGATGTGAAATTGAAAACGCTACTATCAGGTAGCGTTTTTTATGTGTAGGATAAAAAAACGATTTATTGGTCGGAAAGATTTCAATTATGGTGAAGCATTTTTTGATTATCACGTGCATGAGTTTACTCTTAGGTTGTACAGAATCAGGACAAAATACGCCTAAACCTGATGTTCAAGAAGAAAAAATAACGCCTATCTCTGCAAGTCAGCCATTAAGTTTTGCCGATATTCCAAATAAAGATACAATATATGAAACGATTGAAACCAATAGTATTGAAGAAAATGAGGCATTAATGGCTCATTTACAAACTGAATTGTTGAAAAATCAGTTTGATTTATTTGAAAAAGACAGCGGTACAAGTTGGTCTGAAAATGATTGTGATCAAAATAAAGTGATAAAAGTCAAAGGTGAGGGTATTCGTTCTTATCGTGGGGTGAGTCAGATCAAAGTCGGGGATGATAAAAAAACTCGACCTGACTTTACACTTTTGGTATTTAGCTTTGATACTGTAGAACTTGCACAGCAAAGTTTTGAAATACTTGATTCAGCAGTGGGATCAGGTCATGGTCTATGTAATGGCAAGACACCTGAACAATTGGTCTTAAATGGGCGAGAAATTTATTATTTTACGACTCGTGCAGAAATGTTTAGAGATTATATCAATAAGTATGCAGAGATCGTAAAAACGTATAGATAGAAAACATTGTATGAAAAATAAAATATTAAAAATTCAAAAGTGTTGTGCGATTTTATTATTGCCGATGTTGTTTAGTGCTTGCCATGCAAAAGTAGAAGTTGATGAACAGTTTGTAAATGAATTCAGCACAGAGATGCAACCTAAAATTAAGTCGATGTGTGAGCTGTTCGTTCAGAAAGCACAAGAAAATGGTTTGTATTTTACTCAAACAATGTTTGGTCAATTTAAATTTGTTGGTTTAAAAGATAAAAAATATCAAATATTAAAGTTTGAAAAACAAAGCTATGAGCCATTAAAACCTGCAAATGTAATTTTAGATATTTCAGGAGATTATATAAAAAATGAAGATGTAATACATCTAGAAAAATCTAAACAAGATAATGAATTTATTGCACAAGATTTAGTTTTAGTGCAAAAGCAGGCAGATCAGTACTTAGTGAATGACTTTGAAAGCGTGGCTCGACAAATCTCATGGAATAATCAATTTGGAAGTGAAGATGGTTTCTTAAAAAGAATAGATTGTACTGAGCAAAGTTATAAAGGATATAGTGGTGAAGAAGAGCAAGCACCATCTTTTCAAGACTTACCAAAACAGTTGAAAACTGTGGTATTAAATGTGCCTTTACATGCTCAGATACATGATGCACAAGATATAACACAAGACTTATTGGACAGTGATGACCCTGAAACACCGATTGAGCAAAGAATAGAAATCAACACATCTGATGCTCGTAAATTATTTAAGCATCAGCAAATTTGCATTATTCAAGGTCATGGAAAACTATGGTCTGGGATGATTGAAGAGCCTAGGCAACCGTTAAGTTCTGCAATTATTTTTGTGTATACTTCTGATCCAAGCGAAAAATTAGGTCCAGTTCGGAAAGGTGATATTATTTCAACCTCTGAAAAAGAATGCCAACAACAAAATTAAAAATCCATACGGAATTTAATTTCCAGTAAATGCCAACCAAATTGACTTTTGATTGGGCCATGTAGTTCGCGTTCAGCAAGGCTAAATACGGCTTTATCAATAGGTGTAACTAATTGTCCTTTTTTCACTTCACCAAGTTCGCCACCTTTTTTGGCAGAAGGACAGGTTGAATGTTGTTTGGCAATTTTAGTGAAATCAGCACCATCGAGAATTTTTTTCTTCAATTGAGATGCAAGTTCTTTATCTTTGACCAAAATATGGCGAACGATTGCGGTTTTCATTGGGCTTTACCTGATAGTTGTTGAGTTTTAGCCACAGTTTTTGGCTTCTTTAACGGTTGGCACGTAGGACAGAAGACGCTTGCACGCTGTCCAAGCTTAAGGTTTTCGAGCGTGGTTTCGCAGTTCACGCACATTTCCCCATTACGACCATAAGCAAGCAAGGTTTGTTGAAAATAGCCATTTTCTCCCATCGCATTGCTGTAGTCACGTAAGGTTGAACCACCCAAATCAATGGCTTGCTTCAAAATTCGTTTAATCTCAATAACAAGTTTTTCAATTTGAATTTTGCTTAAATCTTTCGCAGGTTGGGCAGGGTGAATGCCTAAATTAAATAAACTTTCAGTTGCGTAAATATTTCCGACACCAACCACTACATGATTGTCCATAATGGCAACTTTAATTGCAGTATTTTTAGTTTTTAACTTTGTCGCCAAATAATCTGCATCGAAGGTATCACTTAACGGTTCAGGACCGAGTGTATCGATGAGTTTGGTTTGAGAGTCATCATTAAGCCACAAGATGCAACCAAAACGACGTGGGTCGTGGTAACGTAATTCGATATCTTCAAACTGAATAATAAGATGATCATGTTTACGTCGTTCATCACTTGGTTGACAGAGGCGAAAACTGCCTGACATGCCCAAATGCCACAGCATGGTATCTTGTTCAAACTGTGCAAAAATATATTTTGAACGACGAGATAGACCAATGAGTTTTTGACCCTTAAGTTTGCTAATGTCGTTTGGAATAGCCCAACGCAGTCGAGCATTATGAACCTGTACATTCAGTACTTTTTGATCAAGTAGAGGTTCTAGGCTAACTTTAGTGGTTTCGACTTCGGGTAATTCGGGCATAGTGAACTCAGTATTTAGCACTGCAAAATCATGGATGTATCTATTGTATGCGTTCAATCAATTTCAATAAAGTATCTGTATGGTTGTATTGATAGATAACAGTGCGTGTTTGATGGTGTAAATTTTATGTGAATAATCAATATTTTTATGATAAATATTATCCGAAAAATATAGTGATTAATAAAATACTTTAGGTTATCAATGACTAAGTTGTTGCATAAATAAAAGTTGAATGACTAATAAAAATAAGCAGATAGTGAAAATTTATAAATCGTGTAATTTTCTGATCAATATCATGTATAGCCATGGCAAATTGCCTCGCCCATACCACACTTAGATTCTTGAATTTCGACGTATTTATATTGATTAAGGTATGGAATTGCTTGTATCCAATCTACAAAACGTCATTTATCTTCTTTCGAGTTTTATAATGAATAAATTTATACTTTCTTTATTGGCTATATCGACAACAATGTTGATGACCTCATCTTATGCTGAACAAGCATTTGACCCCAATGCTACAACCATGACAGGGGATTGGAATGGTACACGCACAGAATTAGCGGACAAAGGCATTAAATTTGACGGGGCGATTGCTGTTGATGGTTCGTACTTGGCAGATGGTGGTTTCGATGCTCATCAATCACCGACGTTTGGTACGCAGTTTGGGGTGGGTACAACATTGGATATGAATAAACTTGCGGGTTGGAATGGTGTGACTGTTCGAGCATTAGTAACTGCAAGGCAAGGGCAAAGTACGAGTATTGAAGGTATTCAAGATCCGAATGCACCACAATGGGCAAATTCACAAGCCAATTGGGGACGTGGTAACTCAGGCAGCCGTTTAAGTGAATTATATATTGATAAAAAATTTGATTCAGGTTGGGACGTACGTTTAGGTCGTATGGGCTTAGGAACTGAATTTAATACGATGGCATGTGATTTTCAGGGTAATGCATTTTGTGCTGCACAAATGGGGAAATGGCAAGGCAAGCTTTGGTATAACACACCTGTTTCACAATGGGGTGGACGTGTTAAATATAATTTAACGCCTGAACTGTTCGCTCAAGTTGGTGTATTTGAATATAACCCTGAAAATGCTTTAGAGCGACATGGTTGGAACTTGGACACTGAAAATGCAGATGGTGTAAATGTTCTCAGTGAAGTCGTGTGGTCACCGAAAAAGGGCTTAAGCAATCTACCAGGTAGTTATCGTTTGGGAACTTTGTACAATACGGCTGATGATGCAAAAAATCAGTATAATGTGGCTTATTTAGCAAAATCGGTTGGTGAAGATCGTAGCTATGGCGGTTGGATCGCTTTTGAACAGCAATTGACTTCTACAGGTTCAGGACGTCAAGGTTTACATAGTTTTGGTAATTTTACTTTCCATGACCGTACTACGACTGCGGTATCAGACTCGCAACAATTGGGTCTAAAATATTATGGATTATTTGAAAGTCATCCAAATGATATTTTAGGTTTTGCGATCAATCGTGTGCATATTAATGATCGTTATCGTGACTATACTAATGTCAAGCATCAGCAAAACAATACAACATTACTGAATAAAGATGCGGAGTATAATCTTGAATTAAATTATTCATATTACCCTGCCAAATGGTTAATGTTGCGTCCTTTACTACAGTATGTGGTTTATCCAGGAGCAACTAATCAAGTGGATAATGCACTTGTGATTGGTTTGGGGAGTAAATTTATTTTTTAATTATATTTAAAAATAAGGCCTTGGGGGCAACAGGTATGCAGAGTATTTCGAATGTTCATTTTTTTAAACCCTCAGTACTCTGCATAGCGATTTTGCTTTGCCAACAAGGGTATGCACAAACAGAAGGGAGTGTATCTGTAACAGAGGTAGATCATTCGATTGAAAATAATAAAAATACGGAAAAGTTTGAAAAGTTACCGAACATAACCATTCAAGCTATTCGTTCAGATACTGCTTGGTTAGATACACCTGCTTCGGTATATCGAATAGAACAAAAGGATCATCAAAATAATTTAGGTGTGAATTTAACAGAAACACTGAGTGGTGTACCGGGTTTACAGTTAAATAACCGTGAAAATTATGCGCAAGATTTACAACTTTCTATGCGTGGTTTTGGCGCACGTTCAACGTTTGGTGTCCGTGGTGTCCGTTTATATGTCGATGGTATTCCTGCAACTATGCCTGATGGTCAGGGGCAAACATCCAATATTGATTTAGTAAGTTTAGATCATATTGAAGTTTTGGGTGGCCCATTTTCAGCGTTATATGGGAATTCTTCGGGGGGGACGATCTTAACGACAACCAAAGAAGGACAAGGTAAAGATTCTGTTGAAGTCGGCTATGCCGGGGGTAGTCATAATAAAGGCCGTGCAGATATTATTTTGCAGGGCGGTGCAGATCATGCCAATGAGCCAAGCTATGTTGTTAGTTCATCATACTTTGATACCGATGGCTATCGTGATCATAGTGCAGCAAAAAAAGTATTAAGTAATGCCAAGTTGACTTGGAGTTTGGATGACGGTTCAAAAATCAATTGGTTATTGAATCATGTTGATATTAATGCCGATGATCCACAAGGTTTAAGCCGAGCACAGTGGAAAGCCGATCCTAAGCAAGTTAATGATGCTAAAAATCAATATGATGTACGCAAAGAGATTAATCAGACGCAAACTGGTTTAAATTGGCTTAAACCTTTGAACGATCGTCATGAAATTTATAGCATGATTTATGCAGGTCATCGTGAGGTTACGCAGTATCAATCCATTCCAAAAGCAGCGCAGAATAATGCCCGTCATGCAGGTGGTGTTATTGATTTTGAGCGTGATTTTTATGGTGTAGATTTGCGTTGGACTGGTAAAGATTTATTGCCGAATACTCGAGTGAGTGCAGGTCTTGCCTATGATGCGATGAATGAAGATCGTCAAGGCTATGAAAATTTCGATGCCAATAATAACTTTGGTGTAAAAGGAAATTTACGCCGTGATGAAAAAAATACATTGTGGAATTTAGATCCATATTTACAAGCATCTTGGAGTTTTTTACCAACATGGCGTATAGACACAGGCTTACGCTATAGCAATGTGCATTATGAGTCTGAAGATCATTACATTACGACAGGAAATGATAATGATAGTGGTAAAACAGACTATAACAAGGTATTGCCTTCGGCTGCTTTGACTTGGGAAATGACACCGCAAGTGAGTAGCTATATCAGTTATTCCAAAGGGTTTGAAACACCAACATTCACTGAAATGGCATATCCAACTGTAGGAACATCGGGCATAAATTTTGCACTCAAACCATCAAGCAGTGATAACTATGAACTCGGCGTGAAATCACAAAATCGTTTAGGTAACTTTACAGCGGCGATTTTCCAAAGCAACACAAATGATGACATTGTTTCGGCGGGTTCTGTTGATGGTCGAGCAACTTTCCAAAATGCAGATAAAACTTTACGTCAAGGCGTTGAGTTGTCATGGAATAAAAAACTTTGGCGTGAGCTAAGTACACAAGCAAGTTATAGTTATTTAGACGCAACTTTTGATGCTGATATTACAAATACAGATCCTGCAAAAATTGTACAACGTGGTAATGCAATTCCGGGTGTTGCGAAGAATCAAGCCTATCTGTCTTTAGGATGGCAACCAGAAACAGGTTTCAATGCAGGTGTTGATGTACGCTATATGGATAAAATCTATGTCGATGATTTAAATACGGATACTGCACCAAGTTATACGGTGACCAGTGCAAATATTGGATATATTTGGAAAAATAACGATTGGAAAATTCGTAGTTATGCCCGTGTCGATAATCTATTTGATGAAGACTACATTGGCTCAGTCATTGTAAATGATGGTAATGGACGCTTCTTTGAACCAGCGGATGGCATCAATTGGAGTGCAGGTTTGAGCATTACCAAGCAATTTTAAGACATACTTTAAAAATCAGGGCAGATCGTGAATGGTTAAACTCTTTGAGCCGATTAAATTTGGCACTTTGCAATTAGTTAATAAAATTGTGATTGCACCGATGTGTCAATACTCTGCGACAAATCAGGGTGAAATTACGTATTGGCACGAACAACAATGGGCAAATTATGCTTTGTCAGGCGCAGGCTTGTGCATTGTTGAAGCAACGGCAGTTCAGCCTGAGGGACGTATTAGTTTTGCTGATGTAGGTCTGTGGAATGATGCACAACGCGATCAGATGCAAGCTGTATTGCAAAAAGTAAAATCAATTTCACCTATGCCTTTTGCTGTACAACTTGCGCATGCAGGGCGAAAAGCATCTACAGATAAACCATGGTTGGGTCGGGGACAACTTCCGCCTGATCACGAGCATGGTTGGCAAACGGTTTCTGCAAGTAACATTGCATTTCAACCAAGTGATATTACGCCACATACTTTAAGTATTGCCGAGATTCAAACAGTGATTGCAGATTTTGCCAAAGCGGCAGTACGTGCAGTTGATGCAGGATTTGATCTAATTGAAATACATGCTGCACATGGGTATTTATTGCATCAGTTTATGTCACCTTTGTCTAATCTGCGTAACGATCAATATGGCGGTAGTCTTGAAAACAGAATGCGTTTAACACTCGAAGTTTTACAGGCAATTCATCAAGCTGTTCCTCAAGGTTATCCTGTTGGAGTTCGTATTTCAGCTACCGATTGGATGGATGCTGAAAGCGTAGGATCTGACAGTTGGGATCTTGTATCGAGCATTGAATTATCAAAATGTTTAGAACAAGGTGGGGCTGTGTATGTACATGTTTCCTCAGGTGGTTTGCATGTTAACCAACACATTCAAGTGGGAAAAAATTACCAAGTACCTTTTGCACATGCCATTAAACAACAGGTGAATATTCCTGTAATTGCGGTAGGAATGATTACAGAACCAGAGCAGGCTGAAGAGGTTTTGCAACAGGATAAAGCCGATGCGATTGGCTTGGCACGCGCGATGCTATACGACCCACGTTGGCCTTGGCATGCAGCAGCAACTTTAGGTGCAGAAATAGCAATTGCACCACAGTATTTACGTTGTCAACCTCATGGAGTAAAACAGTTATTCAATGCATTTTAAATGTGTAATTTTACTTTATTGTGAGATTTTTTAACCAAATCATTCTAGAATGACAGCTTATTTCATAATTTAAATTCAGGATGTAAGAAAGATGATTTTTGCTGTGGTGATTCCTATATTTTTACTGCTCTTTTTAGGTTATCTCACTGTAAAAATAAATCTACTGAATAAAGTACAAATAGATTCAGTGGGTGCATTTGTCATTAAAGTCGCATTACCTGCATTATTGTTACATGCTTTAGCTTCAAAAGATTTAAAAGAGATTTGGTTACCTTCGTACTTTCTCGTGTATGCAGGCATGACTTTTTTATTATTCTGCTTAACATTTTGGGTTGCAAAGAAAGTTTTCAAAAATACCAATCAGGCACATACTGCGATTTTTTCGATGGGTGCTTGTATGTCAAATACAGGGCTGATTGGAACCGCAGTGTTGAGCCTATTAATGGGACACCAAGCCACTACTTATATCTCATTGGTCGTAATTATTGAAAGTGTATTGCTGATTCCTGCTGTTTTAATTCTTGCCGAAATGGGGTTGCAAAAGCAGTCCGATTTATGGTCTGTTATAAAAAGTACCGCACGTACTTTATTGACTAATCCATTGTTTATTGCAGTGATTTTAGGAATCGGTTGTGCAACCTTAAAGATTCCATTACCTAAATATTTAGATCAAGTACTTGGTATGTTAGGACAAGCAGCATCACCTTTGGCATTGTTTGCGATTGGTGGTAGTTTGGCTGGGTTAGGAATTCGCTCTATTAATGTACAAAGCATTTGGTTAGTCTTTTCTAATAATATGCTGATGCCATTAGGTGTGTATTTAGGATTATCTGCTGTGGGTGTGAGTCAGGAAATGCTGTATGCAGGTACGTTAATTGCTGCAATGCCAATGCCCACATTATTTGGCATATTGGGACAGGGTTACGGCTTAAGAGAAGAAGTGTTAACCCCATTGATGCTCAGTACAGTGGTGGGTTTTATGGTGGTTAGTAGTCTAATTGCGTTGTGGTGGTAGTTTATTAAATCTAATATTCAAGAGTCATAAATAAGTATCATAAAAATGGCTCATTATCATGTTTGATACTGAGCCAAATAAATCAGTCATTTTCAAGATTTTTATTTTTTCGGTGCAGGCTGTTTGGCTTGCTCGGCAAGCAGTTTATTGACGACATCTAAAGATTCTTTCGCTTTTGGAATATTATCTTTTGCCAAAGCAGTATAGATCTTTTTCGCTTCAGGTAAGTTCTGTTCAATAATATTGCCATTAGTCATCATATTTGCCACAGCCATGAGCGCAGGCACATAGCCTTTTGTCGCAAGGTCACGAATGGCATTCAAGCCTTGTTTTACCAAAGTTTCATTTTTGGTTTTATAACCTTGAGTGATGTCATATAGCGCTTTGGTATGAATGGCCTGTGAATTGCCTTTTTTAATGAGCGGATCAATTCTTTGTAGTGCTTCTTTGTCTTTACCTTCTGCAAAAGCCATGACTGCAAGTTCAAGTGTTGCATCATCAAAACCTTGTGAAGATGCTTTTTCTAAGTAGGTCTTAGATTTTTTCGCATCTTTGGTAAGCCCTAATTCACCTGTAGCATAGCTTTGAGCCAAAACATAACTTGCGACTGAATAGCCTTTATCTGATGATTCTTGATAAAGTTTGAGTGCTTTACCATTATTCTTTGCTGTGCCTTGACCCATTTGGATCATATATGCCTGATTGTACATGGCTTGGGCATTGCCTGCTTTTGCCATAACATCTAGTTCGGTATAAGCCGCCGTGTAATTTTTTGCTTGTAAATACTGTTGAACTTTGGCAAAGGCAGGATCAAGTCCACTTTGATCAGGTGCTGCAAATGCAGAAATTGAAGTGAGTGCAAGAAGTGATGCGATCAGAATTTTTTTCATCGTTGTAATAACCTTATTGTGACTGCGACATAATTCCATTTATGTAGTGGAACACATGTTTTAGATAGATTTTAATCATAATTTGAAATTTATGAATGTAAACATCTCAATTGTATTTGTTGATGCATTTATGTGATTTAGTTATTGAAAATACGTAAACTTATGAATATTACAATGAAACTGAACAACCTAAAATTATGAATTTCTTTCTTAATTTATATTCATTTTGAATATACAAATAAACAGTATTTTTAGACTGATTAAATTTTTCGATAAGGCTTTGCAGATGAGTTGGAATTTGTTTAAATCGCAGACTAAATGAAATTTGAGAAGATGTATGTTTATTAAAGGCATTAAGCGTAATTATTTAAGAGTGCTTGAAGATGAAAGTATTGCCGATGAAGACAAAATTGATGCTTTGCTGATGAGACTTGGTGGTGAGTTTTTAGTCAGTAAAGAAGACCGTGTTTATATTTTTCAAAAGGGTGAAGTCACTGCAAAGTTTGATGCCAAACATGCCCGTGCATACCAATTTAAAGACTATTTATGCAAAGACATGAATAAGTTATTTCATGGATTTTGATGGGAACATTTTTAAATATTCTGATTGAATATTTTGCTTAAAAATATAGATTTAATCGATATAGCTTTGCATAGATTGTTTGAGTATTTCGATTAAATCTTCATCCATATACTGATAATCATCAGGAATATCTAAAACAATAATTTTCTTATGTAATAGCTCTTTAGGAAATTTTTCTTTAATCCATACTTTATGTTTTTGTTCCATGACACAGATATAATTTGCCCAAGCAATGTCTTTAACGGTTAAGCAATGTTTTGCATGACGACTCGTTCCTGCAGAACGAGTATGAATACCATAACCCACTGCAAAAATACGCTCTGCTGTTGGACTTCGCCATTGATTACGGCTACAAATAAAAAGATAGTTAATGAGGATTTCTCACAATTTATTGTTTGTGGATGATTGTTTTTAAATATATTCTTTAAAATATATTTCAGCCAAAAGTATTTCATTTATATCACATCAAAAAGCTATTTTTTGTAAGATAAGATGAGTCGGGACGGATTTAAAAATGATAAAAATACTGTCGATTTTATGCATAGGTTTAATTTGCTCAACAGCAAGTTTAGCAGAGCAACCTAAGCTTATTCCGCATCCAATAAAATTAAAAAATGGAAAGTATTTTTCTTTAAATCTTCCAATAAACTACGACATCATTCCTGCGGCAGAAGGCTTAAAACGAGTACGTTTTTTTGCTAAAGCACCCGATGGTAGAATGTTCGTCACAGATATGTACGATTTGTCTGATAATAAAAAAGGCACTGTTTACATTTTAGATGATTGGAATGCTACAACAGGAAAATTTGGTAAAGTTATTTCCTATATGACAGGTTTAAAAAATCCTAATTCTGTGCAGTTTTATACAGATACCAATGGACAGGACTGGTTATATATTGCAGAAACGCATCAACTCACCCGAAGAAAATTTAACAAAGGTGAAATAAAACCAACAAGTACGGCGGAGATACTAGCGACTTTTCCTGATTATGGACTTAGTTATAAATATGGCGGTTGGCATCTGACACGAACCATCGCAGTCGGTGGTAATGGTAAAATTTATGTTTCAGTTGGATCTAGTTGCAATGCTTGTGTAGAGAAAGAAAAAGTTCGGGCAAGCGTTTTAGAAATGAACCCTGATGGTTCAGAACAAAAGATATATGCTTCGGGTTTACGCAATGCTGTGGGCTTGAAATGGGTCGGTAAATTTTTATTTGCCACCAATCAAGGGGCAGACCATTTAGGGAAAAATAAACCTGATGAAACCTTTTATGCGCTGAAACGTGATGCGGATTATGGTTGGCCGTCATGTTATTCGTCGAATGGTAAAATTTTTGCAGACCCAAAATTCAAACGTGCCTCAGGCTGTAAAAATATACCATCGCCTTATGCTTATTTTCCATCACATTCGTCAGCACTTGGTTTTGATTATTTTGATGATCCGAATACAGATGACACAATCAAAAATGCTTTTTTAGTCGCTTTGCATGGTTCAACTGATGAATCGATCGGGCATGGATATAAAATTGCCATTATGCGCAAAGGGCAAAAACTTGAAACATTTATGGATGGATTTTTAGTGGGTAAAACAGTGAATGGGCGACCAGCAGATATTTTTCGGATTGATGCAAATTCCTTTTACTTTTCAGATGATCGGGCAGGGGTTATTTATTATGTGAGGCGGAAAGAATAGTTATAAAAAAGCCAAAGCTTTTTAAACTTTGGCTGATTAATGAGAATAGATTTAAGAATTACACTTTTCAATATGTTGAAAAATATGCTCACAGAGTTGTTTCGCTTTTGGTGTTAGTTGCCAATCAGGATTTTCATCAAAATCCTTAATGATTTCACGGCAGAATTTTAATTTATCCTTAATTGTTCCTACGCCTAAACCATCGGAAAAAGCTGTTTTATTAGAGGTTGATTTTGGTTTTTTAATTGCTTGGTCAAGGAGTTTCCCGATACCAAACTCACTGTGATCAAAGTAGTTTTCATCAGTAATATTATCAATTAATAATATGTCATAACTTTTTTTAGTATCCTTGTTTATTCTCGCGAATTTAACTTTAGCTACATTAATAATTGAATCTTTGGGTAAGGTATTTTCTGTTTCTTTACATTTAAGAATGTAATAATTTTCTTTTTTTAGTTCTTTCTGTAATGCTTTGACACGTTCGGGTCTAGTTTGAATATCATCATCAGCAATAAGTAGCATTTCACTTGCTACGGCTTTTGCGCTGAGTCCTTTATCATCGAGATGATCTGTATAATCATCACTAAATGACCAATGAGTTAAGTTGCTTCCTGCATACTCCACAAATGTATAGTGATAATTTGGCATAAAACGACGATATTTTTTATAAAGCTCAGGATCAGAGTCCTTTAATTCAGCTAAATATTTTTCCATATATTTAGTGATATATAAGCGGTCTATAATACCTTCAACCCAAATTGTACAATTGGCTAAATAAACAGAAGAAGGCTTTACACCCAATGAAGCGAGTAGGTCGCGATCTCGGTCACAGCGATAAATTTTAAAATCAAATTCCTTTGAATTTTCTTTAGGCTCTTTTACAAATTTTTGTATGATAACTTGATCTGATTCATCAGCCATATCTAAAAGATGGTTGGAATGTGTAGTAAAGAAATAATAGTGATTGGTTTCATTTAGATAGAAGTTCATGAGTTGACGAACCATACCTGCGTGCATGTGAAGTTCAGGTTCTTCTATAAAAAAAGCATAAGTTTGCTTATTCCCATATTCATCATACTTTTTAATATATGTTTCATAGGTCAGAATGATTGCTTGTTGTAGTCCATCTCCAAGCTCATAAATAGGGCGCTGTTTATCTTCACCTATTTTGATATTCACTACATCTTGGTCATGTTTAGGGATAAGCGTAACAGTTTCATTATCAAAGAAATATTGGCTTAATTTTTCTTCATATTTTTTAATAATTTCACGTTGTTCGGGTTCGCCAAGTAAATGAATTTTGAGTTCATGATATAGGCATTTACCTGTAATGATATTTTTTGAATCAAATTTTTGGCTATTAGAGAAGTAATCTTTTTGTGCTCTTTCTATATATGGTTGCTTATTTACTGTTTCTGTAACAGGGCGCATACCTCTTAAAATAGGAATATATAGATTTTTATTTTCAGGGAGTTTTTTAAAATTAACTAATTCAGAAATTTCGGTAATAGCATCCTTAAATAGTAGATCTCGATTTGGCTTCTTTTTATAAATTATAAGTTCATCGTGCAGTTCTTTTAGAGCAGTGATGTACTTGTTTTTATCATATTTACTTAAATTTAGCTTTTGTAATATTGTTCTTATAATGGCTTCGTCTTTATTTGGAGTTGTCGACGTTAGATCACCTAGAGTATATGAAGAAAAATTGTCCCTACTTTGGATTGTCCGAACAGCACCTGATAATTTAGAGATTAAATTATCTTCTATATTGGTTTTAAATAATGTCAAAGAATAATCAGAAATTTATTTTTCATTTAAAACAAGATTTCTCAAAAAACGACTCTTCCCAGCATTATTTTTACCAATAAAAAAATTCAGTCGTTTTATTTCTATAATTTGGTCATAATCTTGTTCATTATCAGAACTATAACCATCTAAATTTTCTGCCCAATAGTATAATTTTCCAGTCATAAAAAAGCCCCTAAACTTAGAGGCTAATGTATCACAACATTTTAAAATTTATAGAGTTATTGCGGTCTAGCCACCTCACCACTCAAATACTTAGGCAAGTCTAAAACAGTGACTTCTAACTCTGCCAAAGCATCAGGACGAGCCACCACAAGGGCAATAAAACCATCCTCAAAAGCAGCACTATTCACCACTTGAATACCTTTGTGAAGTTGGTCACCCAAAGCAGGCACATCACCTGAACCCTGAATCACATGCAACCATGCTTTAGGCTTCGCTTTAAACCATAAACGTGCAATAACTTCCTGACCCAAATAACAACCTTTGTCATATTGAATCCCTTCACGTTGATGCAAACGAAGCTCTTGAGGTTGAAACAAACCTTGCGTGATTTGAGTGATAAAAGCTTGCCCATTTTGAATGGCTGATACTTCCCAAGCAGTAATATCGGTCGTTTCTGCTGAAAAATTAGTCGTATCATCAACGAGTGTTGGAAAAACTGAACCCATGAGTTCTAGTTTCATTTTAGCGAAAGCACCATACTTTTTAATGTGTTTAGAAAACTCATCTGCTTGGTCGGCAGTTGTGACAATTTCGAAGTGTTCAGGATTGACCTTTTTTAGCCACAAACCGAAGTGGATACGACCTTTCAGATCACAAATAGCGGTATAACGCGTGACATTTTCAGCCAATGCTTCTGTATTTAAAGTGACCTGTCCTTGTAGAAATTTTTGTGCATCCACACCAATTAAAGTGAATGAAGAGAAAGCCAATTCGCTCATGAAATACTCACTTATCTAAAATCTAATACTAAAGAATGAATTCTATTTTCCGCTATTTTTCAGAAAAAAGCACATTTAGTGTAAATATTCCAATCAAGTTGTTACCAAATATTTCCAAACCCCCTGTTTTTATATCTAACTATATGAAAAATAAACGATTTGGGAAATGGCTTTTCGACAGTGTAGTATTCAGCCATTAGACATGCTGTACATAATGATGCAAGAGGCACAAAGTAATGAATAACAACTACCGTAAATCTCTGACAGATACCCAGCTCGAATACTTCGATGTGCGTCAAGCCGTAGAAGACATCCAGCAAGGCGCATACGCAAAACTTCCATACACATCAAAAGTATTGGCTGAACAATTGGTTCGTAAATGCGACCCAGCCATTCTTGAACAATCTTTAAAAGAACTGATTAACCGTAAACAAGACCATGATTTCCCTTGGTATCCTGCACGTGTAGTGTGTCATGACATTCTTGGTCAAACTGCACTTGTTGACCTTGCAGGCTTGCGTGATGCAATTGCAGAACAGGGCGGTGACCCGTCTAAAGTCAATCCAGTTGTGCCAACACAGCTTATTGTTGACCATTCTCTCGCTGTAGAGTTTGGTGGTTTTGACCCAGATGCTTTCGAGAAAAACCGTGCGATTGAAGACCGCCGTAATGAAGACCGTTTTCACTTCATTGAGTGGACTAAAACAGCTTTTGAAAATGTCGATGTAATCCCTGCGGGCAACGGCATCATGCACCAAATCAACTTGGAGAAAATGTCTCCAGTAATTCAAAATCGTGATGGTTTAGCATTCCCAGATACTTGTGTAGGTACAGACTCGCACACTCCACATACAGATGCACTTGGCGTGATCTCAATTGGTGTAGGTGGACTCGAAGCTGAAAATGTAATGCTCGGTCGTGCATCATGGATGCGTCTTCCAGACATCATCGGTGTAGAATTTGTGGGTCAGCGTCAGTCAGGCATTACGGCAACAGATATCGTTTTAGCATTAACTGAATTTCTACGCAAAGAACGTGTAGTTGGTGCATACCTCGAATTCTTCGGTGAAGGTGCAGACAGCATGTCAGTGGGTGATCGTGCAACGATTTCCAACATGACCCCTGAATATGGCGCAACAGCGGCTATGTTCTACATCGACCAAAACACTATTGATTATTTAACGCTAACAGGTCGTGAAGCGGATCAAGTTAAACTTGTTGAAAGCTATGCCAAAGAAATTGGTCTTTGGGCATCTGATATGACACAAGCGGAATATCCACGTGTATTACGTTTTGATTTATCGCAAGTAACTCGTAACATTGCAGGGCCGTCAAACCCACATGCGCGAGTGTCTACGGCTGACTTAAAAGCCAAAGGTATTGCAGGCAATTTAGAAGCGGCTCAAGCAGAAGAAGCAGCAGGCTTAATTCCTGATGGTGCGGTAATCATCGCAGCAATTACCTCGTGTACCAATACTTCAAACCCTCGTAATACAGTGGCAGCAGGCTTGCTTGCACGTAAAGCCAATGAACTTGGTTTAGTGCGTAAACCTTGGGTGAAATCATCATTTGCACCGGGTTCTAAAGCAGCTGCTTTGTACCTTGAAGAAGCAGGCGTACTAACAGATTTAGAAAAACTTGGTTTTGGTATCGTGGCGTATGCATGTACCACTTGTAATGGTATGTCAGGCGCATTAGACCCTGTAATTCAAAAAGAAATTATCGATCGTGATGTGTACGCAACTGCAGTACTTTCAGGGAACCGTAACTTCGATGGTCGTATCCATCCTTATGCAAAACAAGCATTCTTAGCTTCGCCTCCGCTTGTTGTAGCGTATGCGATTGCAGGAACAATTCGATTTGACATCGAAACGGATTCATTGGGCAATGATAAAGATGGTAATCCAATTTATTTAAAAGACATTTGGCCATCAGATGAAGAAATCGATGCACTTGTAAAAGTTGCGGTTAAGCCTGAACAATTTAAGAAAATTTACATTCCAATGTTTGATTTGGGCGTGAATGCTAAATCTGAAAGTCCGTTGTATAACTGGCGTCCGCAAAGTACTTATATCCGCCGTCCGCCGTATTGGGAAGGTGCTTTGGCAGCGCCACGTACTTTGGCAAACATGCGTCCACTTGCAATCTTGGGTGACAATATCACCACGGATCATTTGTCTCCATCAAATGCGATTGTGTTAGACAGTGCTTCAGGTGAATATTTGAAGAAAATGGGCGTACCTGAGGAAGATTTTAACTCTTACGCAACGCACCGTGGCGACCATTTGACTACGCAACGTGCAACATTTGCTAACCCTAAACTGTTCAATGAAATGGTGGTTCGTGCTGATGGTACGATCAAGCAGGGGTCGAAAGCACGAGTTGAACCTGAGGGCGAAGTAATGCGTATGTGGGAAGCGATTGAAACTTATATGAATCGTAAGCAACCGCTGATTATCATCGCAGGTAAA
Source organism: Acinetobacter sp. TY1 (assembly GCF_048551395.1). Taxonomy (NCBI): domain Bacteria; kingdom Pseudomonadati; phylum Pseudomonadota; class Gammaproteobacteria; order Moraxellales; family Moraxellaceae; genus Acinetobacter; species Acinetobacter sp. TY1. The sequence continues at coordinate 124,452 of NZ_JBLYZK010000005.1, forward strand.
GACTATGGTCAGGGTTCAAGCCGTGACTGGGCTGCTAAAGGTGTTCGTCTTGCAGGTGTTGAAGTGATTGTTGCGGAAGGTTTTGAGCGTATTCACCGTACCAACCTTGTCGGTATGGGTGTGTTACCGCTTGAGTTTAAAGCAGGCGTTGACCGTAAGACGTTAAAGCTTGATGGTACTGAGTTGTATAGCGTGATTGGAAATATTGCACCTCGTTCTGACTTAACTTTGGTGATTGAGCGTGCGACTGAAGATGGTAAGAGTGAAATTGTTGAAGTCGCTGTAACTTGCCGTTTAGATACGGAAGAAGAAGTGCATGTGTATGAAGCGGGTGGTGTGTTGCAACGCTTTGCACAGGATTTCTTGGAAGGGAATGTGGCTTGAGACTTTAAGCTGATATAATTGATTTTGTTGTAAAAAGACCCTACATTTATGTAGGGTTTTTATTTTGAGAATAACATGACAATTAGTTTTGCTGATTCATATAATATTGATGGTAAGGCTTACGAGACCGAAGGAGCACTTGATCCAATCTTGGGTATAGATACAAGGTTATTTATAGATCCTTTATTAGTGAAGAACACAAAAATTCCAGAGTTTAAAAATGCTTCAGATAAAATTGAAACATATTTCGAAAGTATTTTGAGGTTATTAAAAGCTAGTAATGTAGAAAATGATTTATTTTGGAACAAAGCATTAAAAATCTTTAAATCTAGTGAAATTAATGGGCTTTCAATTGGCTACGGAAAGGATAATGAAGGTGGTGGCGGGATTGGAAAGATAAAGAAAATAGAGATATTCAGAAATTTAAAAAAAATATTAGAAGCTGGTACAGATGATCCATCAATTTTCGAATTAATAGGCGGTTTTCAGGATGGTATTGGTCCAGATCTTATTAGTGATTTAATCTCAAATATTTTGATTGAGAATTTAATAGCTTATACACAGCGAATATGCTCAACGTTTGAAATAAAATTAGTCCCATTGTCCTTTTCAAGAAATCACTCTACAGCTGATCTACCCGAAAATATATTAAATGGTAAGCCCGTAATTCTTGTGCCAAAAGAGTTTTTGAGAGACTTACCTATTGCTGATAGCTTTATGGATATTGATTGGATCTGTAAGCATAATGAGCAACTCCGAAACTACTTAAATTCTGTAATAGAAGGGTCTTTTAAAAAAATAACTATTAAAGAGCAAAAGGGGCATATTCGTAAGGCAATTTTGGATGACCCCGAGTTTTTAAAAGAAATTTTACGGGCTTATAAATCTGCGCCACTTGAATATTATGATTTCTTAGATGATCCAACTGGAGAAACGATTTGGTATCAGGCAACAAAAGCTTTTGCTCAAGAATATCCATTACAATTAAAGTTGGCTAATAATCCTTCACTTGATGATGTGTATTTATTAGTTGAAAAAATTTGTGAGCATTTCAAGGTACTGGTTGAAGACAATCAATTGTGTAATTTACTTTATGACAAGGATGGGAAAAGAAAGCATGAATCTGCTGCACAACTTTTATTTTTTGGTATAGCAGATAGTTATTGTAAAGCAAATAAAATTGATCTAAGTCCTGAGTCTGATGCAGGTAGGGGACCTGTGGACTTTAAATTTAGTAGTGGATCTGATAGCAAGGTACTTGTTGAAGTGAAGTTAACTTCTAATAGTAAATTGGAAAAAGGATATTTATCACAACTACCTATTTATTTAAAAGCAGAGAAATCTTTAAGAGGTATTTATTTAGTAATTCATAATATGAATATATCTGATAAAAGATGGGAAAGATTTATCAAACTTACGAATGAGTGTGGTATTAAAAATTTAAAAATGGTTGATGTTAACGCTATTCCTAAAGATTCTGCTAGTGTTGCAGATGAATAGTGAAGATAGTTTAGAATTAAATTTATAAGGCTGGTTGAAAAACACTCAAAAAATACCTATCATAAGATATATACCAAAACTATTGGAGTAGCCCATGACTACAGCAAAAGTTTTTATGACAGGTCGTAGCCAAGCCATTCGTTTACCGAAAGAATTTCGCTTTGAAGGAAAAGAAGTCGAAATCTTTCGCCGTGGTGACGAGGTCATATTGCGTGAAAAACCTGTGACAGCAGACTATTTGTTTAAAGTATTGGCACAGATGCCTGAAGACTTCTATGTAGAAGAAAGAGTGGATGAACCACCACAAGAACGAGAAGAATTCTAATGTCGACACAATACTTATTGGATACAAATATTTGTATCTATATCACTAAGCATCAACCTGAAATTGTCCGTCAGCATTTTGAAAAGCATTTGCCAGACCGTAGCATTTTAATGTCAGTGATTACTTTAGGCGAGTTACGTTTTGGTGCTGAAAAAAGTCAAAACAAAGAAAAGGCTTTAAAAGTCATAGATGAATTAAGCGCAATCATTCCTGTTGTTGAACTGGATGAAACAGTTGCTGAACATTATGCACAAATACGAAAAGACTTAACTTTAAAAGGTCAGATTATAGGTAACAATGATTTATGGCTTGCAGCACATGCGAGAGCAAATGATTGGGTCATGGTGACCAATAATGAAAAAGAATTTTTACGAGTCAATCAATTAAAAATAGAAAATTGGGTAACAAAAGCGATTTAGAGATTTAATGAGAGTTGGTCTATATTTGTTTGCACATAAGAACTTTCAATAAAATATAAGCTAAGAAACTCATGCCAAAAAAATCCCCTGAACAAAAAGCCGAAGAAAAACATCGCTATATTGTAGCAAGTGGTGCAGCCAATACAGCAAACTTGAACCATTCCTAACAGAGCCGAATCAAGCGATTCGAGTCATGGTAGCAATGAACCCTGATGCAGATGCTGAAATACTTGACCGCTTTGCAAACGACAAATTTTGGGGGAGTACGCATAGAAGTGGTGGGTCATCCGAATGTCAGCGAAGAAACATTACGCAGATTATTCGAAGCTAAGGTTAGCAAAAAGGAGTCATCCATCACGCAGCACATGCAAAGCTACTCGAACGAGGCATTGAGTTTGGTGAAGATAGAATGCTACTTGATATGAGAAAATAAAAGAAAGACTTAAATAGAAATTTCGATTCATTTCTTAAACATTAACGAAGAAAACATAGCAAACTCTAAAACCACATCACAAAATCTAGATAAATTCCCAAAAATTAGAGTTTTATATTTCTTGCAAAAATGACACCATTTTTATTTAAAATAACCAATAGACAAACCTCAAAAATTGATTATACTTTATTCACCATTTCTAAAAACCTATGGAGAACAAAAATGGTTACTGCTGGCGAACAACCCGGAACAGGCTTCTATTTTTGTGTCCAATGCGGACATCGCGCTTACTTAGAAATTGGTACAGACCGTTTACCCCCGTGTACCAAATGCCTTGGCAATCAATTCAACAATAAGAATGCCTAAGCAGCACAAATAAAACAGTTACTCACTGTTTAAAAAAAAGCCCTATTACTCAATAGGGCTTTTTGCTACCTTATTTAATAATTTATAAAAATAAAGGTAGATGCACAATGATTGAAACAATACTCAGCCTATGCATAGGCATTGGATTAAGTGCAGCCTGTGGCTTTCGTGTCTTTGTTCCATTACTGGTGATGAGCGTTGCATCACTGACTGGATTATTTGAACCCATGAAAGGTTTTGAATGGTTGGCAATGCCGTCAGTTTGTATCGGGCTTACAGTGGCGACCGTTTGTGAAATTGGGGCTTATTACATTCCGTGGGTAGATAACGCTTTAGACAGCATTTCTACACCTGCGGCGATGATTGCAGGTACACTGACCACGATGGCAGTGAGTACAGGAGAAATGTCACCCTTTGCAAGTTGGGCAGCTGCAATTATTGTTGGAGGTGGAACAGCATCAGCAGTACAACTCAGTACCGTTGCAGTCCGTGGCTTATCTACAGCAACGACAGGAGGGATTGCTAATCCATTGGTTTCTACAACTGAATGGATCAGTGCATTGCTGATCTCTGTCTTATCCTTTTTTGTTCCTGTATTCGTGGTCATTGCTGGGATTATTCTGATGATTATTGGAATCCGCTGGATTCGTCGTAAAAAACAAGAAAATTTAAATCATTCAGCAGTATAAAGAAAATAATTGCTCATTTAGTTTGATTTTTATCCAAGATCAGTTTAGTTTTATAAAGACATACTTTTTGTATGGGATTATTTTAAATTGAACTTTAAAGTATTGGGGAGAGTGCTATGATCAAATTTATTATCAATGAAAATCCCTCAGCCAATGGGGTCTATCAAATACATAATGCAACAAAGGGTTGTGAACACTTGCCTAATTCGAGCCAACAAATTCTGATTGGGTATTTCGCAAATATTGAGCTTGCTTTGAAAAGAGCCAAAATGAATTGGTCGAAAGAAAAAATTCAGCCCTGTACAGCTTGTTGTACAGAGCAATGATATTGGTTTTTTAGCATCATCAATTTAATTTTAAATGTTGTTAAACTCAGCTTTTAGGCTGAGTTTTTATATTTCTAAATATGTTTATATCAAAAATGATGAAATAAAAAGTATATATTGAGGAACATAAAATTTTTAAAATTTCTATGTGCTTCAATATAAAAAGATTTATAAAAAAAGTATGATTGATATTTCACCTAATACTAAAGGCGTATAAAAAATACGTGTATATTTGTGAATTTAAACACTAAAAATTGATTAAATTTTAATAAAGTCACGTATTAGGCTGTTTTTAAACAATAAGATAAGTGTTATTAATAAACAACAATACTTAAAACACATGGATTAGTGAAAGCATGAAAAATTTTGAAGTTGAAATTACTTTATCTGAAGGAAATGGGGCGGAGCAAACGGAAAGCTTTGAATCACAAGATATAAATTTAATATTACGTAAGTTTTTTAATATCAATTGGCGTCGTCAATTATTGAAACAATTACAACAGATGGAAAGCGAAAGTACTTTTAGCATAATGAACGTTGAGACTGAACAATATATAAGTATAACGTTAAACGCACATAGTACTCAGACTGAACCACAGTTTCATATTGACAGTAATATTGAGTTTAGCGTGGTGAGTAAGGAGTTATTAGGGTTGCTCAAACGAACCAAAAATTATACGGTAATTTATAAAAATTTAAATCAAAGCCAAGTTGTTGAACAACTTTCAGTTTTTTTAGATGGGCATGTTGATTCAATGATTGAGCATTACAAACAATTACTTCATAAAAAGTCACTGCAAGAATATCGCATCGCTTAATTTGAAAACAGTACAAGATACTCAGCTTAAATGAGGAGTATCCTGTACTGGGTTTATTCAATTTGAATAAATCATTTGAGTAGTGATTTGGAAAAAAAGCAGTGCTTTTTAACTTTAAAATGATAAAAAAAGCAGTAAAAATATTTTTTTTGGGAAATTATTTTTATTTTATAGTAAACAATGAAAAATATTCCTAAAAATATTGGAAATGAGTAAATCTTCGGAAATTAATTCCGTATAGCTTTAACTATTATAGCTTTCAAGGGTGTGATGGGATCGAAAAGAGTAGCATGCTGTGAGCGGCGCAAAACGCGAGTGCAGTACAAACCCACAAGGTCTCGATTCGGCTTAGGACGCTATAGATCAAAAGTTTATAGGCTAGAAGGTCATTTCTTACCAAGAGTGATAGTTGAAGTAAAACATCAGATTTTCCCTCACCCCTTAAAAATTTTGCTTCATCAGTAATTCTGCGTCATCTTCATCAAAAATTCCAAATATCATTTCACTTCAAACTTGAAGCACATTTTATAGATCGCTCTCGTCTTATTTTTGCTGCTCAGCATGTAAAATAGCATTCAATTTTGTCATGTATTTATAGCAATACATTCTTCATGCATTTGTAAATAAAAACACTTTAAGTTAATTAAAATAAATTCAAAGTATTTGAGTCGGTTTTAACTGTTTTAATGAAAACATGTATATGAGTCTATGTTTTTGATTTGAAGAATGAAAAGTATCGCAAAAAATATTTTTGTTCCGTAAAAATGGATTAAGCATAGGCAGATCATGATTTCTTAGACTAAATGTGATAACACTCTTGGAAAGTCTGTATATTCAACGATTAAGAATAGATAATCATCGAAAATCCCGTAGGCAAAAGGGAAAATACTCCTGCTAGTATCTCATTGCTAGGGTATAGGAATAAATAATAATGAAAAACTTTGAAGTAGAAATACATTTTCCGGGTCGAAAAAATGTATTAGATTCTGAAGTATCTCCTGACAATACAACCCAGGAAGTATTGGCAAAATTTGACTCACTCAATTGGCGTGGTTTACGTATTTTACAGTTGCAAATGGACGGTTCAAATTCTACATTTTTTGTGAGAAACCAAGAAACTGGAGAATATTTAAACATTACACTTAATGCATTTTCAGTCGGTGATGCGCTTGAGTTTCGCTTAGAGAGCAATATTCCAATGATGGTTCCATTTAAAGATTTATTTGGTCTAATTACACGTCAATCTAAATCTGTACTTGGTTATAAAAGTATTGGTTTTGAACAATTGACTCACTACTTAACTGCGTTTGTCTGTGGTGAGCGTGATCAGATGAGAGAATATTATATGCAGTTACTTCAAGATAAAGCAGCGCAAGGTCGTATGGTCGCCGCTTAAATAGGTTGATCGAACAGGGATTGAAGTCTTGGGGAGCTTGCCTTGTTCGATCGAAATTTGCTTCAGGCGCAAGAACACTTCGGTGTTCTTTTTTTTATAAAATTTAAAAGTATCAAATGTACATTTGGTAGAATATTCGTATGATAAATTTCTGAATAAATATAGTTTATATGTAGTAAAACTTCTTTATTTAAATTAATTCAGGAAAAAATACTTTAAAGATGTCTAATTGCAGAAAATAATCCTAAATCAGTTTGAAATCAACTGGTCTTAGGGAAATAATTCCGACGCCTTTTGGCTACTATAGATTTCAAGGGTGTGATGGGATCGAAAAGAGTAGCATGCTGTGAGTTACGTATAACGTGAGTGCAGTACATACCCAAAAGGTCTCGATTCGGCTTAGGACGCTATAGATCACAAGTTTATAGGCTAAAGCTAGTCGCTTACAAAGCGATCGTTGTTGAAGTAAATTAAATTTTCCCAAATGCCCCAAGAATTTTTTATCTGTCTTATCTGTAGATTGTATGGCTTATTTTAACATTCACAATATAAAATGACCCAAACCAACCATTACAATAATCTTTATATCCAGTATCAATTTTTCCTTAGTTGTTTTGTACTATGTTTCATATTTATTGACATATTTTACGGTTTGCCTTAAGACTATTTTTTCATGAGCTTTAGTATTTAAAAGCGTATATTCAACCCATCATTGAATTTATCTAATCATGACAGTTAATCTTAAAAATTGTGAAAATTCAGTGATTCAGGTTATCCTAGAAGCGGTCTAAGCCGAACGGTATTACATGAAAATTTTAGATTATTTACTAACGACTCATGTCTATTTTCGTCGTATTTTTATTCTTATTAGCTTACTGTTGATAGGATGGCTCGACCTTGCAACAGGGTTTGAATATTCTATTACGGTATTTTATTTAATCCCCGTTTCTATTGCCGCTTGGTATGAGCCAACACGCATTGCATTGAGCGCAGTGATCTTGTCAGGTTTAATTTGGTTATATAGCGATTTTCATACAGGGCATATTTATAGTAGTCCAATCATTCCCTATTGGAATGCAGGCGTACGGGTAATTTCATTTGCGATTGTGGCATTTTTACTGATTCGAGTAAAAACAGTGCTTGCCAAAATGACGTGTATGGCAATGAAAGATTCATTAACGGGCTTAAATAACTTCCGTTCATTTGAGATTCAGTATGAAATTGCCTATCGTCAACGTAGTAAAGAACAGCAGTCAGCCATTTGTGTCATTGATCTTGATGGTTTTAAGCAAGTCAATGATCGACTTGGGCATAGTCAGGGTGATGAGGTGCTTATTCGCTTTGCTCGCGTATTACAAAAATCAGTGTCTTCTGCAGATATTGTAGCGCGTATGGGCGGAGATGAGTTTGTAGTATTATTGAATGATACTAATCAGCAAGCGGTTGATACTTATGAAGGGCATCTTCGTCAATTATTTTCTAGAACGGAAATGAAGCGAGATTTTGGTGTCGATTTTAGTATGGGGATTAGCCTGTTTTATGAGTTACCTCATAAACCTGATGACGCAAAACATCATGCTGATGGCTTAATGTATCAGTCTAAAGATCTAGGTAAGGCGACAACAACCGTAAAATCAGTTGAAGTATAAAAAATCAGAATGTTTTAACACCCAAATACAAAATAATGGCACTACAAAGAGTAGCGAATATGATCAGGACTATTTAAAATCTGATTTGAAATATTTTGAACCCGCCCTTATGCCTTTGAACACCCATTTTGTTTATGCTCCGCCACAGAAAGCCCTTGTTATTTTGTATGAAGATGATGATTTGGTGATTATTGATAAACCTGCGGGGCTGTTGTCTGTACCAGGGCGTTTGCCTGAGCATCATGACAGTGCTTACTTACGAGTAGTTGAGCAATTTCCTTTAGCTAAAATTACCCATCGTTTAGATATGGCGACTTCAGGTATTTTAATGTTTGCGAAACACCGTGATGCGGAAGTTGCGGTGAGCAAAATGTTTCAGGCAAGAACCGTCAAGAAAAATTATGTTGCTTTGGTTCAGGGTAAACTCGAAAAACAGGGTCAAGTCGATGTTCCACTCATTACTGATTGGGAAAATCGTCCACGTCAAATGGTGCATTATGAACTCGGGAAGTCCGCACAGACGTTATATGAACGTGTTGAATATTATGAAAATCAGGATATTAGCAGAGTGTTGTTGACTCCAATTACAGGACGTTCACATCAACTTCGTGTTCACATGATGCATATTGGGCATCCAATTACAGGTGATGAAATTTATCATCCTGAGCCGATAAAAAGTCCTTTAGGGCGTATGGCTTTACATGCGTGTTTACTTGAATTTAAGCAACCGTTGAGTGGCATTGACTTAAAAATTCAGGGAAGTGTTCCGTTTTAATAATATCCTTTGTTGCAAAATTGAAAGTGAACGCTAATTTATCGCCTGAAGTGAGATTTAATCTGCAAAATGCAATAATTTTGCGCTAATCTAGAATCAATAATCACCGTCTTTCTGTAAAAGGATAATCTCATGACCCGCAATTACGAACTCTACCCAGATGATGACAATGGCAACGTACTGTGGCAAATGCATACAGATGGTGATGACCTGACTGAACCACATGAAATTGAATATTCAATTGCATTTAAAAGTGAGGAACAAGCGGATCAGTGTGCGTTATATTTGCTAAAAGAAGAACAAAAAATCAGTTTGTTTGAAGATACCGAAGGCGAAAGTTCAGAGTGGATTATCACGATTTACGTCTATATGGAACCTGAGCATTCAGATATTGTCGATTTAGAAGAATGGTTTACCAAAATTGCAGAACAGCATGGTGGTGAATACGATGGCTGGGGTTGCATGGCGTACGTTTACGATGATGAAGACGAAGAAGATGAAGCCTAAACATATTTAAGCCAATCGTCTTAAATGAAAATTAAAAAGAGATGTTCAACATCTCTTTTTTTATGGGCTTTTATTGGTTTAAAGCCCGCTGTAATATAAATTTTACATGTAAATGGATAAGCTTAATTCGACAGGTAAAGTCGAGGAACAATACATGAACATTAAACAAAAAAGAATTTATGATGAAATATTAGTAACTGATGGCAAAAGAATTTTGTTAGATCGACTTTGGCCTAGAGGAATTAAAAAAGAAGTAGCTCAGATCGATTTATGGCCAAAAGGATTAAGCCCATCTAATGAATTACGAAAATGGTATCATGAAGCGCCAGAACAGCGTTGGGATGTATTTCAGCAGCGTTATTTGGAGGAGTTGGCAGAGCAAAGTCAGGATCTTGATGAATTGTGGAATTTTATGACGAGAGAGAAAACAGTAACTTTTCTGACAGCATCTAAAAATACCATGCAAAATCATTTAACAGTGATAGTGAATTTATTCAAGCAAAGAGAAAACTGAGCGGTATTTTTATTGCCTTACAATAAATATGTGATTTAAATTTTTGAAAATTATAAAAATGTTATAATTAGTTTTTGCCTTTTTAATTTTTGAGGTGGCTTATGTCTTTGCCTAATTGTCCAAAATGTCAGTCTGAATATACCTATGAAGATGCAGGTGTACTGATTTGCCCCGAATGTACTTATGAATGGAAAGAAGGTGAGGTACTTGCAGGTGATGAGATCAGCATCATTAAAGATGCATTTGGTAATGTCCTTGCAGATGGTGATGCAGTCACTGTGGTTAAAGATTTGAAATTGAAAGGTTCATCATCAGTTGTTCGCCAAGGAACGAAAGTCAAAAATATTCGTTTAGTTCCTGATGCAACAGATGGTCATGATCTTGATTGTAAAGTTGATGGGATTGGAAGCATTAAACTGAAATCAGAATATGTTAAAAAAGCTTAATTGCTAAAGATGATAATTCATTAAGATGTCAGAAATAAGGTAACAAATTTCAACTGGATTTGTTGCCCTAAAATGCTTACAAATAATTGAAAATAAAATTGAATCACAGAAGAATAAAAATGTCTGAATATTTATCAAAATCAGCACACCCAAGTGTAAAGCAGCAGTCGGCAATTCATTCGAAACGGCTTTTACAACTCTTTTTCCAACCAAAGCGTTATTTTCAAGATTTACCCCATCTAGATCGGAGCAAAGTTTATTTGCTTGCCTATTTACTTGGTATCTTTGTGGTTATGGACCGTATTGATACTCAAATGATTAAAGCTGAATTAAATTCTAGCTCTAATATCCTTGATTTTACTGTAAATAATTGGATCAATTATTGGGGATTTGTATTAACGGTTGGTTTGTTCGGTGGTTTTATTGCATGGCATTTATATGGATGGTGGTATGAATTTCGCTTAAAAAGAAGTGGGGTATCATCCCCCGATCTTACCTTGGCAAAACAGGTGAATGTCTTACAGTGGATGAGTGCAGTTGTTCCGATTATTGCTGTTACCATTATTCAAACTTTACTGTATCAAAACTATAACGAGGCATATTATGCAGATGAAATCTGGAGTGTAATTATTGTTCTGGTTACTTTAATTTACTCTTGCTTGGTGAGTTTTATTGCAGCTAAAACTGTATTTCAAGTCAATCGTTGGGGCATTTTTTGGTTTTTGATTTTACCTTTATTGTTTTATTCAACAGTGATTTTTGCAGTTGCCGTGATGTTTATAGCAGAGTGAAGATTTTTTAATTATTAATATAATAAATATCAATAAGATGTTTATTTTTTCAGATATTAGCAAAGTCCTTCATTTAAAGTTGTAATTGAGTTGTTAAAAGCAGTTGTGAAAATACAGTAAAGTCATTTATATTTTAGTGCACGCGCATATTTTTATGCAGATAAAGCACGATTTCGAAACAATAAATGTAAAAATAACTAGAGGAAAATCAATATGTCAGGATGGTATGAAATTAGTCAGGCAAAAGATGATCAATATCGTTTTGTATTAAAAGCAGGTAATGGCGAAGTGATTTTGACGAGCGAACTTTATAAAGCCAAAGCTTCTGCACAAAATGGGATCGAGTCAGTTCAAAAAAATAGTCCTGAAGATGGGCGTTATGAGCGACTTGAAGCTAAAAATGGTAAACCATACTTTAATTTAAAAGCAGCAAACCATCAGATTATTGGTACAAGTCAGTTCTATTCGAGTGAAGCTGCACGTGATAATGGCATTGAGTCAGTCAAGAAAAATGGTTCATCTGATAAAATTAAAGATCTGACGATAGAGACTTGATACTCAAGACTTAAATTAAAGATCAAGCCAAGTTTTATCGGATTTATTACAAAAGAGCATGTAAATACATGCTCTTTTCATTTTGTTATAATTTAGTAGATTGTTATTGGATTGTTTAGAATTTCAGTATGGAGTGTTCATTTTTTTAAACGCAATTTAAAAATTTCAAAAAATAACAAAAAAAAATCAAATCAATTAACAAAATATCATTAAAAGTGTTAAATTCATCACGTTAATAAAAATAATGTTGAGGAATTCCTCTATGAATATAGGTCATATTGAAATTGTAGGTAATCATATTATTGCAGAAGAAGTTCTACAAGTCATTCAGGCTTGGGATCAGGCATTATTGGGTCAACACGTTGATGATTTAATGCAACAGTGCGCTACCGATATCAGTATGTTTGATGTCAGCTCTCAGCTTGATGGTGTAAGACAATACAAAAAAGAATGGGAAAAATTTAGTCCTTATTTTAATGAAGAAATGAAAATCTCTCGCCGTGAAGTTCGTTTGTATGCAGCAGATGATTTGGTGGTAATGCATTGCCATTCTAAAGTTGAAAATCCAATTTTGAAAGGCAAATTAGATATGCCTTGGTGTCGTACAACGCTATGTTTACAGAAGAAAGATGATGCTTGGCTTGTTGTACATCAACATATTTCGATGCCTGTTGATCTGCTAACAGGTCAAGCGATTGTACTTAAAAATAAGCCCAAACTCAGATTAGTGGTTTAAATTATTTTAAGATAGAAAATTTGATCAGGAAATAATGTTATTAAACTGACCTATTTCTTTGATAAATCCTGTTTGAAGACAGGATTTTTTTTATTTTTAGAGAAGAAATATTTTAGTCATATGATTCACAAAATTTAAGATAAGTGCCAATAACATATAAAATATGACTTGTGTTCTGTGAAACGATTTGAAAAAATTCACTGAAAATAAATCGAAGAAATATTACTTATGTCAAACTCTGTTCCTACTCGCCCTACGTGGTTGAAACCTCTTTTACCTCGAAATCCGCACGAGTCGCATCGTGTGGCGACATCGCTTGAACTCTTATTTGATTTGATTTTTGTGGTCGCTATTGCAACAGCAGGTGTGCAACTGCATCACAGTATGATTGAAAACCATTTAAGTACAGGACTTGTGCATTATTTGATGGTGTTTTTTGCTTTGTGGTGGGCATGGATGAACTTTAGTTGGTTTGCCTCTGCCTATGACAATGATGATGCTTTTTACAGAGTTATGACCTTTGTACAGATTATTGGTTCATTGGTGATTGCTGCGGGCATTCCCATGGCATTTCAAAAAGATGACTTCGATGTAATTGTCGCGGGTTATGTGATTATGCGGCTTGGTTTGGTTGTTCAATGGCTTCGAGTGGCAGCAAGTGATTTAGAACGTAGAAAAACTGCAATACGCTATGTGATTGGTATTGTTATTGTACAACTTGCATGGCTATTGTTTCATTTTGCCCCAATTGATTTAACTTTATTTATTTTTGCTGGATTAGTGTGTGCTGAGTTGAGTGTGCCACTTTGGGCGGAAGCTGCGAGTAGAACACCATGGCATCCGCATCATATTGCAGAGCGCTATTCACTTTTGACCATCATTGTATTAGGTGAATCGATTGTGGGCTGTTATAGCGCAATTGCCGATGCACTACAAAGTCAGCTACTGAGTACTGAGTTAATTTTCTTAATGGTTGGTGGCTTGATTATAATGTTTACCATGTGGTGGGCATATTTTGATAATGAAGTGGGCGATACTTTAACTACCCGAAAACGTGTGTTTTCTTGGGGGTATGGACATTTCTTTATTTTTATTAGTATTGCCATGATTGGGGCAAGTCTTGCAGCAGCTGTTGATGTTGCGACTCATCAAGCACATATTTCAGATCAAATGGCGGGGTGGCTCGTGGCAATTCCATTGGTCATTTATACGGGAAGTTTGTGGGCACTGCATGAAGCACATACGCTTAATGGCATGAAAAAATGGTTCTATCCATTAACAACAATAATTGTGCTGTGTATTCCTATATTTTCTCCTGACATTGGTTATAGCGTTTTCGCCATTGGTGTCGTGTATGCTTTACGTCTATTCTTAACAAAAACTTATTTAATTAAACGATTCTAATAGGCAGATTGTATGGGATTTCATGATTTTTACCGACTGAGTTCTCATGCGGTCATTTGTAATACAGTGGGTCAGATTTTATTGCTGAAAGCTACTTATGCTGAGCATGCATGGGGCTTGCCTGGTGGTGGTTTGGACATGGGGGAAACCATTCATGATGCATTGTTTCGTGAATGCTATGAAGAATTAGGTTGTGAGATTGAACTTGATTATTTATCGGGTGTTTATTTTCACAGTGCGGTGACTTCACATGCTTTTATTTTCAAATGCCACTTCAAGGAAAATACAGAAATTAAACTCAGTGTAGAACATTCCGAATATCGTTGGTTTAATGTTGATGAGTTGTCCGAAATACAACGCATACGTGTTGAAGATTGTTTAAAATTTCAAGGTCAAGTTGTTAGCCGAGCATTTTAATATTATGGACGACAAGAGTATGGATCATCAAAAAATAGCGCATTTAAAAGGACAGAAAATGAAAAATACTAAGATGAAAGATGATATTAAAAGTCATTTAAAAACAATTTTATTGATCTGCTCGAGCTTCGCTAGCACAAGTATATTTGCTGAAATTAAAGGGATTTCATTTAGCCATGGTGATTGGGAGCTTGCTTGTGACAATACCGGAACATGCCGAGCAGCGGGATATCACACAGATGAAAATAGCTTTGAAAATATGGTCAGCGTTTTATTGACTCGAAAAGCAGGTACAAATACACCTGTAAAAGCTGAATTTACTATGATGGTTGGTGATGAAAAAGCGGTCATTCCTAAGCAATATATTTTAAAAATTAATGGTCAATCTTATGGCAAAGTTTCAAATCAGGAAGAGAACTCAACAACTTTAACACCTCAACAAATTCAAGCTTTATTGAAAAGTGCAACGCAAAACAGCGAAATTATTTTGGATGCAGGAAAAAATAGTTTGGTTCTTTCAGGCAGTGGTATGAGTGCTGTTTTGCTGAAAATGGATGAGTTTCAAAAGCGAGTAGGGACATCATCAGCCCTGATTAAAAAGGGAAATCGAGCAAATGAAAATGTATTACAGCCTGAAGCAATCCCTGTTGTCACAGTGCAACCCGCTATAAAAGGTAAAATGATTGAATATAAATCACCTCATATAGAGGTGGAACGTATACAGAATATTTTAAAACGTACGACCACCGAGGAAGATTGTTATATTCTTTTTAATGAACAGGATGCTGATGTTCGTCAGGTTATTGTGACCCCTTTGACGAAAGATAAAAGTCTAGTCAGAAGCCCGTGTTGGAGTGGGGCTTATAATTTTGGTTCAGGTGCTTGGGTAATGGATCACAAACTAACAAAAGTGTATCAAATGGTGAGTAACTCGATTAGCGATGGTGATTCAGTTATGTTGAATGCTTCGCATAAAGGGCGTGGCTTGGGTGATTGTTGGTCATCGGAGGAATGGGTGTGGAATGGACAAAAATTTATTCAAAGTTATGAAGCTGCAAATTTACAATGTAAAGGATTCCCTGGTGGTGCATGGACGATGCCCACCAAAATTTCCAATATAAAAGAATCAGCTCGATAATTTTTTGCTTTTTTGAAGCCAAAAGATGATTTAAATGGCTTAAACAGAGCGAGTCATTGATTTAAAATGATTTAAGCCGGATTTTTCAGCTTTTCAATGAGTTCATCAATTTTTTTGGCACGTTTCACTTCATTCCATAGCAGTTTTGCTTCAGGATAATGCTTCGACATCATACCAATCCACTGTTTATAACGCCCAACCATATTGATTTCTTTTTTATAAGGTCCACTAAGGAAACGGATTTGTAACTTGAGTAACTCGTCCCAAGTCAGTAAGGCTTCATCAGTATTTTGACGAATACATTGGGTTAAATCGGGTGTAGTGACTGCACCACGTCCAATCATTAAATCTTCACAGCCCGATTCAAGTTGACATTGTTTGGCATCAGTATTTGTCCAAATTTCACCATTAGCAATGACATTAATTTTGAGTGTTTCTTTGATCGGTTGTAACACATCCCAAAATGCAGGTGGAGTATAACCATCTGCTTTGGTGCGTGCATGTACAGTTACCCATGAAGCACCAGCATCTTCAATCGCATGAGCATTTTCCATGGTGAAATTTCTGTCCATATAGCCGAGGCGCATTTTTGCAGAAACAGGAATGTGTGCAGGAATCGCATCACGAACCGCTTTGACCAACTCATAAACCACTTCGGGTTCATCAAGGAGTACCGAACCCCCACGATGACGATTCACTGTTTTTGCAGGGCAGCCAAAATTCATATCAATGACAGGTGCGCCCAACTCAACTGCTCGAATCGCATTAGCAGCGAGCATTTCAGGATCATTTCCTAAAAATTGCACATGTACAGGTGTGCCTGATGCCGTTTTTCCGCCATTGAGGAGTTCAGGGCAGTAGTGATGATAAACATGATCCGGTAATACCGAGTTGGTAATACGAATAAACTCAGTCACACACCAGTCAAAGCTACCTACAGACGTGAGCACATCACGCATGATTGGGTCGGTTAAGCCTTCCATAGGTGCAAGGATGAGTTTCAATGTCGTTACCTGATCTATCAATTTGAACAGGAGCGTTATACGGTTTTTTTGTGAGGATGTCTAGGTGAAGTATTTCGGAATAAAATAAAGTTATTGAATATAAAAGGTTTATGTCTTAAGTGGATACGTTATTTAGATTGTACAATAAAAATCGTAATGATTTTTTCTGACTGCTGTTGAATCCACTGCCAATCTTTTAAATGTAACCTTTGGAGTTGATCATCTAAAAGTACCTTTATTTCAGGTTCCATAACCGATTGCATAAAACATGTTCTTGCTAGTGCAACGTCTGTATTAGAACAGCGTATTAATGTGGTTACTTTGCCCTGTTCATAAAGCGATAATCCTTATTAATTTTAAGGGTAATAACATAGGTTTTATTTTTCTAAAGTTCTAAAATAAATATAAAATATCTTATACGAGATTTATTTGAATGAATCATTTCAATTCATTCAAATAAATTAAAAAAGCCTAATTGATTAAAACTAGGCTTTGGGATGGTTTTTCACTTTTTAAATTTTTGTTTGCATCAGCGGTTTAAAATCATTTCCAAAACAAATTTAGAACCAATAAACCCCACGGCCAATAAGAAAAATCCAATAATGGTAAAACGAATCGCTTTTTGACCACGCCAACCAAACTTATAGCGACCAATCAGCAATGCGCCATATACAAACCAAGACACAATACTAAATGCTGTTTTATGGGCAAGATGTTGAGCAAAGAAATTATCAATGGTGAAAAAGCCAAAACCAAGAGCGAGAGTAAGCAGAGTAAAGCCTGTCATCAACATATCAAATAATAAAGATTCCATGGCTTGAAATGAAGGTAAAAAACTCACCCAAATACGTTTTTTTTGTTTTTTCTTTAATTCACGATTTTGTAACCACAATACCACTGCATGAATAGTTGCCATGAGTAGAACGGCATAGGCAGATAACGACAAAATAATATGAATGTCTAAGCCTAAGGAATGCTGTTCAATGAACTGATGAGGTTTACTAAAACAAAAACCTAAAATCAGTCCAAAGCCTGCAACAGGAATTCCTAACAAGTTGAGCGATAAGACGGGACGATAGGTGCTATAAAGTAGACTGAGCAGTAGCATGAGCCCTGCTGTAAAAGACATTAGATTGAAAACATCATAGTTAATGCCTTGTGGCGTAACCATGTCAATATAAAGTACACTTGCATGTAGAATCAGTCCCAAACTTGACACGATCCCGATAAACCAAGGGTTATAAGCACGTTTTGACATTAAATGCATCACCAAATACCAAAATACAGAGGTATAGGCAATTAATGCTAAAATCGTATAAACCAAGGGTAGGCTAATCATGTCAAACCTTTTTCAGGATGATGAATAATCATGTTATAAGATATAAATTCCATGTGAACTACAGTATCCTATAGCATCTTATGCATAAAAGTTCTATTTTTCAGAAGATTTTTTGCAACAACTATTTTAAGCGGATTTCGCAATGTTTGATACCTTAACAGAACGACTCACGCAGAGTCTAAGAAATGTTACCGGCTCAGGACAACTGACTGAAGACAATATTAAAGACACGTTACGTGAAGTGCGTATGGCACTGCTTGAAGCCGATGTGGCTTTGCCTGTAACCCGTGAGTTTATCGCGAAAGTTAAGGAAGAAGCATTGGGTCAAGAAGTGATGACACAGCTGTCTCCAGGACAAGCTTTTGTCAAAATTGTCTATGACGAACTCACCAAAATGATGGGTGCGGCAAATGAAACCCTAGATTTGGCTGCTAAGCCACCTGTAGTCATTTTGCTTGCAGGTCTACAAGGTGCAGGTAAAACCACTACAGCTGCTAAACTTGCGCGTTTCTTAAAAGATCGCCAAAAGAAAAAAGTTGCAATGGTTTCTGCAGATGTTTACCGCCCAGCGGCAATTAAACAACTACAAACCGTTGCTGCTGAAGTGGGTGCTGATTTTATTGAATCAGATGCTTCGGAAGATCCAATCAAAATTGCGCAACGTGCGATTGGTCAGGCAAAAATTAACTTTAATGATGTCTTGATTGTCGATACTGCAGGTCGTTTGCATATTGATGCAGATATGATGGATGAGATCAAAGCATTACACGCAGCGATTGGTCCAACCGAAACACTATTTGTTGTCGATGCGATGACAGGTCAGGATGCTGCAAATACTGCAAAAGCATTCAATGATGCACTGCCTTTAACAGGCGTGATCTTGACTAAAACTGATGGTGATGCCCGTGGTGGTGCTGCACTTTCAGTTCGTGCAATTACAGGTAAACCAATCAAATTCTTAGGTATGGGTGAAAAACTCGATGCCTTAGAGCCATTCCATCCTGAGCGTGTTGCACAGCGAATCTTGGGTATGGGTGATGTCCTTTCTTTAGTCGAAGAAGTTGAACGTAAAATCGACAAAGAAAAAGCTGAAAAAATGGCGAAAAAATTGCAAAAAGGCGGAAGCTTCAATTTTGAAGATATGCTGATGCAGTTTGAACAAATGAATAACATGGGTGGCATGATGGGCTTCTTAGATAAGTTGCCTGGCATGAGCAATTCAGGAATTCAAGATGCAATTGCACAAGCAAACCCTGAAAAGCAAGTGAAAAAAATGGAAGCGATTATCCAGTCGATGACCATTAAAGAACGCCGTAATCCTGATTTGATGAATCCAAGTCGTAAAAAACGTATCGCTGCGGGTTGTGGTATGGAAGTTGTTGAGGTGAATAAGCTCATTAAACAACATGCGCAAATGGCAAAAATGATGAAAAAATTTGCCAATCCATCGGGCATGGCGAAAATGTTGAAATCACTTGGCGGTATGCAAAAGCAATTTGGTGGTGGCGGTGGTATGGGACCCTTATTTGGTAACAATGAACCGAAGAAATAAAGGTTAAACTTTTAAAATCAAAAACATAAAAGGTGATATTTATCACCTTTTTGTTTATAAAAATAATACAAATTAAAAGAATTGTTAAATTATAATAAACTTAAGTAAATAATTATTAGAAGAATGCTTATGAAAGTTTTTATTATACATGGGTATCAATCTTCACCTGAGCAACATTGGTTTCCATGGTTAGCAACAAAAATTGAGCAAATGGGAAGTCAATGTGAGATTGTTCATTTGCAAGGCAGTGATCAGCCTGATTTTGCCACATGGCGTCAAAATTTGGAGGCACAAGTCTATCCTTTAAATGAGCAAACCATTATTGTTGCGCATAGTTTAGGGTGTATTAGCGTACTAGATTATCTCTCTGAAGCACTTAATGGTCGTTTAATTAAAGCGATATTTATGGTCGCAGGTTTTAATGAAAAGCTGACAGCTTTGCCTGAATTGAATCAGTTTGTTCAACAAGCCAAACTCAATGATGCATTACTCAGATTTAGAATTCAGCAACGTTATTCATTATTTTCCTGTAATGATCCATTCGTTCCTGCACCATTGAGTATTCGTTTTGGTCAATTATTAAATGCACAAATGATTGAAGTGAAAAAAGCAGGTCACTTTATGCAAAGTGATGGTCTTAGCGAGTTCCCACAGCTCTGGGAAAAGTTAGAAAAACTATTGGTCGAACAGTCGGTTACTCAAGTAGTGACTATATAGAAATAGAAAATCGCATTTTTTTAAAAATTGAGATTTTATTGAAATCGAAATTGAGGATGTTAAAGCATCCTCAATTTTTATTTATTTGATAAGGTTACACGTTAAATGCTACTTGATAACTTTAAAATCATGTTGCATGTTCAATATAGAAACGTAAACCTTTGAGTAGTAAGTCTTCTTCAACTTGTGGTTCAAACTCTTCAAGAAAACGTGCAAATAAAGGTGCATCACCACCTGTAAGTATAAGTTTACGTGGTGACTGTTGCATAACTTGGCGAATAGTACTGAGTAAGCCAAGAAAAATACCGTGATGTACTGCATCAATGGTATTGCGTCCTGGAGTGAGTTCATCAAAGGCAACGTCAGGAATTTTAATGCCTTTAGTATTTTGAATAAGTGAGTCTCGTTGTAAATATAAATTTGGCAAAATATATCCACCCAAATGTTGTAAACCTTGTGTTAAATCAATCGTTAGTGCAGTCCCACAACTAATAACACATAAGTCTTGTTCAACATTAGCGACAGCCAATACTTGAAGCCAACGGTCAATACCGAGTTGTTCAACATGATCATAGCCACATTTTAAACCCGCATATTCGGCATGTACTTTTGCAAAGGTCATAGGAATATCGAGTAGGTTTAAAATCTGTAAAATACGTTCATTATTCTTTTGATCTTGGACTGACGAAATGCCAACACAATCAATCTCACTATTTTTAAAATGTTGAATCAAACCTAACAAGAGATCAGCAGGAGATTGCAGATGTAATTCTGCGCCATGCTCAATAACATGTTGCTCTAATGTTTCGAGATCGGTCGTGGTAATCCAATATTTTAGACGTGTATTGCCAATATCAAGCCATAAGTTTTTCATGGAAGTGTTGATCGTCCTACTAATTTTTAATGTTGATCTATTTAACCGATTTTAGACGTAAACGTCCTTGATAATAGCTTTGTAATCCTTGTTCATTTTCAATTTGAATTGCTCCATCTCGATCAATGCCTTTAAAAACACCTTGAATAGTATCTTTTGTTTGTTCAAATTCAACCGTTTGTCCCATAAATGCTGCGACATTATTGAAGCGAGCTGCAAGGTTGTAGCAGCCATGATCAAACCATTGCCCCGCTTGCAAAATGGCTAAATATACGTCACTAATCATTTGAATACGGTTGGGATATTGCACACCCAATTGCACGACAGAAGTTGCTTGTTGTGAGAGTTGTTCAGGTGGTACAGGCAATAAGTTGATCCCCACACCAACAATGGCTTCATGTGCTGATAATGGTTCAACGAGTATCCCTCCCCATTTTCCTTGTGGGCTATATAGGTCATTGGGCCATTTAACTTGTAGATTTGGCAGGGTTTTTAAACTTGAAATTTGTAGAATATTTAATGCAATTTCAAGTGCAAGGCGTCCGTCAAGGGGTGTTTTGGTTTTCAGCAATGTGCTTAAATAAATATTCCCGATGGGAGAGACCCATTCTCGTTGATGTTGCCCCCGTCCCTGACTTTGTTGTTCACTACACACAAGGATGCGATTTGCGCCTTGTGCAAGCTCACGTACATCATCATTGGTCGATGTTGTATTGTGTTTAAGTAAAAGAATTTCAGGTAGTTGCTGAGCATCTGTTAAAAGCTGTCGAAGATGACGAGTCTCTAAATCCATATTGAATCTGAGAAGAAAGGAAAGTAGTGATGGAGTTAATCATATATTTGGTCATTGGTGCAATTGCAGGATTTGCCGCAGGACTATTTGGTGTTGGTGGCGGTTTGATTATTGTCCCAATTTTATATGTGGTTTTTACTCAAATGGGTTATGACCCAACGGTTGTGATGCATATGGCATTGGGAACATCATTGGCAACAATTATTGTGACATCACTAAGTTCAGTTTCAGCGCATCATAAAAAAGGTGCGGTTATGTGGCATGTGGTTAAAAACCTTGCACCAGGTTTAGTTCTAGGCTCATTTTTAGGTGCAGGTATTGCCGATGTTTTATCGGGTGGGAATTTGCAATTGATCATTGGTGTATTTGCTTTATGGGTGGCATTTAAAATGTTTAAGGGCGCTAATGTTCAAGTAGATGTGTCCAAACACTTACCTCCTGCACCGATGCAAATGCTTGCAGGTGGTGGTATTGGAGTAGCATCGGCAATTTTTGGTATTGGTGGGGGAAGTTTGACAGTGCCATATTTAAATAAATATGGCGTAGTGATGCAAAAAGCGGTAGCGACTTCGGCAGCATGTGGTTTACCGATTGCCATTGCAGGAGCAATTGGTTTTATGATTTTTGGATCACATGGTCAAGTTGAAATTAAAAATGCGATTGGTTATGTGCATATTTATGCCTTTATTGGTATCAGTATTATGAGTTTTATTACAGCAAAACTCGGTGCAAAAGTGGCACATCAATTATCACCTGCAATGTTGAAAAAATGCTTTGCAGGTTTGCTGGTTTCAGTCGGAACTTACTTTGTATTTCAGGGCATTAAAATATTTTTTTAAATTGGCTGATAGCTAAAGTTTTAGATCAATGACACTATTGTTCACAACAGGATTGGCTTAAAATCTTAAAAATTGTCTAACAATGACATGGAAATGCAAAGTCTGAATCAGTTATATAAGGAAGATAATGATTCAGACTTAATCTAAATAAAACTAATAAAACAGGATTTATATGCATTTGGATGATGTAGATAGCCTATCGGAACAAATCGCAAGGCATATAAGCGAACAAATCATCAGTGGTGAATTGGTGGAGGGTGAGCGCATACAAGAGTTACGCATTGCAAAAGAACTTGATGTCAGTCGAGGTTCGGTGCGTGAGGCTTTGTTGTTGCTTGAACGCACGCATCTGATTGAAATTTTCCCACGTCGTGGCGCAATTGTGTCAGAAATGTCAGCACAGCAAGTGAGAGCGTTATTTGATACTTGTGCACTTCTATTGGGTCAGATTGTTCATAAAATGAGTGAGACGTGGCGAAGCCATGAAGCTGAAGCGCTACAGCATTTATTAAATGATTTAATTGAGCATGTAAAACAGGGCAATACTGAAAAGTTTTATGATGGTATTTTTCATTTTTTGTCTGAACAAAATGATATGGTTGGCAACTCTTATTTGATGAAATTTTATAAGGAACTGTTGCCTTCTTTACGTCGTAGCTATTTTTTAACCTTAAATACTTCAAGACGAGAGCTACAAGAAGCGTTAGAATTGTTCCGCTTGGTGATTGATGCGATTTTAATCCGAAAATCACAACAAGCTACTTTATTTATGGATGATTTTTGCCGACACTTACGCAACTTAGTGTTGGAATCGCTGACACGAATGAAACAAATCGAACTTGCTTGGGCGCGGAGATCACGTCGCTAAGTAACGTGAGTAAGTAATTAGGACATTATGCGTTTAAGCAGCTTAAAATTGTCTGGCTTTAAATCTTTTGCCGACAGCACGACATTACAATTCAAAGAGAACCGTACTGCGGTAGTGGGACCTAATGGCTGTGGTAAATCCAATGTGATTGATGCCATTCGTTGGGTCATGGGTGAATCAAGCGCACGTCAGTTACGTGGCGGAACTATGCAAGATGTCATTTTTACAGGAACGGCAAAACGTAAACCTGTTGGTATGGCAAGTGTAGAACTACGCTTTGAAAATACCTATGGCAAGCTCGGAGGGGCGTATAATGCCTATAGTGAATTGGCTGTACGCCGTCAGGTCAACCGTGATGGAAAATCTGAATACTTTCTTAATGGAACGAAGTGCCGTCGCCGTGATATTACCGATATTTTCTTAGGGACAGGCTTAGGTCCTCGTTCCTATGCCATTATTGAGCAGGGTATGATTAACCGCTTGGTTGATGCTAAGCCTGAAGAAATGCGGATATATATTGAGGAAGCTGCAGGCGTATCACGTTATCAGGCGCGTCGCCGTGAAACTTTACAACATTTAGAGCATACGACACAGAATCTTGAGCGTTTAGAAGATATTGCCTCTGAATTGAAAGGACAGTTAAAAACACTCAAGCGTCAATCTGAAAATGCGGTTCAATACAAAACACTTGAAAATGAAGTTCGAACTTTAAAAATAGAAATTTTATCTTTCCAATGTGAACAAAGTAGCCGTTTACAAGAAGAATATACCGTTCAAATGAATGAACTTGGTGAACATTTCAAACTCGTGCGCTCGGACATGACTACACTTGAGCATGATTTGACATCGACAAGTGAATTATTTCAACGTCTGATTCAACAATCGACACCTTTGCAAAATGAATGGCAACATGCGGAAAAGAAACTCGCTGAATTAAAAATGATGCTTGAGCAAAAACAAGCATTGTTGAATCAAAATACTGAATCTTTAGCAAAGCTCGAAACACAAAAAATTCAAACCAAAGAACGTATTCAGCTCATTGAATTACAGCTCGATACCTTACAGGCACAGTTAGATGAATATGCTGAAAACTTACAAAGTGCCGAAGCTGACAGTCAACAGCGTGTGCAAGTCTTTGCTGATTTAAAAGCGCAACAACTACAAACGCAACAACAATATGAACTGATTAAAATTCAGGTTGAAAAACAGCAACAGCAAAAAGCTCAGATGCAAGCGCAAATGGAGCAACTGAGTAAAAATGTTCAACGTATAGAGCAGCAAAAAGACACCTTAAAAGCTCAAGCTGAACAGGTAAAAAAGCAGTTTATGACGGAGGATTTGAGTCAACTTGAACAAGATCAATCCAAAGCTCAGTGTGAAATTGTACAGTTAGAGCAAAACATTGCTCAAACTAAAACTCGTATTGAGCAAACGCAAGAACACGTCAATCTACAAAAAGTACAAATTTCAGCACTAAAGTCTGAAATTCAAGTGTTACAGTCTGAGCAGAAAAATCTCAATCAGCTGATGGCGAAAAGTTCAGTTAAAACATCAGAAAATGCTCTACAACTCATGCACGTTTTAAAACTCAATGAGCAGGGTAAAGCACAAGCGAGTTTGGTTGAAAAGCTCCTTGCAAAATGGCTGTCTGCAGATATTGTTGATACAAATTCTGATTTTCAAGACAGTCTTGCTCGTCAGTTAAAAAGCTCAATTTCAATGGATAAAATCCAAATCAATGGATTATCTTGTTTAGCAGATTGGGTTGAATCACCTCAATATTCATTGTGGAATCAGGTAGCGATTACTGAAAACTTAACGCAGGCGTTGAGTTTTCAAAAACAATTAACCGTTGGGCAGAGTCTTCTGACACTCGATGGTTATTATGTCGGTCAAGATTGGGTCATTGGCTTATTCTTCGATGAATCCAGTCAAGCCGCACAAGGCGCATTGAGTCATCGTATTCGTTTAGAAGAAATTGAGCTTGCGCTTATAACTGTATTACCTCAATTGACTGATGCTGAAGTAGTATTACCTTCAATACAACATCAGTTGGCTGAGTTACAGAAGCAGATCCAAGCAGATCAAACAGCTTTAAAAACACAGCAAAATATTCAACAGCAAGTAAATGTGCAAATCGCTAAACAACAAAGTGCAATGCAGGCATTTGAATTGCAAAAAGTTCAGCTCAATAGTCAGTTACAACAACTTGATGAGCAACTTGAAGAAGATGCCATGCAGAAAGATGATCTTGAAATTGATCTACATTCATTGAGTATGAAGCTAGAACAGCATTTACCTGAATATAAAACTTTGCAATATAAGCTGGACGAGCTTAATGAACAGGTTGAAGAACAACAGCAACAATTACAGCATAAACAGCAAGATGTGGAAGCATCAAGGCGTATGGCAGAGCAAAATAAGCAACAGATTGAATTGCTTGATAAAGATTTGAATTTTTCTAAAGTGAGTTATCAGCAGATTGTGCAGCAAATGGAACAGGCTCATCAATTTGTTGATCCGATACAACTCGAGTTGCCAAGCCTAGAGCGCCAGTATGCTGAGCAAGCTGAGCAAGCGGAAAAATTGCAAAAAACTTGGGCAGATTGGCAAGTTGAATTGAATAATGTTCAGTCAAAACAGCAACAGTTAACCGAACTGCGTCTGTTACATCAACAAAATGATGAGCAACTACGTACCCAACTCGAAGCAAAGCGCTTAGCATGGCAGTCAGCGAAGTCTGATTTACAGCATTATTCTGATCAGCTCAAAGAGATGAATGCTGAGATGAAATCAGGATTGATCATTGATTTACCTACGCATCAACAAAACTTTGAAAAAGCTCAGCGTCAGTTTGAAAAATTGGGTGCGGTCAATTTGGCGGCTTCAGAAGAGTATGAAGACGTGTCAAAGCGTTTTGATGAATTGATGCATCAAATTCAAGATTTAGAAAATACAGTGGAGCAACTGAGAGATGCCATGAAGAGCATTGATCAGGAAACTCGTAAATTATTTATGACCACGTTTGATCAGGTCAATGCAGAATTACAAAATCTGTTTCCAAAAGTCTTTAATGGTGGTGAAGCAACATTAAGTCTTGAAGATGATTGGCAATCGGGTGTACGTTTAATGGCTCGTCCACCGGGCAAGAAAAATAGTTCATTGGCATTGCTGTCGGGCGGTGAAAAAGCATTGACGGCATTGGCATTGGTTTTTGCAATTTTCCGTTTAAATCCTGCACCATTTTGTGTGCTTGATGAAGTTGATGCGCCACTTGATGATGCGAACGTTGGGCGTTTTTGTAATCTTGTAAAAGAATTGTCGGAGCAGGTGCAATTCATTTACATTACACATAATAAAGTTGCTATGACCATGGCAACTGATTTATTGGGTGTGACGATGCCTGAACCGGGCACATCAAAACTCGTCACAGTGAATTTGGAAGAGGCAAGAGAGTACGGTTTAGCCGCGGAGTCCTAGTATGGAAATCACAACAATTATTGGCATTGTCCTTGCGGTTATTATCTGCCTTGTGGGTTTGATTATGATGTTGCGTAAGTCAGATGATGCAGCGCCATCGCTTGATTCAGCATTGCATATTAATGAAGACAGCAATCAGCCAGTCATTCCACGCCATGTACGTGATCAGTTGCGTAGCTCGACAGAAACAGAACGTGTCGAGCCAAATTTAACGATACTTGAAGATGTTGATGTTAACGCATCTTCAACTGAAAAAGCTGAACCAAAACCGACTGAGGCAAAGCAAACTGAAACAGTGACTGCGGAAGTGACTGAAGAAAATATCACAGCACATATTGATCAAGCGGATGATACAACTAAGCTGAAAATTGAAAAGGTTGAGCCAACACTTGATTTACAGACGGCTTCTGTTGTGGAAAAAACTGAAACGTCCAATCAAGAAGATATAACAAAAACTGATACGGCGACATCGACATATGTGACGAAACCGCAAGTTGAAGCCATTGAAGCATTCACACCGAATACACAGGTTGAAACTGTAAAAATTCAAGAATTTGAAGATGAAAGCAGTATTCTTGATGTGCATTTGAGTGAGCAACAACGCCAAGATGATCAAAGTATTTTGGCAAATGCTGAGAGAATTATTGGCTTAAATGTTTATCCTGATCCACGTCGTGCCTTGTCAGGTGATAAAACCCTGAAAGTAATGATGAAATATGGTTTACGCTTTGGTGAAATGAAGTGTTTTCACCGCTATGAAGACCCTGAAAATGAAAGTTCATTGATGTTTTCAGTATTACGTATTATTGACTCAACACCAGCCGGCTTTGATTTAGAGGCCTTGTCTATGGAACAGGTGCAAGGTTTGGCATTCTTCCTTGCTTTGCCACATCCTGATGTGCAAAAAGGTTTTGATACCATGGTGAGCATTGCAGGTTTAATTGCTCGTGAGATTGATGGGACGGTATATGATGAAAATAATCTGGAATTTACCCCACAGTTAAAAGAACACTGGCGTCATCAAGCCATTGATTTTCGTTCAGGACAAGCGGTCTGATCATCAGATCAAATGCTGATATTATTTTGAGACTGATTTAAAATGAAATGGGCGGAATTATCCGCCCATTTATTATGGTAAAAGAGTTTTGGTGAAAGAATTTATGGAAAAAAATGCGATCGTCGCTCAAATGCGTCAATTGATTCAAGTCCTTGCACAACATAATCATGAGTATTATGTGATGGATCAACCGAGCATAGAAGACAGTGAGTATGATCAGCTCTTTCATCAACTTAAAAGTCTAGAACAACAATATCCAGATCTGATACAACCCGATTCGCCTGTTAGTCGTGTAGGCGGAAAGCCATTATCAAAGTTTGAAAATATTACCCATACTGTGCCCATGCTGTCTTTGGGTAATGTCTTTAATCAAGATGAGTTGTTTGCTTTTGCGCGTCGTATAGAAGAGCGTTTGCCGAATCAAAAAATTGAATATGATGTGGAACTTAAATTTGATGGTTTAGCGATTTCACTGTGGTACGAAAACGGTATATTGATTCGTGGCGTGACCCGTGGTGATGGTGAAACAGGGGAAGTAATTACACAAAATGTGAAAACAATTCGTAATTTACCGAAAGTTTTAAGTTCTGAAACAATAGAAATTCCGACATTGCTTGAAGTGCGTGGCGAAGTACTAATGCCAAAAGCAGGTTTTGAAAAACTGAATGCTGAAAATGAAGCGAAAGGTGAAAAGACCTTTGCAAATCCACGTAATGCAGCAGCAGGTAGCCTACGTCAGCTTGATCCTAATGTTGCAGCCTCACGTCCTTTAGCCTTCTATGCCTATGGTATTGCACAATGTGAACCACCTCATGGGCAAAATACCATGTCTGAAAGTTTGGAGTGGTTAACGCAGTTCGGTTTTGCGGTGGGTGAGCGTCATTTTGTTTGTCAATCTATTGAAGAAGTTCAAGAAAAGTATGAGCAAATCAACCAAGAACGTCCACATTTATTGGTTGAAATTGATGGTATGGTCGTTAAAGTCAACGACTTGAAACAACAGCAACAATTGGGTTTTTTAAGTCGCGAGCCACGTTGGGCAACGGCTTATAAATTCCCTGCTGTAGCCGCTTTAACCACAGTCGACAATATTGATTGGCAAGTGGGGCGTACAGGAACATTAACGCCTGTTGCACGTTTAAATCCTGTTGCTGTGGGTGGTGTTACCGTTTCTAACGTAACTTTACATAACATTGGTGAAATTCACCGTTTAGATGTCCGTGTCGGCGATACAGTCAGTGTTTACCGCAGTGGTGATGTGATTCCGAAAGTGGAAAAAGTTTGGCTAGAGTTTCGTCCGAATGATACGGTTGAAGTGCATTTACCTGAAAACTGTCCTGTTTGTGCTTCGCCTGTCGTAATGCCTGAAGGTGAAGCTTTAGCACGTTGTTCGGGTGGATTGTATTGTTCAGCACAGCGTATTGAGGCGATTCGCCATTTTGTTTCACGTAAAGCGATGGATATTGAAGGTTTGGGAGATCGATGGGCGGAATCATTATTACATTTAGATTTACTCAATGATGTGGCAGATATTTATCATTTACATGAGCATCGTGAAAAATTATTGACCATTGAGAAAATGGGCGAGAAGTCGGTTCAAAACTTGATTGATTCGATTGAAAACAGTAAAAAAACGACACTAGCTTCTTTTATTTATGCGCTTGGAATTCGTGGTGTTGGTGAAACTACAGCACGTATGTTAGCTAATACTTTTCAAACTTTGGAGGCTCTTCGTCAAGCGGATTTAGAAGCCTTAAAGAAAACACCTGATGTTGGTGATATTACGGCTGAATGGATTGTGGACTTTTTTCAAGCACCACATAACCTTGAAGTGGTAGATCGCTTACTTGCAGCAGGAATTCATTGGGATGCACCTGTCGCACCGAGCCGTCAGCCACTAAATGGTGAGAGTTGGGTAGTCACAGGCACACTCAGTACCATGGGACGTGATGAAGCAACTCAATTGCTCCAAGCCTTGGGTGCACGTGTTAGTGGTAGTGTGTCGAGTAAAACTAAATGTGTTGTTGCAGGTGAAAAAGCAGGCTCTAAATTAGAGAAGGCTGAAAAATTGAATATTCCTGTTTTAAATGAACAGCAATTTTTAGAATTCTTACAACAATTTTCTGCATAATTGATTTACTTGAATATGTAGACTATTGATCATAAAAAACCACTGTTTAACAGTGGTTTTTTATTGGGTTTCATTCAAGGATTATTTGGAAGTTATTTGAGAAAAATAAACCTCTTCACCAAACCATCATTGATCATTTGTTGGAAATGTTCAACCAAACTCACTTCAATGTCGCGATAGGTCATACCTAATTCTTTTCGACTTTTATTGGCATTAAAGAATATAGGATAACCCATATTTTTATCGACAAATGCACGGCTAAAACCAATTATGGGGCCAAAGGCTTTAAACGCAATTTTTGGCAATTGATTACGTGGAAATGGATAAGCATTGCCAAAATTTTTGCGTAGAATTCCACCCATTTCCATGAGGCTGAGTGACCCCCCACTAATGATGTAGCGCCCCGAAGCTGTGGTACTCAATGCAGCAGCAATATGGGCATCAGCAACATCACGAACATCAACAATACCATTCCACATGGCAGGTACGCCCGCAAGCGTCATGCCATTGGCAAACTGTTGTAAAACTTCAACGCTTCCTGACTGTGTACCAGCTGTAAGTGAAGGGCCAAGTACAAGCGCAGGGTTAATACAGATTAAATCCCAACGATCTTGAGCTTTTGCCATGTCCCAGGCTTTACGTTCAGCCATGACTTTTGAATAAGGATAAGGCTGATGTGTTGTTGAACTAGTCGTATTCCAATGTGATTCATCAAAAATATTTTGTGAAGTTTGTAAAATATCAACCGCATCACCATAAGTTGAAGCAATACTAGACGTCACGATCACACGCTTCACCGACGCCGTTTGATTGACACTATTCAGCACATTTTCAGTGCCTATAATGGCAGGTTCAATAATGTCTTTGATTGCATCTTTATAATTGGTCACGACAAAAGGCGAAGCCATATGTAAGACAATTTCACAGCCTTGCATTGCGGTATCAAAAGAGCCTTCAGTAAGTAAATTTGCCTCAAAAAATTTGAGCGTGCCAGAGGTTTGAGCTGCAATTTTTTCTAAATGTTGATAGCTCGTTTTTTTTGCCAAGCTACGAACCGTTCCATGTACCGTGAAACCTTGTTCGAGTAATTTTTGAATCACCCAACTTGCAATATAACCTGTCGCACCTGTAACCAAAATGGGTGCAGTGGTGTTTCCCTCTGACATGATATGTTCCTTTTATTCTAAGTGGTGAAGCTCAAAGTGATTAAGATCAAATATATAAAGATCATCGTACTTTATGATCATGTAAATTCTAACATTAACGCATGTGAGAACGTATGCGTTTAAAGTGAATAAATTATGTCGTTGTAGTCAGCTATTTTAATGCTGAATAAGAAGCATTGTGAATAGTTACAAAAATGAATCAATATGAATTTTTTAAAAAATAAATAGAGTTAACGGTTCGAAGATTTCGCAAAGGTTTATTTTATATATGGAAAATAGCTAATTCATACTGCAAATGCGTATGTTTCTCATTTTAATTTTATAAAAATCATAAACTTACAAATTTATTGTTTTGCAATATCGATCAAAATTGTCCATAATGCTGAAAAAGGGTATGGAGTATTTGAAATGCGTGGCAATCCAGAAGTTGTAGATTATCTAAATATGTTGATCGGTGGTGAACTGGCTGCTCGTGATCAATATTTAATTCATTCTCGTATGTATGAAGATTGGGGTTTATCTAAAATCTTTGAACGTATTGACCACGAAAGTCAGGAAGAAGGTGCGCACGCAGATGCATTGATTCGCCGTGTGTTGTTTCTTGAAGGAACGCCAAATATGGATCGTGATGGTATTGAAGTTGGTACAGATGTTGTGAGCTGTTTAAAAGCAGATCTTGCACTTGAATATCATGTCCGTGAAAAATTGGCGCAGGGTGTCAAATTGTGTGAAGAAAAGGCAGATTACATTACTCGTGATATGCTTCGTCAGCAAATGTCTGATACAGAAGAAGATCATACTTATTGGCTTGAAAAGCAAATGCGTTTGATCGAGTTAATTGGTTTGCAAAATTATATTCAGTCACAAATGTAAGTTGTGTTGAATTTAAAAAAGCTCAGATAAATCTGAGTTTTTTTATGTCTAAATTTTTAACTCAAATGTGAATATCAGTCTAAGTTATAAAATAAAAAAAGCCTAGCAGTAATACTAGGCGGGAAAACTGAAAATACTAAAATCTATTCAGTCAGTGTTCAAAAATTAATGATAACCATGTAATTGGCGATATAGACCTGGCGTTACACCAGTCCATTTTTTAAATGCGCGGTGGAAGGTACTAGTTTCACTAAAGCCAACCTGTTGTGCAACATCTTCAAGAGTTAGATCAGGATTGAGCAATAAGTGAATGGCTGCATCACGGCGTAAAGCATCTTTCACACCTTGATAACTCTTACCTTCAGCGGCTAAACGACGACGCAAGGTTTGTGGTGATAAATACAGCATCGAGGCTACATCATTCAATGTTGGCATTTCTTCACCAATTTGACTTTTCAATACTTCACGAATACGTGAGGTCAATGAATTGGTATTTTTGAATTTCACCAATAATTGTGCAGGTGCTGCTTTTAAGAATTCTTCCAAACTTGCTTCATTTTGACGAATCGGCAAATCAAGGTAGTCAGCCGCAAAGGTGATTTCAGTGCGTGGCATATCGAACTGCATGACGGGTGCAAAGAAGAGTGCATCGTACTCATCGGCATGATTTGGACGTGGATAGCCAAAATGTACACGCTCAAGTGGAATACGGCGCTCAATGAGCCAAGAAGCTAAACCGTGCCAAATCATGAGCATACTTTCAGTAATAAAATGATCTGGATCTAATGTTTTTGGAATGAGTGGAACTAAACGAGCTTCGTGTTTGTCACGCTCGACAGACACTGACCATTCATCGCCAAATAATTTGTAAAATTGTGATGAAAGCTCTAAGGCTTCACCCAAAGTTTTAGCATGGATAATCAGCTGACACATAATGGCGAAAGAGCCAAGTCGACGGGGTTGAATATCAAACCCAACGTGCTCATCCTGAGTCACCATCCACAGCATTTTAATGAAACGGGTATATTGTTCAGGAGAAATACGTGCTTTAGGCTGACGAAGGAGTTCAGCTTCAATTCCGACGTGCGAAAGTAAAGTTTCGACATCCATGCCAAGGCGTTTAACCCCGGTCAGTGCCGCATTGACAAAATGGATACTGATCGTATCACGACTCATGTTAAATCCTTCAGTCTCTTTGATGTTCACGTATACCTGACCTAAATGACGCTAAAAAAAATATAAATAGCAATTTACAACAGCGTAAATCTACTTTTTACATAATAAATTGCCGAAATGATCAAGGTAAATGGCTGAACATGACATTGTTATGTTAGTTTTATATTTCTAATATGACATAAAAATCAACCTTAAATTGGTAAAAATAATATGACAGCTGCTTTGAAAGGATTGAAAGTACTCGACTTTTCTACATTATTGCCGGGTCCATTTGCGACCATGTATCTTGCAGACTTGGGTGCAGAAGTGATCCATATCGAGTCACCGACTCGTCCTGACTTGGTTCGTTTACTGCCGCCCTACGCCAATGGGCAGGCAACTTCACACAGTTATTTAAACCGTAATAAGCAATCGATTGCACTCGACTTAAAAGATCCTAAAAGTATTGAATTGATTAAACAGAAAATTTCGGAATATGACATTGTCGTTGAACAATTTCGTCCGGGTGTCATGCAACGTCTAGGCTTGGATTATCATACTTTGGCGGAAATTAACCCTAAATTGATTTACTGCTCGATTACAGGTTACGGGCAAAGTGGTCACTATAAAGATAAAGCAGGGCATGACATTAACTACATTTCACTGTCAGGGATCGCAGGGCACAGTGGTCGTCAAGACAGTGGTCCGCCACCAATGGGCATCCAAATTGCCGATGTTGCAGGTGGTTCATTACATGCAGTCATTGGCATTATGGCGGCAGTTATTGAACGTCAAACCAGTGGTCTAGGACAGTATGTAGACATTTCTATGACAGATTGTGTTGTGAGCATGAATAACATGGCAGCTTCAGCAAGTCTTGCAGGAGGACAACATCAGCAAGTGGAAGGTGAACATTTAAATGGTGGTACATTCTACGATTATTATGAAACTATTGATGGTCGATATATCTCAATTGGAAGTTTAGAACCGCAGTTTATGAGTGGTTTAGCGACTGCACTAGAATTGCCAATTTTGCTCGAAAAAGGAGCTTCGTTTGATACTGAAGATCGTAAAATTGTGAAGAAAGCACTACGAGAAAAAATAAAATCGGAGTCGTTTGATGTTTGGAAATCGTTATTTGCCCAACTTGATGTTTGTGTAGAACCTGTCTTAAAACTTGAAGAAGCATTGGATTCAGCTTTGGCGAGAGAGCGAGAATGGGTCGTGAATGTGCCCTTAACTAGAGAGAGTGATGCGACTGAACCACAGTTGGCATTGCCAATTAAATTTTCACGTTCAAAAAGCCGTTACGACTTTATTGGTCAGCCATTAGGTGCAGGTGAGTGGTAATACTCTTTTATTACCTAGTGTGAAAAGTGATAAATAAATGGAAAGTCGGCATTCGTCGACTTATTTATTTAGATAAAAATACAACTTGAGCGTTATTGAATTGATAAATATATTGATATTTTGGTCTATTTTATGAATTAAATTGTTTATATACCTTTGTTTTTAATGTGGTTTGGCTTTGAATTTTATGTACAAATATTGCACTTTTTGTGGAAAATAGGTCATAATTAAATCATCGACTAAAGTCTATATTTAAACAGTGACCACGGATGGAAAGGTTGGAATGGATTTAATACAAAGCAATGGTCAACCTCGTTATGGACGTTTTGAGCAGATTCCAACATCAATTGATGTGAATCGCTATGAATACAAAACGCCGTATGGAAAAACGCTTAAAGGATGGCGTAAACAGTTAAAATATAAAAAATTTAAATTTTGTGGTATTCAACATGCAGAATATACCATTGGCGTGGCTATTGCAGATATTGGTTGGGCAGGGCATGGGTTTATTTATGTCTATAATCATGAAACCCAAGAAGTACTTGAGTGGAATGCCAATACGATTTTAGGTCGAGGTACAACGGTTGATGAGCAACCACTTTTTAGTCAAAGTCACTTTTTAAAATCGCCATTCGAACTTGAAATGCAACATGCCAATGGTGTGCGTTATATCACTGTAAAAAAGCATGGTGAAGTACAACTGAAAGCTCGAATTTTCTGTGCAGGGATATCACCGCTAAGTTTATGTAGTCCAAATGGTATTAATGGTTGGACGTATACACAGAAAAAAACCACATTGGCTGTGGAAGGTTTTTTTATTAATAAGAAGAAACAAACCATTGAATTTAATGAAAAGAGCTTTGCTTCATTAGATGATACTTGTGGTTTTTTACGACCTGAAACAGCATGGTTTTGGTTATCATGTAATTTTTGGGATGCCAATGGTCAGCGTGTCGGACTGAATTTGGCGTCAGGGGTGAACGAAAGTTTTGGTAATGAAAACTGCTTATGGGTCAATGGTGCTTTGTATGCTGTTGCAGATGTATTATTTGTAAAACAAGATAATCAACATTGGACAATCACTTCGCTCGATCAAAAACTAAACTTAACCATTGAAACAGGATGGCGCCGTTTTGAGAGTTTAAATCTACGTTTGGTTGGTAGTCAATTTAGTCAATGGCAGTCGCGAGTGAGTGGGACAATTCAAACTGAACAAGGTGAAATAATTCATTTAAATCGTGAATATGGTTTACTCGAACAACACTATGCAAAATGGTGAGTCAATAAGATGATCTATGTAAATCTACCAATCATTTTTGAAGAATATTAAATAAAACATGTAAAAAAGGCGAATGTTATTTACATTCGCCTTTTTTTACATCCGTCATTTTAGAATGAGCTCAAGTCATTTCTGCCATTATAAAGCCGCTTGCCAAAAAGCCTCACCAGCGGCAATAGGATCATCGGTTTCAGCCAAAGCATCAATCCACGTTTGGTATTGGCGAATGACAGGATGTTGACTCGGATGAAAGTCTGCTTTAAACCAATCTTTATAAGATGAGCTCATTGCGCTGAGCGTACCTTTTTGACCAAAGAACCATGGCAAACCTTGGATTGCAAATTTGGCACGTTCTAAGCGATTAAAGCCATCATGCTTGAGCATGACATTGGCACGGTAAAATGTGAATCCAAACATTTGGATGGTGATAAAAGTCAGTGCAAATTTACGTAAACGTTCAGAAACTTCTCCAACCTCTTGCATGACATCAAAAGCCACATCACGATGCTCCATTTCTTCAATTGCATGCCAAGCAAAAAGCGCACGAACATAAGGATGGACATCTATAAGCGTTTCTTTCTTACTATAAAATGTTTCCGCCATCAGTGCTGTCAAATGTTCTGCGGCAGCGGTCATAGCAATGTTGTATTGCTTTGAGCGATTTTTAATTAGATAAGAAAATCGATCATCCATAAATTTTACAAAGTCATCGACAGGCATACCTTGCTTTTTCATTTCATTATTCATACGGTCATGGGCAAGACCGTGTTGTGCTTCTTGTTGAATAAAATCGGTGACTTTTTGCTGTAATTCATCATCTGTTATGCGGTCACGTAAGGCACGAACACTTTGAATAAAATAACGCTCACCGACAGGGAAAGTCAGACTTAAAGCATCAAACATACGCGTGCGGAATGGGTCTCCCCCAAACCAAAAGCGAGGAATTTGATCGAGTTTGAAGTCGAGGTTCTTACGCACGACAGGATCGACTTGATGTTGAAGATAAGCATTCATGATTCTTTCCTATTTTTATATTTTTCAGTTTGATCAACTTGATGAAAATGACCAATTAATTACTTAAACCTGCTTGCCAAAATGCTTCACCTGCTGCAATCGGATCGTTGGTTATTGCTAAAGTGTCAATCCAAACTTGATACTGTGCAATGATTGGGTGCTGACTTGGGTGGAACATTGGCTTATACCAATCCATATAGGCAGAGCGCATACGTGTCAGCATGCCCTTTTTCCCGACAAACCACGGTAAGCCTGTATACGCCATTTTTAAGCGCTCCATAGGTGTAAATCCATCGGCGCGTAACATGACATTGGCGCGGTAAGAGGTAAATCCAAGCATCGCAACTGTGGTCAGTGCGAGGCTAAATTTACGAATATGTTCAGGGACTTCACCGACTTGTTGCATAACATCAAAAGCTACATCACGATGTTCCATTTCTTCAATAGAATGCCATGCAAGTAGAGCACGGACATAGGGATGAGCATCTGCAAGTGTTTCTTGATGACTATAAAAAGTATCTGCCATGAGTGCTGTAAGATGCTCTGCTGCAGCGGTCATAGCAATATTGTATTGTGGAGAACGGTTCTTAATTTCGGACTTAAATAAACGGGTTAAAAAGCTGATGAATTGATCAATGGGCATACCTTGATTACGCATAACCTGATTCATTTTGTCATGTGCCATACCGTGTTGCGCTTCTTGGCGAATAAAATCGGCAACACGTTGTTGTAAATCTGGATCTTGAATCTTGTTGCGGAACAGGCGTACAGATTCAATGAAATAACGTTCACCATCTGGGAAGGTTAAGCTGAGTGCGTCAAACATACGAGTGCGAAATGGATCTCCACCAAACCAAAAGCGAGGAATTTCATCGAGTTTAAAGTCGAGCTGGGTGCGAACTACAGGTTCAGCTTGATATTTCACTAATGCATTCATTTTATTTTACTGGCATAGCTAGAATGATTTCAGTATGTCGGGCTTTTACAATTTTGTTTTGACAGTGTCTGCTATTTTTTATACATTTTACGACAGAATGAAAATTGAACATGTCAAAATAACATTATTGTATGAGTGTTGGTGTATGCAGGACTTACATATTCCCAATGGGTATTTCCATCTTTGGCAATTGTATTTGTTAGAGCAGGG
Organism: Acinetobacter sp. TY1; assembly: GCF_048551395.1. NCBI lineage: Bacteria > Pseudomonadati > Pseudomonadota > Gammaproteobacteria > Moraxellales > Moraxellaceae > Acinetobacter > Acinetobacter sp. TY1. The sequence continues at coordinate 162,678 of NZ_JBLYZK010000005.1, forward strand.
TATAGATGCGCTGAACGCAGATTTTTTACACGATGATCATGAAAATTTACAACGGATTTTGAACCTACCCATAGATGCTCAATCACCGTATTTATTTTTTCATCAATTGATTGAGAAAACACGAATTATATTGAATCGTCCAAATATCGTCTTTGATATGGCAGAGCATGTACGACCTGAACATTTTGGAGTTTTGGGCTATATGGCTTCACGTAGTACTACGGTTGCCGAGGCATTACAAAATATATTACGTTTCAGTCGTTTAGTGATAGATGGTGATCACATCATTCCGATGAAAATGCATCATTATGGACATAATGTGCATATGGTTTGGCCATTTCATCATGAAAAATACATATTACTCAATGAGTTGACCACAGCATTGATGATGTATTTAGCAAGAAAAATAGTGCCTGAAGACCAGTTTCCTTTACGCAGTGTGCATTTTGCTCATCCGCCACAAATGGCAATGTATCATTATCAAAAATTTTATGCTTGTGAAGTATTGTTTCATCAAAGTGAATACTGTTTTGTTTTAGATTTAGATGGATTAAACCTGAAAATTCAACAAGCTGATCCACCACTTATGCAAATGTTAGTGCGCCAAGCCGAAGAGGCAATTGCCTCAAAGCCACGTTATGAAACTATTGCCGAACAGTTGCATTTGATTGTGGCAGAGTATTTACGCTTAGAAGAGCAAGCACCGAAAATTGAACAAATCAGTCAAGAGTTGCATATTTCAAGTCGAACACTACAACGACAACTGTCCGACTTGGGTACATCATTTAAAAAAATTATTGAATATGAACGTATGAATCGTTGTGAGCAATTGTTGCAAGATCAGCGACATTTGACCGATATTGCGATGAAGTTGGGTTATTCAGATCAATCTGCATTAGCTAGAGCTTATAAGGCCTATAGTGGACAGACTTTATTGCAGAAAAAACAACAGTTGAAAAATGCCATTAATAGTGGCTAATACTATTGAAAAATAATTCATAAAATTGCTAGGTTAAAATAAAAAGGTGACCCGAAGATCACCTGAATTTTTAGATTAATGCTGTTTACAGCGAAGCTGATTTTAATTTTGGAAAACGAAATACAATTGCGAGTACCGCAAAAATGGCTAAAATCCAACAGTAATAAATTGAACCAATCAATTCAACAGGAGATATTTTTGCAATTGAACAGGCTAAAAGTAGCTGAGCACCATAAGGAATAATACCTTGAACGATACAAGAAAAAATGTCCATAAATGCAGCGGCACGCTTAGGATCAACACCATAAGCATGTGCGACCTCTCTTGCCATATCACCCGATAAAATAATTGCAACGGTATTATTTGCCACAAATAAATTGGAAAAAATGACTAAAAAACTAATACCAATTTCACCTGCACGCTGTGTACCGACTTTAAATAAACCAGTTAGGACATAAATGCGCTGAATTAACCATTCTAAGCCACCTTCTTTTTGCATAATGGCAGATAAGCCACCTAAGAGCATTGATAGTAATGCGACTTCAAACATGCTCACAAAGCCATCATAAATCGCCGTATTGAATTTGAGCATGCTAAATTCAGGTGTAGATATTAGTCCTATGATACCTGAGATTAAAACGCCAAGACTCAGTACCGCAAGTACATGCAACCGTGTAAATGCTAAGAAAAAAACAGCAACATAAGGCAAAATCAACCAAATGTTATAAGCTTTATATTCAATGTGTTGTGATGAATGACTTGAAAATACGTAGATCAATATCGTGATGATTGCAGCAGGTAAGGCAATCCAAATGTTGACTCTAAATTTATCTCGGAGTTCAACATTTAAACTACGAGTTGCAGCAATCGTGGTGTCTGAAATCATCGACAAGTTATCGCCAAACATTGCACCACTCACCACTGCACCAATGGTATAAATTGCGGTTAAATCGGTTGCTTGTGAAAATCCAAAAGCAATGGGTGCACAAGCAGCAATAGTACCCATTGAGGTTCCCATCGCAGTGGCAATAAATGCTGAAATGATAAATAGCATTGGCAAGACAAAGGTTGGTGGAATAATGGATAAGCCAAACTGAACTGTTGCATCGACACTACCAATGGCACTTGAAACACTCGCAAAAGCGCCAGCGAACATAAATACCATAAACATCAAAATTAAATTGGGGTGACTTGCACCTTCTAAAAATTGATCAATCGCATGGTTGAGTTTCTTACGGTGTAACAGTACTGCTAAAAGTAAGGCAGGAAGAATCGCCACAGGTGCTTTTAATTGATAAAAAGCAAACTCAGTACCAATAATGGTATGGTAAATACCGCTACCTAAAAAGACAGTCAAAAAAACCATCAATGGTAAAAGTGCAATTGCACGAGCTTGTACCTGATGGTGTGGGAGAGTGGACATAAATAAAAAAATTAAAAGAAAACTCATACAGTATAAACAGCTTTTGCTATTTCTTAAAATCGCTTGATTCAGCTCATGAGTCATGTGTTTTTAGTTATTTATTTGATTTAAAACAAAAATGATCATTATTTTTAAAGTTTTAGCTTAGCTGAAAATAGGAAGCTTTGATCATTGTCCTGAGCACTGAAATAGCGCTAAATAATGTCATTGGGTTGTGGTCTTATTTATGTATAAATACGGCTTTGTATTGTGCTACTGTGACAGACTATTCTTTGTGTAAAAAATAGCGTTACAATTGACATTTAAAATGCAACGACTTGTATTTTTACATTAACTCCTCAAGTTTTAACAATTCAAGGAAAGTACACTGCCATGTCACGTTTAGCCACCCGATTTGCACAGCTTAAATCTCAACAGCGTAAAGCTTTGGTTTCTTATGTGATGGCGGGTGACCCACAACCTCATGTAACCGTTCCATTGTTACATCAGATGGTGGAAGCGGGTGTGGATGTACTCGAATTGGGATTGCCATTTTCAGATCCAATGGCTGATGGCCCCGTGATTGCACTTGCCGCAGAGCGTGCATTGGCTGCTGGCACCAATACCTTCGATGCTTTGAATATGGTCAAAGCCTTTCGTGAAAAAGACACCACAACACCAGTTGTTTTAATGGGCTATTTAAACCCTATTGAAGTAATTGGTTATGAAAAGTTCGTGGCATATGCCCATGACTGTGGTGTCGATGGTGTTCTTCTTGTGGATTTACCTCCTGAAGAAGCAAAAGATTTAGATGCTGTATTGCAAAAATATGATATGAATCAAATCTTCTTGCTTGCACCAACATCGACAGATGAGCGTATTGCACATGTGGTTAAACAGGCATCAGGTTTTATTTACTATGTTTCGTTAAAAGGCGTTACAGGTGCAGCAACATTGGATACCGCTGAAGTGGCAGCACGTATTGAGAAAATCAAAACTTTTACTGATATTCCTGTTGGTGTGGGTTTTGGTATTAACGATGCAGCCTCTGCAAAAGCAGTGGGTGCGGTTGCTGATGCCGTGATTGTCGGAAGTGCGTTTGTTAAGCCATTTGCCAACCTGGCACCCGAGCAAGCCGTTGAGCTAGCGGTGAACAAAGTCAAGGAGCTTCGAGCAGCGCTCGATGAGTTAGTATGAATCAAGAAGTGAAAACAGGGAAAACTCTCAGTCCATCAACGCCATGGACAGATCGTTCGATTCCTGGCATTTTAGCGCCAAATCAACAGCAAACCGTTAAAGCTACGTTTACTGAACCAACGATTGAATGCCCTGAGTGCCATGCACTCGTTACACGCACAGCAATGTCATTTAATGCCTATGTTTGTCCATCATGTGATGAACATTTGAAAATGAAAGCACGTGACCGCTTAAATTGGTTCTTTGACAATGTGACGGCTGAACTAGGTCAAGAGTTTGTTGTAAAAGATCCATTGCAATTTGTGGACAGTAAACCGTATCCATCACGTATAAAAGAAGCGCAGGATAAAACTGGTGAAACTGAAGCATTGATTGTGATGCAAGGTCAGTTAAAAAATATTCCGATGGTTGCTTGTGCATTTGAATTCGACTTTATGGCGGGTTCAATGGGTACAGTTGTTGGTGATCGTTTTGTACAAGCAGCAGAAAAAGCCATTGCAACAAAACAACCACTCATCTGTTTTGCAGCTTCAGGTGGTGCACGTATGCAAGAAGGCATGTTGTCTTTGATGCAAATGGCGCGTACATCGGCCGTGATTCAAAAAATGAAAGATGCACGTTTACCGTATATCGTAGTACTCACCAATCCTGTTTATGGTGGCGTAACGGCATCATTGGCAATGTTGGGTGATGTACATTTTGCAGAACCTAAAGCTATGATTGGTTTTGCTGGTAAGCGCGTGATTGAGCAAACAGTACGTGAAAAATTGGAAGAACCATTCCAACGTGCAGAATTCTTGCTTGATCATGGTGTAATCGATCAAATTGTCCATCGTCACGCATTACGTGATACTGTATCTCGTATTGTAGCGAAACTGATGAATTTGCCTTGAATGACACTGCACCATTAAGCAATACACCATCAAATATTGATGATTTACAAACATGGCTCAATTATTGGGGTCATGTTCACGTTACGGGAATCGATTTAGGTTTAGAGCGCGTCATTCCCGTGGCTGAACAACTCGGTGTTATGCGCCCGAATGCTAAAGTCATTACGGTTGCGGGCACCAATGGTAAAGGCTCAACCACGACTACCTTGGCGGCTATTTTAAATGCACAAGGTCTGAATGTTGGGCTGTATCAATCACCACATATTTATCGGTTCAATGAGCGTGTCAAATTACAAGGTAAAGAAGTTAGCGATCAAACGCTGATTGATGCCTTCGTTCAAGTTGATCAAGCACGCCGTTTCTGTAATTTAACCTTGTCTTTTTTTGAAGCAACCACTTTGGCTGCTTTTGTTATTTTTAAACAGCAGCAATGTGATGTTTGGGTGCTTGAAGTCGGTCTAGGCGGTCGCTTAGATGTGGTCAATGTAATTGATCCAGATGTTGCTGTGATTACCAATATTGGGCTTGATCATACCGATTGGCTCGGTGACACCATTGAAAAAATTGCATTTGAAAAAGCAGGAATTATTCGTTCAAATATTCCAGTGATTTTTGGTGGTCAGCAAGATATTCCGCAAGCTATTCAAAACAAAGCGGATGAGAGCCAAGCAACACTGTATGCCATTCACCGTGATTATTTTTATAAAGATTCGGAAGACGGTCAAACTTGGAATTTTGCAAGCTCAGGTACAACACTCAAATTGCCTCTAGGCACACTCGCACTTGAAAACATTTCGACCGCAGTCGCAGCAATTTTGGTCAGTGGATTAAATATTTCTCAACAAGCGATTGCACAAGGCATTGTAAATGCGAAGCTACAAGGGCGGTTTGAAGTTCGTCAAATTCAAAATAAAACAGTGATTTTTGATGCCGGACATAATCCGCATGGTGTAGATTTTTTGTTAAAGCAATTGCGAAAATTCTTAGAATACAATAAACAGTACACAGAAGTGATTGCAGTTTTTTCAATGTTGGCAGATAAAGATATTCAATCTGTTGTAGAGTCATTGAAAAACACCGTCAAAATGTGGAAAATTGCGCCAATGACTGTGCCTCGAGCCGCGCCATTGCAACAATTAGAAACAGCGTTGGTCGGTGAAGCAGTTCAACAATTTAATAATGTACAAGCAGCATTTCAGTCAGCCATTGAAGAGACAAAAAATAATCAGCTGATACTGGTGTGCGGTTCGTTTCATACTTTGGAAGCGGTCTGGGAGTATCTGGAAGAATGTCAATGAATAACAAACAACGCTGGATGGGTGGTGTTGTTTTATTGGGTGGTGGCGTTTTATTGGCAGCATTGCTTTTAAAAGGTCAAGAAGAGATTCACCAGAAACAAACACAGACAGTACCAACAGGACAGACTCAGAAAACAAATCAAGTTGCACCTGTGGGTGAAGCTGTTCAGTTGCAACCTTTAACTGTAGATGTCGCAACTGAAAAGCGTTTGCTTGAAGAGCAGAAACGTTCACGTGAGCGTGCAGTTGCAGAGCAAGAAGCTAAAGCAGCAGAATTTTTACGTATGCAACAGCAAGCAGAAGCAGATGCGGCGCGTAAAGCAGCGGAAGAATATGCAGCAATGAATGCACGTCGTAATGCTACGGCTGTTCGAGAGGGTACAGATTTACCACCTGAAATGACTCAAGATGATAAAACCAAAGCACAACAAAAAATAGATGATCAAAAAAAATTAGAGGCACAGAAAAAGGCCGATACTGAAAAAAAGTTGAATGAGCAGAAGCGTCAAGCGACTGAAGCAGAAAATAAAGCTGCAGAGGAAAAGAAACGTAAGGCTCAGGAAGATGCTAAGAAAAAAGCAGATGCCGATAAAAAGGCTGAAGCAATGAAAAAAGTAGAAGCTGATCGTAAAAAAGCGGAAACAGATAAAAAAGCGGCTGACGAAATAAAGCGTAAAGAGCAAGAAGCAGCAAAAAAGAAAGCGGAAGCTGAGAAAGCCCGTAAGCTATTGGAAGATGGTGACCGTGGTCATAAGCAGTGGATGGTTCAAGTTGCTCTTGCTGCCAATGAAGACAATGCAGATGCCGTAGCTTCAAAGTTACGTGCAAAAGGTTATAAAGTTACGCAAAGTAAAACGTCCAAAGGTATTCGTATTATGGTAGGACCGTCTAAAGACCGTGATGCAGCAGATGTAACACGTAAGAAGATCAATGCAGATGAAAGCTTAGGGATGAAATCTGCATGGATTAATGAATGGACGCCTTTAGATAAACGTTAATATATTTATATAACTTGTTCAATTTAAGATGGATTCGCGAGTTGCTCACGGATCCATTTTATATTTTCAGGGGTAAATAATGCTTCAATATTACGCCAAATGGGATGAAAACCATAACCACCATGTTTCATTTCATTTAAAGCATCGTCTGTTGACCAATTTTGAAAAATAATTCGATACATCGCAATACTTCCACCTGTACGATCTGAGCCATGATAGCAATGCACTAAAACTTTCTGATTATTTTGTTCAGCTTTTTGTATGGTCTGCATGACAGCGAGTAAGTCATTACGGTCAATTGCCCATGTATTGATAGGAATATGTACTTGTTGAAAAGGTTGGTTTGCCAATACCGTTTTATCTTTATTTCGATTACGTAAATTAATCACGATATCAATTTTATTTTCTTTGAGTAATGGAATGAGTTCTGCATTTGGTTGTTCACTACGATAAACCATCTCACTGATTTTATAAAAATTACTTTTTGTATTGAGTAAATTTCCCCATTGGGTTGGGCGTTTGTCTGCAGGTAATGCATCTGTGGTCATACAACCACTGAACAGTGAGATACTGAGTACAGTTGCACTGAGTATAGGAAATTTAAAGATACTTGCTGTCTGAAGATTAGGGTGAGTTAGATTTGACATATAAAGCCTTATTGCCTTTATTTATTACATGATGAAAAAATATGAAAAATGACTTCATTTAAAAATTAAGATTGTATATAGCGATAAAGCTCAACGGGATCATGAGCGCAGATAATTTCAATTTCAGGATGCGTACTTGCAAGTGATTGAATAGATTTTAGCGTTTGTATGCGTTGTAAATTATCATAAGCGAATAATCGCTCCGTAATTTCTAAAGCAGGTAGTCTATGTTTTGGATCAAGTTCCAAGTGTGTGTAATAGGCATCACCACAGAATAATAACCAATTGTTCTGCTGTTTAATGGCAATACCACAATGTCCTGCTGTATGTCCTAAAAGAGGAATAAGTAAAATTTCATCTTTAAAGAGACTTAATTCTTGTACATTGCTGAAATTGAACCAAGCATTTGTGGCAATCGGCTCAATAAAATTCCAATGCCGATGTTGTTTAAATTGTTCTTGCCGATAACGCAGTTTATTTTTCCAATGAAATGAATGTGCTGCATTATATTCAGTCGACAGAATATGCACGGTTGCATGGGGGAAATCAGAAATACCGCCTGCATGATCAAAGTCTAAATGACTGACAAAAATATGTCTGACATCAGTCGGTTGAAAACCGAGTTGTTGAATTTGTGCAATTGCAGTGAGATTGAAATCAAATTGAATGGCGCCCATTCGTGTAACAGCATTGCCTAAGCGTTGTTTCGGGTTTAAGTAGTCTTGAATACCATAGCCTGTATCAACTAATACTAAGCCTTGATCGGTTTCAATGAGTAAGCAATGACAAATGATTTTAGCTTTTAAACCCTTTTGCCCAAAGAGAGGGGCACAGGTTGGGCACATAGTACCGCAGTGCAAATGGTGTACGTTGTAGATCATAAATGATTTATTCTTAAAATGTCTTGATGGTTTTATAACCTGAAATAAACAAGTCACCTAAGCTTTTTGTGATTGTTTTTGTGAAGGTTTTGAGTAACACCCGATGACATTCACGATTGATGGCTAAGTTCTCAAAAAGAACCCATCCGAAGATGGGCATTGGAGAAGGTAATCTTTTACTTTTATTGTTTTTACTTGAGATTATTTTTTATTAATTTTTCGATTTAGCTTGTTTTATTAGGTTGCGGAGTCAGTCTTAAGTAAGGTGTAACTGCTGTATAACCTTGGGGAAAACGTTGCTTGATTTCATCTTCATCTTTTAAAGAAGGCACAATGACGACAGCCTCACCTTCTTGCCAATTGGCAGGTGTGGCAACTTTGTAATGGTCAGTAAGTTGTAGCGAGTCAATGACGCGTAAAATTTCATGAAAATTACGTCCTGTTGATGCAGGATAAGTAATGATGAGACGAACTTTTTTGTTTGGATCAATAATTACTAAAGAACGGACTGTTAAAGTTTCACTCGCATTGGGATGAATAAAGTCATACAAAGTCGAGACTTTACGATCTTTGTCAGCAAGAATAGGAAAATTTACCGTTGTATTTTGAGTTCTATTGATGTCTTCAATCCATCCTTTATGTGATTCAACATCATCAACTGACAAAGCAATTGCCTTAACGCCACGTTTTTGAAATTCATCATGCAGTTTTGCGGTATAACCAAGTTCTGTTGTACATACAGGCGTATAGTCAGCAGGGTGTGAAAAAAGAATACCCCAACTATCACCCAAATATTCATAAAAATGAATATTACCTTGACTCGATTGTTGTTCAAAGTCTGGTGCTGTATCGCCAAGTCGTAGTGTCATGTGAGCTGCCTTAAAATTTAAAATTGATATTGATGGTTCATGTATTGAATATGGCGTAGTTTTTTTATATTTAAAAATAGTGTTTTTTTCTTTGGTTATACGTTTTATTGATATATTGAAATGATCAGTCATAAATTTTTTAAGCTTTTCATTAACTTCAGCTATGTTATGTGTAGATTAAATTTGCTACATTAATTTGCCTTAGATTTATGATGTGAATGTTGATATAAAGATTTTTTTTACTCGGTTTTGTGCAAAACCCTTGTACTTCAAATTTCAAGCACCATAATATCGTCTGAGAAAAAATTATTTATTCAGCAAGTTTTAGAGAGTTTATATGTTGGCAAGTCTGATCGGAGGAATCTTCGGTACTAAAAACGAGCGCGAACTTAAACGGATGCGTAAAATTGTCGAGAAAATTAATGCGCTCGAGCCGACGGTATCAGCCTTAAGTGATGCAGACTTATCTGCGAAAACTGAAGAATTCAAACAAAGATACAATAAGGGCGATAGCCTCGATAAATTATTACCTGAAGCATTTGCAGTCTGTCGTGAGGCAGGTAAGCGTGTCATGGGTATGCGCCATTATGACGTACAGTTGATTGGTGGTATTACCTTGCATGAAGGTAAAATTGCCGAAATGCGTACAGGTGAAGGTAAAACCCTCATGGGTACTTTGGCTGTATATCTCAATGCAATCAGCGGTCAAGGCGTTCACGTAATTACCGTGAATGATTACTTGGCACAGCGTGATGCTGAGTTAAACCGTCCTCTTTATGAGTTTTTAGGTTTGACTGTTGGTGTAATTTATTCCATGCAGGCACCTTTTGAAAAATCAGAAGCGTATCGTTCAGACATTACGTACGGTACCAATAACGAATTTGGTTTTGACTACCTACGTGACAACATGGTTTTCTCGATGGCTGAGAAAAAACAGCGTGGTTTAATTTATGCGATTATCGATGAGGTCGATTCGATCTTGATTGATGAAGCACGTACTCCGCTGATTATTTCAGGTCAAAGTGAAGATTCATCACAGTTATATGAAGCATTCAACAGCATTCCACCAAAATTACATCCACAGAAAGAAGAAAAAGTTGCCGATGGTGGACATTTTTGGATTGATGAAAAACAACGTTCAGTAGAAATAACTGAGGCAGGCTTTGAAGCTGTTGAACAAGAACTCATTCAAATGGGCTTGTTGGCAGAAGGCGAAAGTCTATATTCATCGGGCAATTTAAACTTAGTACATCACGTGACTGCGGCAATTCGTGGACATTATTTGTATCAACGTAACGTACATTATATTGTTGATGATGGTGAAGTCGTTATTGTCGATGAAAATACTGGTCGTACCATGCCAGGTCGTCGTTGGTCAGAAGGTTTACACCAAGCGGTTGAGGCTAAAGAAGGGCTTGAAATTCAGCCTGAAAACCAAACCATGGCAACTACGACATTTCAGAACTATTTCCGTCTTTATAAAAAACTGTCAGGTATGACAGGTACAGCAGATACAGAAGCTGCTGAAATGAAGGAAATTTATGGTCTAGATGTCGTATTGATTCCGACACATCGTCCAATGGTGCGTGTTGATCAAAATGACTTAATTTATTTGAATCGTAATGGTAAATACAGCGCGATAATCAAAGAAATCCAAAAAATTCACGAAGAAGGTGTTGCACCAATTTTGATTGGTACCGCGACCATTGAAGCCTCTGAAATTTTATCAGATAAATTACTTGAAGCGGGTATTGCACACGAAGTTCTCAACGCTAAACAGCATGAGCGTGAAGCCGATATTATTGCTCAAGCTGGTGCGCCAAAAGCAGTGACTATTGCAACCAACATGGCAGGTCGTGGTACAGACATTCTGCTCGGTGGTAACTGGAAAGCATTACTCGCAAAAATTGAAAACCCAACTGCTGAAGATGAAGCTCGTCTACGTGCAGAATGGGAAAAGAACAATGAAATGGTACTCAGTTCTGGTGGTTTACATATCATTGGTTCAGAACGCCATGAATCACGCCGTATTGATAACCAATTACGTGGTCGTTCGGGTCGTCAAGGTGACCCTGGTGTTTCACGTTTCTTCTTGTCACTTGAAGATGACTTAATGCGTATTTTCGCAGGTGACCGTGTTGTTGGTATGATGCGTGCAATGGGCTTGCAAGAAGATGAAGCTATTGAACACAAAATGGTGTCACGTTCAATTGAAAATGCACAACGTAAAGTAGAAGCACGTAACTTCGATATCCGTAAAAACCTATTGAAATACGATGATGTAAATAACGAACAACGTAAAATTATTTACTCACAACGAGATGAAATTTTAGAAGAAAGCTCACTTCAAGATTATATTGAAGAGATGCATCAAGAAGTCGCAAAAGGTTTAATTGAGAACTTTATTCCACCTGAGTCAATTCACGATCAGTGGGATATTCAAGGGCTTGAAGCAGCACTACGCGAAGATTTAAGTATAGATTTACCTGTTGCTCAATGGCTTGAAGAAGATCGTCGTCTTGATGAGGAAGCATTAGTTCGTCGTATTACGGATGAAATTATTGCCCGTTACCGTTCGCGCCGTGAGCAAATGGGTGCTGAGTCTGCTGCGACACTTGAACGTCACTTTATGTTAGGTGCGCTTGATCGTCATTGGAAAGACCATTTGGCTGCAATGGACTATTTGCGTCAAGGGATTCATTTGCGTGGCTATGCTCAGAAAAATCCTGAGCAAGAATACAAAAAAGAAGCATTTAATCTTTTTGTAAATATGCTTGGTGTGATTAAGTCTGATGTGGTGATGGATATTTCACGTATTCACGTTCCTACACCTGAAGAGCTTGCAGAAATGGAAGCTCAACAGTTGGCACAACAACAAGCGCAAGCGGAAGCAATGCGCTTGAACTTTGGTGCAGAAATGGACTTTGGTGATGAAGTAAATGCTGTTATTGATGGTAATCCAACAATTAACGCGACAGATTTTTCAGCACAGACATTTGAAGTACCTGAAAGTCGAAATGCGCCATGTCCATGTGGGTCAGGTTTAAAATATAAACAGTGCCACGGTAAAATTTAACTTTAGGCTAGATTTGCGCAGAGACATTAAAACAGAGCTTAGGCTCTGTTTTTTTATCTGAACGCTAAGCTATGAATTTTAATTTTTACAACATGTGAATAAGCATTGCAGATTTGATTGGTTAATGTTATTTACTTCTGATTGAAAAATATTTGGGAACACAATGAAAATATTATTAAAAACGACTTTTGCAGCAATGTTGACTTTGCCTGCTTTTGCTTTTGCAGATACTGTTCCACAAACGACGACAGTAGAAAAAGTTCAAGCTGCGGCAGGTGTGATGACAGCGCAAGCTGAAGTGAAAAATGACTCGACGACAGTCATTAGTCCACGCACAGGTATCCGTTATACTTTAGGAAACACCAATGGTCGTCCGATCATCTTAAAAACCGCTGCGATTGCACCTGTAACACCAGCAACCGTAAATCGTGTGGTGGCATCGAATCCTGCTTTGTCTGTGTCGAGTCAAGAAAAAGTCAAATTGGCTTTGCTTGATGGTAGCCCTGTTGTTGCTCAGGCACAGCCTCAACAATAAATCTGTTGTGATTTTTGAATCATCGAAAATATAGAAACCAGCCTGACGGCTGGTTTTTTTAGCATTACACTTTTTGTTTTTGTAGATAAAAAGATGAAAGTCATAGTAAATATGAATGATCAGGGCTTATTGCTCGATTTTTTAATACTTTTCTAATAAGCTGTATTTTTATTCTGATTCTGGACATTCTCAAATGGCTGTTGGTGACGTGTCGATGCCACAAATGCATGTGGTGCAAGGTGTAAAAATTGGTTCTGCTGAGGCGTATGTACGCTATCCAAACCGACGTGACCTCGTTATTTTTGAATTTTCACAAGGCACTAATGTTGCAGGTGTTTTTACTCAGAATGCATTTTGTGCAGCACCTGTGCATGTGTCTAAAAAACATTTAGAAATGGGCAACCCACGCTATCTCATAATCAATACAGGCAATGCCAATGCAGGAACAGGTCAGCTTGGTATGGAAAATGCCAAAGCAACATGTTTTAAGTTAGCAGAAATTGCACAGGTTGAGCCTTTTGAAATTTTACCATTTTCTACAGGTGTAATTGGCGAGCAATTACCAATGGAGCGTCTTTTGGCTGGGTTGCAACCTGCTTTAGATAGCGTAAAAGACAATGCTTGGGTCGATGCTGCAACAGGCATTATGACTACAGATACTACGCCTAAAGGTGCGTCAGAGCACTTTGAACTTGATGGTGTAACGTATGCCATGACAGGAATATCCAAAGGTGCAGGCATGATTCGTCCAAATATGGCGACCATGTTGGGCTTTGTCGCAACCGATGCACCAGTCAGCCGTGAATTGGTTCAGCAATTGCTTAACACAGCCGTAAATGTATCATTTAACCGTATTACAATTGATGGTGATACATCAACAAACGACTCATGTATTTTTGCGGCAACAGGTCAGGCAGGTGGCATTGAGATTACCTCCGTAGCAGATCCACGTTATGTCACATTGCTTGATGTACTTACTCGAGTTATGAAGCGTTTGGCACAATTGATTGTACGTGATGGTGAAGGTGCAACCAAATTTATGACCGTTGCTGTTGAAGGTGGTGCAGATACGCAAGAATGTTGCGATATTGCCTATAGCATTGCGCATTCACCATTGGTTAAAACAGCATTTTTTGCCTCTGATCCAAATTGGGGGCGTATTCTTGCAGCCATTGGTTATGCTGGTGTGAAAGATCTTGATGTTGAAAAAATTCAAGTTTGGCTTGATGATGTGCAAATTTGCCGTGATGGTGGCGCAGCAACAGACTATACCGAAGAAGCAGGTGCACGCGTCATGTCACAGTCTGAAATCAGCATTCGTGTTGATCTTGGGCGAGGACAGGCAAAAGATACGGTATATACCTGTGATCTATCCTATGATTATGTCAAAATCAATGCAGATTACCGCTCTTAATGCAAAATGTAAAAAGCCTCACTCATGAGGCTTTTTTATAATGGAATGAATTTTGGTGGTGGAATTATCTACAATAACTTCACCAATTGTACAACGCAGGCATGACGCTTGTGATAACGGAAAGAGAAGACCTCGTATGAATGATGCGACCAATTTAATTGCCAATGAAGCAAAATCAATTGTCACAGCACATTTGGATCGTTTAGGGGAGCCAAAGGACAACAGTTTAAGTCCTGAGCTAAAACAGCAAAAGTTTGCTGAGATTAAAGCAGAGCTTGAAAAACAAAATGCGGTACTGGTTGCACACTACTATTGTGACCCTGATGTACAGGAGCTTGCAGAGGCAACAGGAGGGTGTGTATCAGACTCACTCGAAATGGCACGTTTTGGACGTGATCATGCTGCACAGACGCTTGTAGTGGCAGGTGTAAAGTTTATGGGGGAAACTTCAAAAATTTTATCGCCTGAAAAGAAAGTATTAATGCCAACTTTAGAGGCAACATGCTCATTGGACTTGGGCTGTCCTATCGATGAGTTTACGGCATTCTGCGATGCTCATCCTGATTATACGGTAGTGGTCTATGCCAATACCTCAGCGGCTGTTAAAGCACGCGCAGATTGGGTGGTAACTTCAAGTTGTGCGGTCGAAATTATTGAGCATTTAGACAGCTTGGGTGAAAAAATTATTTGGGCACCAGATCAGCATTTAGGACGCTATATTCAAAAGAAAACAGGCGCAGAAATGTTGCTTTGGGATGGTTCATGTATTGTTCATGAAGAGTTCCGTGTACGTGGCATTGACAACATGAAAGCCTTGTACCCTGATGCAGCTGTTTTGGTGCATCCAGAGTCACCCGAATCAGTTGTAGATGTCGCTGATGCTGTGGGGAGTACCTCACAGTTGATTAAAGCAGCACAGACTCTACCGCATCAAACGATGATTGTGGCAACAGACCGAGGTATTTTCTACAAAATGCAACAAGCTGTACCACATAAAACACTTATTGAAGCACCGACAGCGGGAGAAGGGGCAACATGTCGTTCTTGTGCACATTGTCCATGGATGGCAATGAATGAATTAGATGGGATTTTGGATGTTTTACGCAAGGCTGATCAAGAAATATTCGTTGATCCTGCATTGGCAGAGCGTGCAAAGCTACCCTTGGATCGTATGTTGGACTTTAGCGCAGCCTTAAAACGTTAAAATTGTATAAAAAAACGCTGAAATGCTTGATAAATATACATATGGAGTGTTTTTTTAACTTTTTTTGAATATAGGTGTTGACGTATTCGAGCGCCACGCCTAGAATGCACACCGTACCGAACGATACTTCGAACGGTACGAAAGCTGAGATGAATCGGAGCATGGCGCAGCTTGGTAGCGCACCTGGTTTGGGACCAGGGGGTCGTAGGTTCGAATCCTACTGCTCCGACCATTTTAAGTAAAAGCTTAAATGTAAATCATCCGCTTAAGTGCGGTTTTTTTATGCCTGAAATTTGTGTTTTATTTTGAATGTGGCCTTTAATCATTCATCTTGCTAGCACACTGGTTACTTTCTTTTTTTATAAAATTTATTTTCCAAAGATCTTGCATAAAAAAGACCCTGATTAGGAGTCTTTTAATTTTAATCATTTGTGTACATTTTACGGAATAATAATTACTGCAACACGTCTGTTGGCTGCACGATGCTCTTCTGTATTGTTGTCTTCTACAGGTTGGCTTGAGCCACGTCCTAAAATAGTCATATTTTGTTGACTAAAACCACTTTTCTGAAAAATATCAGCCACGCTTTGTGCACGTTGTTCTGAGAGTTTTAAGTTGTATTCAGGATTACCTACATTATCGGTATGACCTGCAATTTTTACTTTATCGAGTTTATATTTGTGCAATTGCATTGCGAGTCGTTCAATTTCGGTAACGTGATTGGCTTTAATGGTTGAATCATTAAAATCAAAGAGTAGGCGTTCAGGCAAGCCTAAGCTCCAACCTTCATTGGTTTGCGTAAAACCTTCTTTTTTTAATACTTTAATTTGTTTATGGCTTAAAGGTCCAAAACTTAAACATGCTGTAAGTGAAATGGAGAGTATGGCAAGACATGAGAGTTTAAATATTTTACTGAGCATAACGTATGGAAATCCTAAAGTTAAGAATGATAAATGAACCAATTGTGTTTGACTGATTTTGCTTTATACATGGCTTGATCGGCTTGTGAAATCAAATCTTCAGGTGTATTTGCTTGATTTGAAAAGGATATACCTAAGCTGAAACTAAAATGAATATCCTGCCCTTTATAATGTAATGGTTCTTCGCAGCATTTGAGTAAATTCTCTGCTACTGAGATAAGGTGTTCTGTTTTATACATTGAATGTAGGATGATCGCAAATTCATCACCACCCAATCGAGCTACAAAATCTTCTTGACGGATGTTGCTGCGTAGACGTTGCGCCATTTCTTTTAATACCTCGTCGCCAACCAGATGTCCATATTGGTCATTGATCGCTTTAAAATTATTATTATCAATAAAGACTAAAGCGGATGAATGGCGTTTTTGATCATCATTATAAATATTGCAAAGTATTTGGTAAAAAAAGTTACGATTAGGTAATTCGGTTAGATGGTCGTGCAGCACTTGATAAGATAATTCGCTATTTTCATTTTGAAGATGCGTGTGCCATGTTTGAATTTCATCTAAGAGTTGATTAAACACGGTATTTACATGATTGAACTCTTTAATATCATTACTTGGAAAGCGTAAATTATAGGCCTTTTGGCTACTTAAAAGACGAGCAATATTAATAATAGGGGTAATAGATTCCATAATATGACGATATGTTGAATTTACCGACCACCATAGGGCAAGAATCATAAATAACATACCAATACATAAACCAAAAAACACCTTAAAAATAAACATCATAATGACATTGGAGCTACCGTATAAGACGACTTTACCGACACTTTTGTCATGATGTTGAACATTCATAGTAATCGCATCGCGTAAAAAGAATTGATCAAACAAGCTTTGTAAATATGAATAATGCTCAATATTTTTTTTGCTTTCAGCGATTTGATTGCCATTTTCATCAAAAACTTGGATTAAGCGAATTGAATGCTGAAGGGTATAGTCGTTAATAATCTGATTCATCGACGCCTGATCTTTAAAAACTAGGCTAGGTTGAATTCGATCTACAGCAGTTTTACTGACTAAAATTAAATTTTGTTTGGCATAAGATTCGACAGTAAAGACAGAGATACTTGCGAGCGTAAATGTAGAAATTAAAAACGTAATTGCAAAAATAGTAAACTGCGATTTACGGAATAATGTTTGTAAAGAAGTTGAGCGGTAAAATTTACTGATCACGATAATTTACTCCGCATTTCGAGCTAAAAGTAAAACACGTGGATCCACATGTATTTTACTGCGAGATAAACTGTCTAAATTTAACTTAAACAATGTTCTTCCCCCTTTTGATGTGTATAGGCAAAATGCGCTGCCAATTTCACACTCGGGATTACTTGAACTAAAAGAAAGTAAATTTTTATTTATGGCGCTATTGATGAGCTGTTGTTCGGTTGCTGCAGTTGTATTGCTAAAAAATACCGCATCGCAATGCACGCGTTTGAGTTGAGCTGATGAAATTGTGTTGATGTGAAATTTATAATTATTCTGTTGAGCTAGTGTTGTTAATTCTTTGTTAATTTCGTCATTATCTATAATGCAAATTATAGGTGAATCGGTTTTCCAGCGGACATAGCTGAGTATAGATAGAGTTGTTTCTGAAATATTTTGTGCAGACGTGATTGATGGGAATGAGGCTATAAAAAGCAAAATTCCTATAGATAGAAGCCGTTGAAGTTTGACAATCATTTTCTTCATTTAATTAAGAGTCGTCATTAATAAAGCGATTATGAACTAATTTAATGAAATCTCCAAAATATATAAATAGGGAAAAATCATGAAGAAAAATACAAAAAACAATTGAAATGGATTGATTAATGAACGAATAAATAATATTTATAAATAAATTCAAAAAAAGGGTTGCATGGTATAAAAAATACTGTAGAATGCACATCCATCGGCGGTGATGAAGATTAAAACTTCTTGAGAAACAAGGACTTGA
>NZ_JBLYZK010000006.1:0-153997 GCF_048551395.1 Acinetobacter sp. TY1
ACTTTGTCTTGAGCTGTAATTGAGCCTGTGATTTGTTTTTTACTGATATTGGCTTGGGTTTGCAGATTCGTTGAAAGCGCGTAGTTGCCTGCATCTGTACCATTTAAAGCACCTGATACATTCACATTCTTATTCGAGCCTGCATTTTTATCGCTAAATTGACCTTGTGCTGTGATATCAACGTTATCACCACTGATCACACCATTCAGACTACCATTCACAATCGCATTGGTCGTGCCATCGTAGACTTTGTCTTGTGCACTAATTGAACCTGTGATTTGCTTTTTGGCAATATTGGCTGTGACTTGACCATTGGTGGTCAATTCATAGTTTCCTGCATCTGTACCGATTAAACTACTCGATGCATTAACCGCTTTATTTTGCCCCGCATTTTTATCAACAAAATGTCCCGTTCCACCAACTGAAACTTGATCACCAGTAACAATATCTTCCTGATTTAAACTACCACTCACAATCGCATTGGTCGTGCCATCGTAGACTTTGTCTTGTGCCGTCAACACACCTGAAATTTGTTTTTTACTGATATTGGCTTGAGTTTGTAGATTCGTTGAAAGCGCATAGTTGTCTGCATCTGTACCATTTAAAGCACCTGATACATTCACATTCTTATTCGAGCCTGCATTTTTATCGCTAAATTGACCTTGTGCCGTGATATTAACCTTATCACCACTAATTACACCGTTCAGACTACCACTCACAATGGCATTGGTCGTGCCATCGTAGACTTTATCTTGAGCTGTAATTGAGCCTGTGATTTGTTTTTTACTGATATTGGCTTGGGTTTGTAGATTCGTTGAAAGTGCGTAGTTGCCTGCATCTGTACCATTTAAAGCACCTGATACATTCACATTCTTATTTGAGCCTGCATTTTTATCGCTAAATTGACCTTGTGCTGTGATATTGACATTGTCACCAGTGATCACACCATTCAGACTACCATTCACAATCGCATTGGTCGTGCCATCGTAGACTTTATCTTGTGCACTAATTGAACCTGTGATTTGTTTTTTGGCAATATCCAATACGCCATTTTCATACACAATATTATAGTTAGCACTAGACTCTGCACCTGATACTGTATTCTGATATTGGCCTGCATTTTTACCACTTGCAGCCGTATTACCAATATTACCTAAAACACCTTGTTTATCATTACCTTTCAAACCTGAAACGACATATCCACCTTGGTTTTGCACTATTCCATTATAAGTCGTATCGAGATTATTTCCTTTGACAGTGGCATTGGCTTTGGTGATGGTATAAGTTCCTTTTTGGAAGGTAATATCATAATTTTTATCACCACTTCCATTTTTATATGCAGCCAAATGATCGTAGGTGCCTGCATCTTTACGTGTAGCAAGTGCATTCACACTGTTGGCTAAAACACTTTCATTCTCACCATCGACCAAACCTTCAGCCTTAAAACTATTTATCTGTTGATTAAATCCATTATATTCACGAGTTTCATCTAGGGCAGTGACAGTAATTTTTTTCTTATTAATAATAAATTTACCATCAACATAGACAATGTCGTAATTCTGAGTTGACTGATTTTTACCTGTCACTTTATTGTCATAAGTTCCTGCGTCTTTACCTGTTACACCTGAAGCGGAAATTGAACCCAATAATATTTCACTTTCACCATTGACCATACCACTCACGGTATAGTCTGGACGGCTCATAGACTGATTTTGACCATTATATATTTTGTCCGTTTCACTTGAACCAGTCACAGTGACTTTTGCTTTATCGATGGTTAAAGTGCCTTCATTTCCAATAAAGTCGTAGCCTTGTTGATCATCTGAATAATAAGTCGCTTTATATTGGCCTGCATTTGTTCCACTAACTTGACCTTGAGCTTTATATTTAGACTCATCTAATCCCCAAACATCTGCGAAATGCTGTTCCTTACCGTTATAGACTGTATTTTTATCTTTGAGCGATAAATCAACTGTTGTTAAGTACCGACGTAACAAGGGGCTTGTATTTCCCTCATAGATTCGCCAAACCGTATCTTTACCGCCTAGTTGACTATCTTCATTGAGGAATGAAAAGTTTTTAGCATGTTTCATTTGTTCAGTAGTCAGACCTATTGCATCACCTAAACCTTCGCCTACACCTTTCGATGTCGTTTGTTGATGATCGGTATTCCAATAGGTTGCTACCAGCGTACCGTCATTTTGACCAACTACACCACCGACTTTGCTTGCTCCCGTCACAGTTCCTGTTGTAAAAGCATTTTTAATATTCGCATTTTGGCTATTAAATCCGACCAAACCACCAACCTGATCGACACCTTTGACATCTCCAGTACTATAAATATCCTGAAGTATTCCTGTGTTTTGTCCAACTAAACCACCGACTTGCTGTTGTCCACTTACATTCGCAGTGCTATACACTTCATGTACAGTCTGATTGTTACTTCCGAGCAGCCCACCTACATGCTTCTGCCCCGTAATCGTACCAGAACTATAGATTTCACTCACTTGCCCTTCGTTTTGACCAATTACACCACCAACAAAATCACGTCCCGTAATGTTGGCATCTTTTATACTGAGATGATTAACTGTGCCCTGATTGATTCCAATTAAACCCACTTGGTCGCTATTTTTTCGGTCTATATACAGTTCTTTTATCTGATGACCTAAACCATCAATTACACCTGTAAATGCAGTGTCTTGATCACCAATAGATTTAAAACCATTACCTTCAGAATCACCCCAACTTTGCGTAGCACTGGCATCAATGTCATTACCAATAAGATAATGCCCATCGAGTTGATTATTCACCGCTTGTAATTGTTGAATGGTTTGAATCACACCATAAAAGGCGCCTGTAACATCATCTTTCTTAATGACCTGATTGCTACCTTTGTGATTTTGTAAATATGGCGTGGTTTGATCATTGGCATTTCCCCAAACGGTGTCAAAATCAAAACCGATAAACTGATCTGCTTTGAACATATCCTGACTTGCTAGACCATTTTTATTTGCACTGCCTGCACTCGTCGTTTGACCTGTTCGGTCTTTGTCCCAATAACTGTTATTTACAGTGCCTTGGGTATTTTTCGCGACCAAACCACCTGCAGTCTTATCTGTCGCTGCAACTTTACCTAAGGCATAACTAGTATTAATACTCGCAGCAAGATTTTCACCGACTAATCCACCCACAATGTTATTGCCTGTCACTGAACCGACTGCATAACTGTCTTTAATTTCTGAACCGTAATATGAGTTTCCAGCTAAACCTCCGACATTGCTCCCCCCTGTAACTTGACCTGTTGCATAACTGCGATCAATCACGGCATTGTTATTATTATCTCCGACGAGTCCACCGACAATTTCATCACCTTTCACTGTCCCAGTGGCATAGGAGTTTTCAATCTGAGCGTTGTCATTTGCGCCTGCTAGACCACCTACATACAGTGAAAAATCTCCACCTGTTACATTTCCTGTCGCATGAGAATCTTGAATTTGACTGCCATCGTAGTTGCCTCCGACCAAACCGCCAATCGTCGCAATGCCTTCCACATTGGCACGGCTAAAGCTATTTTCAATCAAGCTATTGTGACTTTGTCCAACCAAACCACCAACAAAACTATCACCACGAATGCTGCCACTTTGAACACCAATATTTCGAACAATAGCATCTTGGATTGAGCCAAATAACCCTACACCATAAGCATAACTTCGATCGATATTGAGACTAGAAACCTTGTGTCCTAAGCCATCAAAACGTCCTGTAAAACTGCCATCCCACTCATTGCCAATTGGGTTAAAGCCTTGTTCATCAAAACTCCCCCAATCTTTCGTTACAGTCGCATCAATATCTGCACCTAAAACATAATTTCCAGATAAATCACCATTGATCCCCTGTAAGTCTGTACCTGATGTTGAGCCCTCATTCCCTAACTGTGTAATGACTGTATAATCGATACGATTGACTGTATTTGTGCCTTTTTGGGTACTAAAATTTTGACCTGCTTGCAAATTGATTTGAGCATTATTATTTAAATAATAGTTGGCATTTTTTTCACCATTTTGCCCATATAGTAGTTCAACTTTTCCATCTTGATGTTGAGCTGTAATATTGGCATTGATGTTGATATCGTTATGTGCATTTAGCGTAAGTGTAGTGTCTTTATTCCATGTCACTGCTGCGTTGACATGGATATCACCTTTTTCACTTCCTGTATTTTGTGTTTCAAGCTGAATTGAGGTGTTATTCAAATTATTTTGTAATGTGATCGCTCCAATTCCGCTACCCGTTGCTGCCCCTGTGCCCCCATGAATAGTGAAATCAGTTGGATCGATAAGCCATGTACCTGTCTTGGCACCCTCGGCCTTGGTCGATACCTGAGTATCTTGTCCAATATGAACCGTAGCAGCTGAGGTTTCAATAAAGCCTCCATCTTGCCCATTTTTTCCTTCAGCTTTCAGCACACCATTAATATTGGCTGTACCTTGCTCCATATCCGCGAGAAGGACAATTTCACCTTTGGCATTTTTCGTTAAACGGTTGGCTTCGATAATCCCGCTATGATTAACAACTGCTTTACTTAAACTATCTTTGGCTTTCGCAGTTAAATATACAGCGCCATTATTAGCGAGAATAGCGCCTTGGTTGTCAATCAAACCTTGTAAAGTTCCAATATCGACTTGATATTCAGTCAATTGACCATCTTGTAAATGCAAAGTTACCTGATCTGCGGCAGTAAAATGAATCACGCCATTTTTAGACTCAACATTCCCCGTATTAATCACATTCGGCGCAATAAAAGCAATCACACCACCATTGGCAATAATGGAACCATGGTTTTCAACTTTACCTGCACCACCCTGATTTTTTAGAGTAAAGTTGCCACTCATAATATCGCCATCTGTTACATTTAATGTCGATGCAACAATCCCTCCGACATTCACCTGAGCCGTTTTCGAAAAAATGACACCATTCGGGTTCAGTAAAAATACCTGACCATTGGCGTTCAATTTCCCCATAATTTGGCTAGCATTACTATCTAAAACACGGTTTACAGCAATAGAAGATGAATTTGGCTGATGGAAGTTAACCGTAGCATTTTGCCCAATATTGAAATCATTCCATTGAATTCCAACATTTTGACTATTTTGATGAACATTCAGCGTATTGTTATTTTGACTAATTTGAGCCGAGCCAACAGTTATATTGCCTCCTGTTGGTAACTGAGTATCGTAAATACTTGCCCATACAGATAATGGAAGTAAGGCTAAACTTAATAAGGATAGTCGAGCAAAATCAAACCAATTTTTTTGTACTTCTACAGGCTTGACTTGGGATGAGGACTGACTGTTTTTTGAATGCCCTCTGCTTTGTTCAGAAGTTACTTGAGAGCAATTTAGACGCTTATTCCATACTGTCTTATAAACCTTATTCATTTATAGCCTACCTTCAAATTTAATTTTAACGCTGAGTATCTATTTCTGTTTTATTTTCAATCAGAAAATGTATTCACAATTTAAATTATGTGACCTCAATATCATTTCCGATAAAAAATAATAATAGATTATTATTAATAAAGTAAGAAAACCAACAACAATGAAAGATACATTGTTTTAATTAATATAAATATACAAAAAATTAAAAATAAAAGAACAAATAATAAAAATTGATCATTTATAACAATAATTGTCAAACTACTATTCAAACTCACACATTATAAAATAACAAATAATAAATAATTTCAACAAATTAACAAGATGCAGTTAAAATAAAAATATAAAAAATTGACTTTTTCTATGTTTTAAAAATAAAAACAACAACAACATCACATATTATAAAAATCTAATTATCTACATTTAAATAATATTTAATATATTATTTAAACAACATCCAAATAATATACAGAACATATTATTTATCAAAAAATCATCAATTTGGTCAATATTGGTATGAAAATCTCAAGAAAATATTCAATTAGTACATTATCACTTTGTATATCGGCACTATTATTTGCCGCATATGATGAAAACTCACAAAATACAACGGAGAATAATCATTTAGAATTAATACCTAGTTCTGCACCAGTACAGGCATCTATTCAGTCACGCACATTGACAACCTATGCTACATATCCAGAACCAACTAAGGATATTTTTGACGACGCAACACTCGGCTTTTATGATCAAGACGCAACTGGAAATACTCGTGTGGTTCGTAATGACCTCACGGGTAATTTTGCAGCGATGATTCAATTTGCACAAAACCATACGGTTGATCCACAAGGCAATGCAGCAAAACAAATGCCTCGTTTAACCAGTGAAAAAGATGCGCTGTTATTGGTCACGCCCACCCCAGAAATGGGCGAGATAGAAAGCTTAAATGCTGAAATTTATTTGAATAGTCGATTAATACGCCGTATAGCACTACAAGATCCTACTCAAATCCCTGCTTCTGACCAAACCAATACCGATCGACCAGCCGTCCAATATTCTAAACGTGCCTGGAGCGCAGCTTTAAAGTGGGATGAGGTAAAACCCGGTTTAAATATTAGAATTGTAGATGCAAAGTCTCGTAAAAATGGTCGTTTAGCAGCTGATTTAATTGATTTTGCTGCACCGGGTGAGTTGCTTGTCCAATCTATTCGTTTAGGTATGTTGACCAATCCACCTAATGGCAATTATTTATTTTTGAACCAACCTGAGCAGGCTGGTTCAGATTATTTACAGACGATTCCTGCTGCAAAAATTACTGTTAGTCGATACGATGATATGATTTTAAACAGAGTCATGGTGGGATCTGGCAAGATTTATGATGCCGTCAGTGATACTAGCGGTGATGTATATGGTGGTGACATGCGTGGTGATACTGCAAAATCCACCTTTAGTACAGGGATCAATCTCGCTAACTGGGGTGTTACTAGCTCAGGTATGGTGAGTCAGCAGCAACCGCAAGTGACCCAAAGTGTCGTGATTCACCATGCACGTGGAAAATACCAAAATGGAGATGTTACACATGGTTTAAGTGGAGGAAATGGAATTCTAACGCTGATTGATTCTGTAGATAATGAATTTAGTCATGAAATTGGTCACCACTATGGTTTAGGACATTATCCTGGTCAAAGTGGTGAGAACTATTTTTGGGCCTCTCATCACCACGACAGCGGTTGGGGATATATGGCACATCGTGATCGTATGCGAGGCAATATTCGTTGGAATGTTACAGATTTATCAAACCGTCTAAACGGTACAGTATTATTCAATAATCAATATACATTTGCACCTGATTCAATGGCTGGGGGAAGTTTCCAAAGCTCATTATCACGTTATACGCATTATACGGGTTATAGTACCTATCATAAAATTCAGCCTGCTTTTAGCAAACCCGTTTGGGATCAAACTTCTCCAACAGGGTATAAAGTTTGGAATGCGACTACACGTCAAATGGAAGTTTATCAACCCAAAGTACCTAACTCGAATCAAGTTTGGTATAACAGTGTAGATGGTAATTTTTTAAAACCGACTCAGTTTGGTGTGCCTGTGTTTACCATAGTCGGTGGTTATGATCCTATTGCTAATACAGGTCTTCTATATCCTGCCGCACGTGGTAATTGGGGTAATGTATTTAGTCTACCAAAAACCAATACCAATCTGAATAATGCCAGCTGTTGGTTACATATTAATTATAGCAATAAAGCAGCAGAAGACATTGCTTTAGCACCTACACGTATGGGCAGCAACGCCAATAAAATTCATGTGAATTTAGCACAAAATGACAACCCTCAACAAGTTGATTTATATTGTAAACAGGTGAACCAACAAGCCATTAAGCTATCATCTATTAATATTCCTGTGTATGCAAACCCATTACCACCAGCGGTTATATTTGGTCAGAAATATGGTTTTGATGCACTACGTAAAGTCGAATTACCAGAGCTGGAGCTAGCTTTGTTAAACAATCAAGGTAAGGCTATTCCAAGCCTATCTACGCGTAATAAAGTACTTTACAAGGCTTATCGTGACTATAGACAAGAGTTATCACCTGCTGCCTCTGCTGAATTAGATCGCTATGAAGCACAAGAAAAAATATTGTATCGTTTAAATCGCTGGATCAATGTCTATCATACTGATTTAAATGGTAATGTTAACGCAGCGAATATTGCTTTGAAAAATTTTGTCAGTACGCTTGGTCTCAATAACAGTGATCCTATGGCTGGGGCAACCATGTTGGTCATGCCAAATATGAATTCCGCTTGTATGAAAACTGAAATTTCGACAACAACAGGATTACCTGAAGTCTTTATCAGTGGTAAAAACGGTTGTGATGGCAGTAACTCAACGTTATGGATTCATGATGCCGTAGGTAAGGTCCATAGTGTTCAATATCCTGCATATTGTTTATCTGGAGCTGCGCTAGCTCAATGTAATAACAATACGAGTAATCAAATTTGGGAAACACCTATTTCAGGCTCTACTCAGCAATTTCGACAAAACAACAGTTGCCTTGATTTGAGTGGTGGTTGGACGCCTACACCAGATGGTCGTGGTAAATTAATCACTTATGGTTGTGGTGGTGGTAACAACCAAAAATGGACAATTACTCAACAGAGCCAAAACTTTATTCTCGCTGCAGCGACAGGGCAAAACCTTCCACTTTTAAATAATGCATTGAACTCTCAATAAAATTAATTTTTTCATTTCGAATAGGAGGATTTATTATCCTCTTATTCGAGTCACTTTTTATAAAAACTCTATTTTATGTTTAATTTTAATAATTTGTTATTGATTAAATTATATACACTTTAAAATAACTAAATTATTTCATTCCTTCAAGCATTTAAAGATCATCTTATTGCGAAATATCGCTATTAGATCTCGAAAATGCTTTAGTCAATATCATCTAATATCTCATGATTTAAATACATATTTGCACAACCAACTCAGTGTTTTATTTTCTTATTATT
Source organism: Acinetobacter sp. TY1 (assembly GCF_048551395.1). Taxonomy (NCBI): domain Bacteria; kingdom Pseudomonadati; phylum Pseudomonadota; class Gammaproteobacteria; order Moraxellales; family Moraxellaceae; genus Acinetobacter; species Acinetobacter sp. TY1. The sequence continues at coordinate 8,960 of NZ_JBLYZK010000006.1, forward strand.
TTCATCATAAGCTAATCACGCATATTCTGAAATAACATCTTCCCTAATGACAACTCATTCTTTTTATGTAGAGTTAGACTATCTGTATCATTTTTTCACTTTAAATCAGCTCATGTATGAAATGATAAATACTAATTATTGTTAAAAACTCTTCATACGAATTATTTTTTGTTATAAACATAAATGAAAAAAAGCCCTTGCAAATACAAGGGCTTTTTAGATATTTGGCGGAAGCGGTGAGATTCGAACTCACGGAGGACTCACACCCTCGTCGGTTTTCAAGACCGGTGCATTCAACCGCTCTGCCACGCTTCCATGGGCGTCATAATATAAATAATTTTGATTATAAGCAAATACTTTCACCTATTTTCAAATCAAGTGGGTAAATTTAGAACAATTTTAACGCCATTGTATAGTTTAATCCTGTTTGTAGCGAATTGAGTTGATATACCAATGCTTTTTACCCAACGGCGTTACCACCTCAACCTCATCATCGACCTGTTTCGATAACAAAGCTCGAGCCATAGGTGAATCAATGGAAATATTTTGAGGATGGTGATCATAAATTTCATCGATACCGACAACACGCAATGTTTTAACATCACCCTCATCATTTTCAATATCAACCCATGCACCAAAATAAACCTTACCATCCTGTTCAGGTGAAAAATCAATGATACGTAATTCTTCCAAACGCTTACCCAAATAACGTACACGGCGGTCAATTTTTCTAAGTATTTGTTTATTGTACTGATAATCAGCATTTTCCGATCTATCACCAAGGCTTGCTGCCCAATTTACTTTTTTAGTAATTTCAGGTCTTTCTTCATGCCAAAGCCGCTTTAATTCCGCGACCAATAAATCATGTCCCTCACGGGTAATTAAGTTTGATTTCATAATATAGTCTGTGATCAATCTTACATACGTTTACTTAATATCGCATGTTATAACGTATTTTAATTACTAAAGTTGGTAAATATTTTTAATATTATATATCAACAACTTAAACCATTACAAAATACGTAAAATTGTACAAAATTTGACAAGTCAAAAAATAAGCAGTATTATTCGCGCCATCTTTAGTAACATTACTATTTATTTTTGTAGTTTTTCTACAAATATTTCCCATATGTCATTATGAATGACGTCCATGAATTGCCCACCCTTATTGTATTTAAACACTTTTAAGAATTCATTTGGCTCCATAGCTGTGAATTTTTCTGGGCAGTAATTACCTGTAGCGGAGACAACATGCACAGTAGTTCAACTTCTGGGTCGAGGCTTAGCCTAAACTCATTTTTTCAACCACTCCCTCTGAAAATTCTTGTATTAAGTTGCTTATTTGTTCCATTCCACACAATCAATGCAACAAAAGCAAATCAGTACAATACCGTACTTAACTCAAACAAACTGACCGTAGTTGCTGTATCCAATCCATCTATTGTCTTTAAAGATGGTCGCTTTAAACATGGTTTTGCACACGACCTTGCGAACAACTACGCTCGTAGTCTAAATGTAAAACTTGATTTGAAAACAGTGCCTGACAATGCCACTGCATTAAAAATGGTTTCACAAGGTAAAGCAAGCTTTGCCATCACTACAGCCGATATCCAAACCATTGAGGAAAAAAAACTCACAAGTTTTTCAGCAACCTGTGGAGATTTTAGTAGCCTGAGTAAAAATGGTCTGAGTAATAAGATCAATTGGGTATTCAAAAGTAGTGAAGACCCTTTGACCGATACTGCAAGTGGTTTTATCTGTCAAAGTAAACAGAATGGTTCAATTCAACAACTTGCCTCTTTTTATAACCGTAATGTGATTAAGCAGCAAGATTGGAATATCATTCAACGTGATCTGAGCAAACGCATGCCCATCTATAAGGCAAGCTTTCAGAAAACGGCACAGCAATATGATCTAGATTGGCACTTCTTGGCAGCCATTGGTTATCAAGAATCATATTTAAAACCCGACTCTGTTTCTCCCACAGGTGTTCGTGGCATTATGATGCTGACTAATAATACGGCGAAAGCGATGGGCGTAAGCAACCGTACTGACCCTGCTCAAAGTATTCAAGGCGGCGCAAAGTATTTTGATCAAATGCTGTCTCGCTACTCCCACATTCGTAACCCCGATCGTAACTGGTTTGCGTTAGTGGCTTACAATATGGGGCCAGGTGCTGTAGATGGTATTCAAAAACGTCTACGTGCTCAGGGCAAAAACCCAAATGATTGGATGACGATGTATAACTTTTTACAGCACAATCAGGCGAGTAATGGACGTTATAAACAAGCCGTTCAATATGTAACGCGTATTCGGTCATATCTCGAACACATTAAGACTTCACCGAAATTACTTGAAATTTAAGTCATCTCGTTTCAGCAAATCTACATTCTAAATGAATAGGCTTCTACGTCATTTCATTTAAGCAAAAAAAGCTTATCTCTAGACGAGAGATAAGCTTTTTTTCAATACTGTAATTGATTTAGAGCTTCAATTACGCAGTTTGTTCAAGAACTTTCTTGAATAAATCTTTTTGTTCTTGGCTTGGTTTTGCAGTTTGCAAAGCCATAAGTTGAGACATATCACCTTGAACTTTTATTTTACCTGTCATGAATGCTTGCATTGCGGCAGCCATATCGAACTCTAAGAATACTTTACGTAACGTTTCAGCATCCATATTTAGTGTTGTTTTAGCACTTGCAGAACTACCTTTAACAATCTTTCCGCCATCTAAAGCAAGTTCTGTATCACCAGACGCATCAGAAACAACTAGGTTAATTGCAAGACCAGCCAATGCAGGTGGCAAGTTTAAATCACCAGCTTCTGCTGTAAGTTTTTCGACAGTTGCAAACCAATCATCAGTTAAAAATGCAGCCATGATCATTCCTCAATGTATTTATTCAATTTATTGTGTTGTCTATCCCAACAACATCAGGGTGAAGCTTTTTTGCTTGCATAATGTTATAGCATGATAATTTTACTTTGGGCTAACGTTTTTTGTACGCAGTGTTCAATTTTTACATGATTGAACAAAATTCAAATAAAAATCAGGCACTCACTATAAAATGAATGCCTGATCAATGGTTTTTTTAAATGTTTTAGTACAACAAATTAATCTGCTGCAATACTCAAATTGACCACATCAAGACGATTTTTCGTTTCTTCTGTATCGCATTTCATATCAAACTCTCGTTGCTCATCTAACTTTTCAAAGTCAAACAATTCACGGTCAGCCAGTTGTGATGGCGATACATTTTGTAAAGCACCAAAAATACTATGTAAACGTTTTGGATGTTGTTTATCCCAGTCACGTAACATGTCATTCAAAATTGCACGCTGTAAGTTTTCCTGAGAACCACACAAATTACATGGAATAATTGGGAACTTACGCATTTCTGCATACTTGATGATGTCTTTTTCCTCCACATAAGCAAGTGGACGAATCAGGATATTTTTCTTATCCGAAGACAACAATTTAGGTGGCATGGCTTTTAAGCTACCACCATGAAACAAGTTTAAGAAGAATGTTGCCAAAATATCATCACGGTGATGCCCAAGCGCTACTTTGGTTGCACCAATCTCTTGTGCAAAGCCATATAGCGAACCACGGCGTAAACGTGAACACACTGCACAGTAGGTTTTACCTTCAGGTGTAAGACGCTTAGTAATCGTATAGGTATCTTTTTCCAAGATGTAATACGGAATATTGTTTTCTTCCATATAACGTGGCAAAACATCTTCTGGGAAACCAGGCTGTTTTTGATCTAAATTAACAGCAACGACATCAAAATTGATGGGTGCAATACGTTTAAACTGCAACATAATATCAAGCAATGTGTAACTGTCTTTGCCGCCAGAAACACAAACCATCACCTTGTCACCTTCTTCGATCATTTTAAAATCACGAATCGCATGACCAACCTGACGACGAAGCTTTTTCAATAGACGATGATAAGCCGAACTATCTGGTAGTTCAGGCTTGAAATTAAACCCTTGATCGGACTCAACTGGCGAGTACATAGACGAGTATTACCCATAAAAAAATACCGCACGATTTTATCTGATTTCACCTCGCTACGCATCTAAAGATTATTTATTTTTACTACAGCCTACCTTTCGTCATCTTTTTGACATCATGTGAACTTTACAATCATTGGGCTTCACTTATTTTGGCTAATTAACACCCAAGTTGCTTATCTTTTGGACTTTTCCACAGTTCTCCACAAAATCTGTGGATAAAAGTGTGGATTCTTTAGGGCTTGACAGCGCTATGCCCCTAGATAATGGGCATCCTGATTAAATTGATCACTTTTTAACCACTATTTTTTTCACATTAAAATCATATGCTTACTCAAGTCAATAGACCTATATGAAAAAATAAATTAAATATTTTTTGATTATTAAGCCAACAATAACGACTTGATTTTTTCAAAAGATTTAGGTAAAAATTAATTCAAGGTTTTTCTTCTGAATTAACTTTGATAAACTCCTGCTTGTCAGTTGAGGTTAAAACTAATTACTACAATGAAAAAATTTATTCAAAATTCATATTTTTTACTTTTTGGGGTGATCGGTGCTACATCGGTAAACCTATCTGCCTACGCAGGCCAAATGTATATTTATAAAGATAAGAATGGCAGCACATTACTCACCAATCGCAAAAGTTCAGATCAATCGCTCACTAAAATTAAAGCGACCTATTATGCTGACAGTAACATTCACAGTTATAGCAATTGGGGGAGTTCTGAAGCAGCGGTACTACCGAGTTATAGCCGTGGCAAAAATGCGTATGACCATATTATTCGTCAAGCAGCACAAACGCATGGTGTTTCGGAAGGTTTAATTAAAGCTGTTATGCATACAGAGTCAGGCTTTAATTCAAATGCTCGCTCGCCAGTTGGTGCGCAAGGTCTAATGCAACTCATGCCTGCAACAGCACGGCGTTTTAATGTTTCTAATGCCTATGATCCACAACAAAATATTTTCGGTGGAGCAAAGTATCTAGGTTGGTTAATAAAACGGTTTAATGGCAATACCTCACTTGCATTAGCGGCTTACAATGCGGGTGAAGGAAATGTTGCAAAATATGGTGGTATTCCACCTTTTCGTGAAACACAGGATTACGTTCGCCGTGTTACGAGCCGTTATTCCAATTTATATGCTGGTGGAATTTCTTCAGCCAATAGCAATACTAATGCCTTAGTCAGCGAATCAGCACCACAAGGGCAACTGATTGCTTCAGGCTCATCAAACAATTCCAACAATAGTCGTAACAACACATCAAATTCGAATAGTCATTCACCACGTCAAATTATTGTTTCTTCAGATGGTACATTTACAGATGCTCCTGGCTCATACTCAACCAATAATGCAACAGCATCTGCACGTATTACGATTGAAAATTAATACCTAATTTAGTTCTAATTCAATATAGCGCTACATTAAAAGTTCAATCTGCGTTTAAAAAAAAGCCAGTATGAGTATTTTTAAACTATTCAATATATTTAAAATAAACGCTATTCTCTAAAAATGAGAATAGCGTTTATTTTACATTTTAATTATTTGTTATTTATGCACCTAATATCGATATAAATAATTACTCCTGCCCCACAGCCACATCGTTTTTTTCGATTATTCTTGAATTTTCAAAGGCTAAACCGCATATTAATTTAAGATTTATATTTTTTATAAATTACCCTATATCATTTTTAATAAAAGGATACTCTCAATGATGCGGATTGGTTTGTTTTTGCTAACCAACCTCGCTGTGGTTGTAATCGCTGGTATCATCCTGTCTGTACTGGGTGTTGGTAGCTATCGCAGCGCCGGCGGTTTAGACCTAAGCAATCTCTTAGTGCTATGTTTTGTCTTTGGTATGGTTGGCTCAATTGTGTCGCTGTTCATGTCGAAATGGATGGCGTTAAAAACGACAGGTACTGAGTTAATTGACCCTAATGCCCCACGTAACCAAGCAGAGGCATGGTTGCTACAAGAAGTTGCTCAACTTTCAGAGCGTGCAGGCATTAAAATGCCTGACGTGGGCATTTTCCCATCGTATCAGTCGAATGCTTTTGCAACAGGCTGGAACAAAAATGATGCACTAGTTTCCGTGTCTACAGGATTACTTGAGCGTATGAACCAAGATGAATTGCGTGCTGTTCTTGCGCATGAGATTGGTCACGTGGCAAATGGTGACATGGTTACCCTTGCGCTGATTCAAGGTGTAGTCAACGCCTTTGTCATGTTCTTTGCTCGTATTGTAGGTGACTTCATTGACCGAAATGTCTTCGGTCGTGCCGATGATGCACCTCCAGGATTGGCATTTATTGCAATCACGATGGTACTCGATATTGTATTTGGTATTTTAGCGTCTTCAATTGTCATGTGGTTCTCACGTCAACGTGAATACCGTGCCGATGAAGCAGGCGCTCAACTTGCAGGTAAAGAAGCAATGATTTCAGCTTTATTACGTTTACAAGCTGAGTCTGAAATGCCTGATCAAATGCCAAAAGAAATGAAAGCATTTGCAATTACTGAAGGTAAAGAACAAGGTTTCAGTTTGGCCGCATTATTCCAAACGCATCCAAGTATTGAACAACGTGTTGCGGCTTTACGCCAATTGAATGTAAATTAAGTCAGAAATCTAAGCAATTTCATATTTTCATAATAACAAAGCCTCCATTAAGGAGGCTTTGTTATTTTATATCCTAAAATGCTAAATACGATTTTTTATATAAAAATTAATCTGTTTGAATACATCGTATAAGACTTCCATTGGGGTCAATGACACAAAATAGCTCTATTTCCTCTGAACACGCTATTTCGGTGATTCGTGCATTTGGAAACCTTGTCCAATCCAATGCTTGCCAAACATGAAAAAGATCATGCATTGTATGTGTTCTTAAACACGCACTAAACCATGACTCTTTTCGGTCGAGTTGAGGATGATGAAAAAACTCTAGCATAAGGCTATCTTTGCTTAAAATCATCCATTGTTCAGATTGATAATCACACTTAAAACCTAAAAATGCATAAAATTGACGTGTATGATCAAAATCAATGGCAGGAAGATTTGCCGAAATATAGTCTTGCATAACATCACCCTATTTTATCGACCTGCGCTTTAAAATCATGTCGCCTTAAAACTTTGATACCAATCCCACAACACATTGAGCCCAAACCACATCGCTAGGCCAATCAAAATTAAGACAATAAGTCCCAATAGATCAGGAGTATGTAACCATACCCAAGCTACAATGGGATTGCGCCAAAAAGCTGAATTTTGCTGCTTTTGTTCAAGTTTTTCATGTAAAAATGGATGTACGATATGATCATCAGACTGAATTTGGTATTCAGTACGAATATGATCATGCACGACATCTAAAGCACGGCGACTTGGTCGTATAAAAATATCAAATATTGTCCCCACAATCGGGATTAAACCTACGACACCATCCATAACAGCAAGCTTCAACACACCATTGAGCTTACTTTGCGGCACACCAATTTGTTTGGCTTTATACACCGCATAACAGGTTAATATAAAGCCTGCTACATCACCCGCTACAGGAATCGTACTCAGTGCAGCATCGGCACCGACACCTTGCTTAGTGAAAGGGATACGCACCACCGAGTCCATCATATTGGCAAACTTCGCTAAATCTCGCTCTAAGCGGATGACATCTTGAGTCGCTAATTTTTTTTCTTGTCCCACAACGCCCTACTTTTCATAAAATGATGCCGAATGTTCAGTATCAGTATAAAGGATTTATCCTATAGGTTGATCTAATTTTGCTTTAAACAAAGTACGTATCAGTACATACAAAAACGGAATAAACAACAATACTAAAACCGTACCAAAGATCACCCCACCCAATACGCTCACACCGATTTCTTGACGACTTGCAGCACCTGCACCAAGCGCAAAAACCAAAGGAAGTACACCGGCACCAAAAGCTAAAGATGTCATCAGAATTGGCCGTAAACGAAGCCCTGCTCCTTCCAGTGCTGCAGCAACTGCTGTTTTACCTTTCTCTTGTGCCAAAGCCGCAAATTCAACAATCAAAATTGCATTTTTACATGACAAACCAATGGTCGTGAGAAGTGCAATTTGAAAGTAAATATCATTTGGGAAGCCAACTAATTTACTGAATATAATATTTCCACCTATCCCTAAAGGGATCGCTGCAATCACAGCTGTCGGAATCGTCCAACTTTCATATAAGGCTGCCAAACAGAGAAAAATAAAGCCGATGGAAATGAGATACAGTAAACCTGATTGTCCACTCGATTTTTGTTCCTCAAAAGATAGACCACTCCAAGCCACATCCAAACCATCATTTTGATTGACCAAGTGTTGGATATCACTCATCGCTTGACCAGAACTACTGCCCTTAGCATTGATTGCTTCCATTTGCACAGCCGTATAACCTTGAAATCGATTCACAACATCAGGACCACCTTCCCATTCAATCCTAGCAAAGTTACTAAAAGGAATCATTTGATTCTGTGCGTTGCGAACAGTCCACGTTTGTAAATCTTCAGGCTTTGAACGGAACTCGGCATCGCCTTGCATCATCACCCGTTTAATTCGTCCACGATCAATAAAATCATTGACATACGAACCGCCCCATGCCGTTGATAAAGTACTATTAATTGCAGTTTGTGACAGACCATTTGCTAATGCTAGTTTCTGATCTACATAGATTTTTAACTTGGCTTTATCAGGATTAGAGCGTTTATCTAAATTTTCAAAAGAGCTAAATTGTTTCGCTTGCTCTTGTAAAGTGGTGAATTGTTGATTTAAATACTTACGCCCCTGTCCATTTACATCTTGCAACCAAAACTCCAAGCTATCACTATCACCTAAACCGTTCACAGAAGAAGGTAAACTGATGGTAATGCGTGCATTGGGGTTTTGACTAAAATATTTCATGGCACGTTCACGAATGGCTTGTGCAGAATTATCAGTTCCTGAACGATCATTCCAATGTTTTAATGCAATAAATCCCGTTCCTAAATTTTGTCCTGTTCCTGAAAAATTTCGACCATAACGAATTAAGACAATCTCTACATTTTGCTTTTCTTGATCTAAGAAATACTCTCGAATACTTTCTCCAATCTTCTGACTGCTCGACATCGGCGCACCATCGGCTAAACGGAACTGTACACTGAGCATGCCTTGATCTTCACTTGGAATAAAACTTGTTGGTAATGTCCGATAGGTCAGCGCAAACACTGCCATTAAACCGACTAACAGCGTTAGAACCACCCATTTTAAATTTAAGGTTTTTTTGATAAGGGTAATATAAGCCAGTTTTAAATTTTCTAGTTTTTCATTAAACCATGTTGCCCAACGCATCGGCTTTGGATTAGGTTTCAAAATGATGGCACATAAGGCAGGTGTCAGAATTAAAGCCACCAAGAGTGATAAGGTCATCGCAGCCACAAGTGTGATGGAAAATTGCCGATAAATCACACCTGTAGACCCTGTAAAAAATGCCATCGGAATAAATACAGCAGTCAAAACCACGGTAATCCCAATCAATGCACCCGTCATTTCCTGCATTGACTCAATTGAGGCTTCTTTAGCAGTCAAACCTTGCTCATGCATAAGCCGTTCAACATTTTCCACGACGACAATTGCATCATCGACCAACAAACCGATCGCCAATACTAAAGCAAATAAAGTTAATGTGTTAATACTCATACCAAGCACATTCAACACAGCAAATGTACCCAAAATTACAATCGGCACAGTAATAGTTGGTATCAACGTGGCACGCCAACTTTGTAGAAAAATGAACATTACCAAAACCACTAAAATGATGGCTTCTAATAATGTTTTTATGACTTCTTTAATCGACTCTTGTACAAAAGGTGTGTTATCTCGTGGATAAACAATTTTATAGCCTTGAGGCAATTTTTCAGAAATTTTTACCAATTCATCTTTTATTAGAGCTGAAGTTGCTAGCGCATTTGCACCTGAAGACAATGAAATTGCCATTCCCGAAGATGGATAGCCATTAATAGTATTAAAAGATTGGTAGTTTTCCGCACCCAATTCAATACGAGCAACATCTTTTAAGTAGACATAACTGCCATCAATATTGGATTTGACAATGATATTTTTAAACTCATCGACCGTTTTTAAACGCGAGCCCGCAGTGACCTTAGCATTTAGATACTGATCTGCCACAACGGGTAAATCACCGACACCGCCTGCAGCCACTTGAGTATTTTGTGCTTCAATTGCACTACGAACATCACTTGGCATCAGTTGATATTGACGAAGTAAATTCGGATTTAGCCAAATTCGCATGGCGTATTGCGAACCAAACACATCCAATTCACCAATGCCTTCAATTCGTGATAATTCATCTTCAATGTGATCAGATAAATAATCACCCAATTCGATGTTGTTACTTTTGCCTGTTTCATCGTACAGCCCAACCACCATAAACGTATCACCGAGTGATTTATTTACGGTAACGCCTTGACGTTGCACATCGTCAGGTAATCGATTCAGGACACCATTAATACTATTTTGTACTTGGACTTGTGCAGTATCGGGATCTGTACCGTTTTCAAAACTAATGCTAATTCGAGCGCGACCTGAAGAATCACTGCTCGAACTAAAATAAAGTAAATTATCAATTCCTTTAATTTGTTGCTCTAAAACCTGAGTCACGCTTTCTTCAACAGTTTCGGCATCTGCCCCTGTATAAGTAGTGGATACAGAAATTCGAGGTGGTGCAATATCGGGGTAACGCTCAACGGGCAAATTTAAAACCGAAAAAATACCTAAAGCCATCACGATAATGGCAAGTACACAAGCGAAAATGGGACGTTGAATAAAAAATTTTGAGAGCATCAGATTAGGTTCTGTGTCAAATGAATGTGATTAATGTCACTGCCAATCATCACTAGCAATAAGTAATTCCGTTTCTTGCAATGATCTTGTGTGACTTAAGGCAAAAATTCAAGAAAAATAACAGAAATCCGAATCATCAAGCCAAATATGGAGAGATTGTGAATATGCGATTCGAGTTAACCTAAAAATAACGAGTCGATTTCATCAAATTTTCACCGTACTGTCGTCATATTGTCAATTTCTAGCGACATAGTCATTTGCAGTTTATAAAGAATGATCCGAGTTAAAAATGATGAAAAAAACATTACTCACAACGGGTTTCGTTGCTTTATTGTCTGCGTGTAATGATGACAATAACGACTATCGCTTTGAAGTAGAAAAAGACAATAAAGAACCTAAAATTATTGTGGTTGGACATCGTGGTGCAAGTGCTTTACGTCCTGAACACACCCTAGAAAGCTATCAAAAAGCCATTGATGATGGTGCTGATTTTATTGAACCCGACTTGGTTTCAACCAAAGATGGTGTTTTAGTCGCACGCCATGAAAATGAAATTAGTGGAACAACCAATGTCAGTACTTTGGCACAGTTTGCAGACCGTAAAAAAACCAAAATTATAGATGGTGTTGAACTGACTGGTTGGTTTACTGAAGATTTCACTTTAAGTGAGCTGAATCAACTCAAGGCTCGTGAACGGATTCCTGCATTACGTCCTAATAATGTCCAATATAATGATCAATTTAGTATTCCAACTCTTGAACAAATTATTGAACTTGCAGAAAAAAATTATAAAAAAACTGGCAAAATGGTAGGTCTTTATATTGAAACCAAACACCCAACTTATTTCCAACAACAAAATTTAAGTTTAGAAGATCCATTACTCAAAACTTTGGCTAAATATAGCTATACCCGAGACATTGCACCCATTTATCTACAATCTTTTGAAGTCACTAATTTAAAATATTTCAAAGACCAACTGACGCTACATAAAACATTAAAGCGCGCTAAAATTATTCAACTATATGATGAAAAATCTATGCGCCCTGCTGACTTTGTTGCACAAAACGTGAATATCACTTATGCAGATATGGCAACAGCACAAGGACTCAAAAATGTAGCAACCTATGCCAACGGTGTCGGTCCATGGAAACCATATATTTTTAATGACACTTATACAGCACCATCAGACTTTATTAAAAATGCACATGCAGTAAATCTAAAAGTGCATCCTTATACTTTCCGTCCTGAAAATAACTTCCTTGCTCCAAACTTAAAGTGTAATGGTCTTGCTGAAAATGCGGCTCAACGCTGTGAAACGGGTGCAAATAAAGAATTTGAAATGTATTTTAAAGCAGGTGTTGATGGTATTTTTACTGATGATCCTGCTTTAGGACGTAAAGCTGTTGATGCTTATCTAAAAGCCAATTCAACAACTAAGTAAAATGAGATATTAATCATCGTTAAAGCAAGCCATTCATCGGTTTGCTTTATTTTTCTTAACTTGTTAGATTTTTTTTCAAATTAAGACCGAATTAAGTTTAAAATAATACACTTGTTCAAAAATATAGTGGCATTGATTTTATGAGTGATTATTCACCGTTTAAGGGTACGACAGGTTTTAAACGCATTTTAAATGCAACAGGTTATTCTTTAGCAGGTTTTAAAGCTGCTTATCAAAATGAAGCTGCTTTTCGTCAAATTATATGGATTAATATTGTCTTAATTCCGATTACATTTTTTGTTGATGTCACGCCTATCGAACAAGCCCTCATGATTGGTGTCTGTTTATTTGCAATTATTGTCGAACTTTTTAACTCAGCCATAGAAGCTGTAGTAGACCGTGTTTCCTTAGAACGCCACCCGCTGTCTAAAAATGCCAAAGATATGGGTAGTGCAGCACAGTTTGTGGCGCAAGCGATTATTTTCTTTACTTGGGTGATTATTCTTTTTAACTGATTGAATCATAACTTATTATAAAAATTAAATATTTAATTTTTATCGACAATAAAGCGCCGATCAGATTCAGGCGCTTTATTGTTATAAACCACATCAAACTCAATCAAAAATACTTAAGATTTTCCATTGGTTTTCGGCAAGAAAACTGTTGCTAAACCTAATAACGGAATAAATGAACATAGTTTAAATACCCATTCAATCCCATGCTGATCTGCCAAAGCACCCAGTGCTGCTGCTGCAATCCCACTGATTCCAAACATTAAACCAAACATCATGCCTGCAACCATGCCTACACGCCCTGGAACAGCTTCTTGCGCATAAACCACCATGGCTGCAAATGCAGAAGAAAGAATCAGCCCAGCAAGCATTGCAAAAACAACTGTCCAAAATAAATTGGCGTGTGGCAACATTAAAGCGAATGGAAGCATGCCTAAAAATGAAATCCAAATCACGGCTTTACGCCCAATTTTATCCCCAATTGGTCCACCACCAAAAGTCCCAACAGCAACAGCAGCTAAAAATGCAAATAGGTACAATTGCGCATGTTGTAGCGATACTTGGAATTTATCAATCAAATAAAAAGTATAATAATTACTTAAACTTGCGATATAAGTAAATTTCGCCAATACTAAAATACACATTATAACTAAAGCACGAATCAGCATTTTACCTTGTAATTTATATTGGGTCGATGCTGCATTGCTGACGATTTTATGCGCATATTTTACCGTCCATTGACTAACTTTAAATAAAACACATACCGCAATAAATGCAAAAATCATGAACCATGCAATTGCCATCTGCCCATACGGAACAATAATGATGGCTGCCAACAATGGGCCAATTGCAGAACCTGAATTACCACCAACCTGAAATGCAGATTGAGCTGTGCCAAAGCGACCACCCGATGCAAATCTTGCCACACGAGAGGCTTCTGGATGAAAGGTCGAAGAGCCGATTCCAATTAAGGCAGCAGCAACCAATAAGATCGTAAAACTTGGGGCAATTGCCAAAATACCAATACCGATCAAGGTCACAATCATTCCCAGAGGTAATAAATAAGGTTTTGGATGCTTGTCTGTGTATAGCCCAATCCACGGTTGTAATAGTGATGCAGTAATTTGATAAACCAGTGAAATTAAACCTATTTGGGAAAAACTCAGCGAAAAATTATCTTTTAATAATGGATAAATTGCAGGCAATGATGCTTGAATCAAATCATTAAGTAGATGAGCAAATGCCACTGCACAAATGATTGATACAACCATATTTTGTGCTTTATCTTGACTAGTTCCGTGTATAGTTTCTTGGGTATTTTCGATATTTGATGATGATTGAGCAGGTGCTTGCATGAAATATTGCCCTCCTTTACGCTTAAGTTTATTATTTTAATTTGTCATCCATAAGCTTAAGTTCCAACATTCATCGTATAAGTGACAAATTTTAATATTTTAATATCCCTTTTTGATTTGAGGTTTTTATGATTCAGGACATTAAACCTCCTCAAAAGCTCATAGTGGGTTTAGGTTCTCAACATACGTATCGTAGTATTATTGCACCACATACACATAACCGTGCCCAGCTTTTATATGCTTCTGAAGGTGCAATTCGTGTTTATACCGCAGACAATGTTTGGATTGTTCCACCGCAATGTGCGTTGTGGATTCCTGCGCATATTGAACACAGTGTTGTTTCTCTAAGCGAAGTACGTTTAAGCACAGTGTTAGTGGAAAAAAATGCAGCTAACTCTCTTGGAAATCATTGTTTTATTGTTCGAATCAGTAAACTTTTGCGTGAATTAGTTTTACGTTTTAATCAATTAGATTATTTGGAGTTTGAACCAAACCTTATAGAAAGTGAAATTGAAAAATCTTTACAGCTGTTGATTTTTCATGAAATCAAGCAGGCTTCTTCTTTTCCGATCGTAATTCCTTGGCCTAAAAATCCTCGTTTAATTCGCATATGTGAAGAGCTGATGGAACATCCTGACAATCCTAAAAATTTAGGTGCGTGGGCAGACCAAATTGGCACCAGTAGTCGAACACTAATTCGGCTTTTTCAAAAGGAAACGGGATTGAATTATCGTACTTGGGTTCAACAAATGCACATAGCACTTGCTTTAGGTAAGTTGTCACGAGGTGAATCTATTTCTAGGATTGCAATCGCTTTAGGTTACTCAAATCCTAGTGCATTTAGTGCCATGTTTAAAAAGCATTTAGGTGAAGCACCACAGCATTTTAGGAAAGAATAATTTAATAGAATAACGCACAACGTTCTAGCTACTTATCAAAATAAAAAAATCCCCGCTAAAAGCGAGGATTTTTTTAGATTATATAGTCTAAATGATATTACATCATTCCGCCCATACCACCCATGCCGCCCATATCAGGCATAGCTGCTTTATCTTCTGGAATGTCTGTGATCATACATTCAGTCGTCAACATCAAACCTGCTACAGATGCAGCATGCTCAAGTGCAGAACGCGTAACTTTAGCAGGGTCAAGAATACCCATTTCAAGCATATCGCCATACTCTGAAGTTGCAGCGTTATAACCGAAGTTACCTTCACCGCTTTTCACAGCATTGATCACAACTGATGGCTCATCACCCGCATTTGCAACAATTTGACGAAGTGGTGCTTCAATTGCGCGACGTAAAATGTTAATACCTACAGTTTGGTCATCGTTTGCACCAACAATACCATCAAGCGCTTTAGCAGCACGTACGAGTGCAACACCACCACCTGCAACAACACCTTCTTCAACCGCAGCACGCGTTGCATGAAGTGCATCGTCAACACGGTCTTTCTTCTCTTTCATTTCAACTTCAGTTGCAGCACCGATTTTGATCACTGCAACACCGCCTGCCAATTTAGCAACACGTTCTTGAAGTTTTTCTTTATCGTATTCTGAAGTAGATTCTTCAATTTGCGCACGGATTTGAGTAACACGTTCAGCAATTTGAGCTGCATCACCTGCGCCATCAACAATCACAGTATTTTCTTTAGAAACAGTTACTTTATGTGCTGTACCTAAATCTTGAAGACCTGCTTGTTCTAAAGTCATACCCACTTCTTCAGAAATCACAGTTGCGCCTGTCAAGATCGCGATATCTTGTAACATTGCTTTACGACGGTCACCAAAACCAGGGGCTTTAACCGCACATACTTTAATAATACCGCGCATGTTGTTCACTACAAGTGTAGCTAACGCTTCACCTTCAACATCTTCAGCAATAATAAGAAGCGGCTTACCTGTTTTAGCTACAGCTTCAAGCACTGTAATCAATTCACGAATATTGCCAACTTTTTTATCAACAAGAAGAATGAATGGGTTTTCAAGTTCAGCAGTCAAAGTTTCAGGTTTGTTTGCAAAGTACGGGCTAATATAACCACGGTCAAACTGCATACCTTCAACAACATCAAGCGCATCTTCAAAGCCTGAACCTTCTTCAACTGTAATTACGCCTTCTTTACCAACGCGTTCCATTGCTTGTGCAATAAGTTTACCTACAGTTTCATCAGAGTTTGCAGAAATCGAACCCACTTGTTCAATTGCTTTGGTATCTGAAGCAGGTTTTGCAGTTGCTTTAATTTCTTTAACTAATGCTTTAACAGCAAGGTCAATACCACGTTTTAAATCCATTGGGTTCATACCTGCAGTTACAGATTTGATCCCTTCATTTAAAATCGCTTGAGCAAGTACAGTTGCAGTAGTCGTACCGTCACCTGCGATGTCATTGGTTTTTGAAGAAACTTCACGAACCAATTGAGCGCCCATATTTTCAAATTTATCTTTTAGAGAAATTTCTTTAGCAACCGTTACACCATCTTTAGTGATGTGCGGCGCACCGAAAGAACGGTCGATAACAACGTTACGACCTTTAGGACCTAAAGTTACTTTTACTGCATCTGCAAGGACATTTACACCTGCGATCATTTTTGAACGCGCTGAATCACCAAACTTTACATCTTTAGCTGACATGCTTATCTCCAAATATTTTTAAATTTTTCAATTCATTGATTGTTCAGAACAATCAAATTCGTTCTGCAATTAGCCTTCAAGTACAGCAAGGATGTCAGATTCTTTCATCACAAGAAGCTCTTCACCATCAACTTTTACTTTAGTACCTGCATAAGCACCAAACAATACGTTGTCGCCAACTTTTACATCTAATGGGCGTACACCTGTATCAGTTACTTTACCGTTACCGACAGCAAGGATTTCACCTTGAGCAGGTTGTTCAGCAGCTGAAGTGCTTAGAATTAAACCACCCGCAGTTTTAGTTTCTTTTTCAACACGGCGGATTACTACGTTGTCATGTAAAGGACGAATGTTGCTCATTAGAAACTCCATCGACATTTTAAAATGTCATTGATTACGATGTGAAGATGACTCTTATTCCTAGGTCATCGACAAAATTTATTCATGACACATTTGTGGGGATTGAAATAAATGCTTCAAGGGTAAAATATAAAAAAAAATCAAAAAATGTGTGTTTTTTACACGTTTACATCAAATTGCTCATTATTTAAAAATTCACCCTCAAATTTGGGCAATAAAATCCTGTTGTTGCTCATCATAAAAATAATGCTGAAACGAACCATCACGACTAATAACATTAAAACTGTTGGGTATATTTTTATGTAAGCGACTTGAAATAGCCGTTCCTGCATGAACTTCATAAACAGCTTGACTAAGATTTAATTCAAACTCTTGATTTAAATCATAAACAGCAACCAAGTGCAAATGCCCATGTAACAAAGCATAAAGTTGATGTTTCCCCCATTCTTGAATGGCAAATTGGCCTAAAGCAGGACAATCTTTCAAATGATGATTTTCTTTTGCAGTATAAAATGGTTGATGGCTGACAATAATTTTTAATTTATTCGCAGGTGCTTGCATCAATTGTTGATCAACTTTTTGAATTTGTTCTAAAGAAATAGAACCTCGTGTGTGATAACGACGTCGAATACTATTCATTCCAATCAAATAAAAATGTTGAGTGACCAGCGTATTTTCCAAACTACCAAAAAAAAGTTGGTACAAACCAAATGGACGAAAAGCCCTATTCCATAAATGATACAGCGGAATATCATGATTTCCCGGCACGACAAAATATGGTATTTTCAAGGATTCTAAAAACTGCTTACATGCCAAAAATTCCCTAAATTTTGCACGTTGTGTCAAATCACCACTCACAACCACCACTTCTGGTTGCTGTTCAATACAAAACTTTTGAATCGCTCGAATACATTCAGGGCGCTCTGTACCAAAATGTAGATCAGACAGATGTAGCAGCATGAGGCACCATAATATTTAATGCATTTTTTTCTACATGTAAGTGTAGTGGCGTAGACATTGATACAATTTCTCCATCAATCGCGACCGTTAGTTTAGGCTTTTGCGAATAGACTGTGACTTTTTGCGCACCAAAACTATACACATCCGATGCTTGTTCCAACTTGCCTCGAATGGTTTGAAATAAGGTTTTAAATAAAGTCAGCTTGTCCCCTTTAGCAATCACCACACCCGCAATTTCACCAAACTCAGCACATTTAGACACTTTAAGATTTAACTCTTCGAGTTGTAATTGATTATTTCCAAAAAAGATCAGTGGTGTTTTAACAGGATATTTTTTGTCATCGACTTCAACTTCGAGTTTTAATTCTTTCCAATCTCGAATCAGCACATCTAAACCAGATGTATAGGCATTTAAAGGAAAACGCCCAAATTTACGGTTATATTCTTCTCGTTTTTTAATAAATAAAGGATACAGCCCCAAACTTGCGTTATTTAAATAAATTTGATCATTGATACATGCCACATGTGACGCACGTTGTTCACCTGTCGCAATTACTTCAGCAGCCTGTAAAATATCAAGCGGAATATGCAAAACTCTCGCCACGTAATTAAAAGTACCTAAAGGTAGAATACCCATTGGAATTTTTTGATTGAGCATTTGTGATGCTACCGCATTGAGCGTACCATCCCCACCCGCAGCGACAATCACACCTTGATGTTGATATTTTTCATGGCGTTGAAATACTTTTTTCATTAAGCTTTGTATATCTCGCTCAGCTTTAATATCAAAAACTTGAATTTCAAAACCATACGATGTCCAAAGGGTCATCAATTGTTCATAAATTTCATCATGATGACTTGCATGAAAACCAGACTTTTCATTGTAAATCATCGAAAGTGGTTTTAATGCTGATTGCATAAGATTGATTCTTTTAAAGTCTTTATTCTAATTTCGTTGATTATGTATGCAAATAAAAGCACCTTTATGTAAAATTCAAATTATAATCATTCATTAAATCAATGATACTTTTTTGCAAAACAGCAACTACTATCCCACTGTAAACAAATACTATTTATTTTTAAAATATCACACATAAATACCATTAATATGAATATTTTAACAGCATTAACCCTAAAATATTATTATAATTCAATATTTTAGCAAAAATGTTGAATTTGGTATCTTTTACGCCTTTAGTCTTATTTTTTACATGAATATGTGGTTTAATATGCCCACTTTTTTTCATACTTAAAATCTAAATGTAGTAAACCTGCATTTTGATTATTATTTGTACATAAAAATGTACATTTTTTAGATAGGCCTCACCATGACCCAAGTGAACGCACCAGAATTCGTTCGTCATCCCAAGCTCATTGCATGGGTTGAAGAAATTGCAAAATTAACGAAACCAGCAAAAATTGAATGGTGTGACGGTAGTGACGAAGAAAATCAACGTTATATTGATTTAATGATCGCTAACGGCACAATGCAAGCGCTTAACCAAGAAAAGCACCCTGGTTCTTACCTTGCCAATTCTGATCCTTCTGACGTTGCTCGTGTTGAAGGTCGTACGTATATTTGTTCAGAAAAAGCTGAAGATGCTGGTGCAACAAACAACTGGGAAGCTCCAGCTGAAATGCGTACACGTCTCAATGGTTTATTTGATGGTGCAATGGAAGGTCGTACTTTGTATGTTGTACCTTTCTCTATGGGGCCTTTAGGTTCACATATTGCACACATCGGTATCGAATTGACTGATTCGCCGTATGTTGCTGTTAGCATGCGTAAAATGGCGCGTATGGGTAAAGCTGTTTATGACGTATTGGGTACAGATGGCGACTATATCCCATGTGTACACACAGTAGGCGCACCGCTTACTGCAGGTCAAAAAGATGTTGCTTGGCCATGTAATCCTGAAAAATATATCGTTCATTACCCAGAAACTCGTGAAATCTGGTCTTATGGCTCAGGTTACGGCGGTAATGCATTATTGGGTAAAAAATGCTTAGCGTTACGTATTGCATCTTCTATGGGTCGTCAACAAGGTTGGTTGGCTGAACACATGTTGATCCTTGGCGTAACAAATCCACAAGGTGAAAAACATTACATCGCAGCAGCATTTCCTTCTGCATGTGGTAAAACCAACTTTGCAATGTTGATTCCTCCTGTAGGTTATGAAGGTTGGAAAATTGAAACTGTAGGTGACGATATTGCTTGGATCAAACCAGGTGAAGATGGTCGTTTATATGCAATCAATCCTGAAGCTGGTTTCTTTGGTGTTGCACCAGGTACAAATACAAAAACCAATCCGAACTGTATGGCTACATTGACTAAAGATGTAATCTATACAAACGTAGCTGTGACTGATAACGGTGAAGTTTGGTGGGAAGGTCTTTCTAAAGAAGCGCCTGCTAACCTTACAAACTGGAAAGGACAACCGCACGTTACGGGTGAAAAAGCTGCGCATCCAAATGCACGCTTCACTGTTGCCGCGGGTCAATGCCCTTCTATTGATGCTGACTGGGAAAATCCAGCTGGCGTTCCAATTTCAGCATTCATCTTCGGTGGTCGCCGTGCAGACACTATTCCATTAATCTCAGAAGCATTTGACTGGGTTGATGGCGTATATAAAGCTGCAACAATGGGCTCTGAAACAACTGCTGCTGCTGTTGGTCAACAAGGTATCGTTCGTCGTGACCCATTCGCAATGCTTCCATTCGCGGGTTACAACATGGCTGACTACTTCACACACTGGTTAGAACTAGGTGAAGAAGTTGCCACTAAAGCTGCTGCAAACGGCAACAAACTTCCAGGTATCTACAACGTTAACTGGTTCCGTCGTGATGCTGAAGGTAACTTTGTATGGCCTGGTTTCGGTCAAAACATGCGTGTTCTTGAGTGGATCATTGACCGTTGTGAAGGCCGTGCTGATGCTGTTGAAACACCAATTGGCTTAGTTCCAACATATGAACAGTTGAATTGGACAGGTACAGATTTCACTAAAGAACAATTTGACCTTGTAACGGGTCAAGATAAAGACCAGTGGATCAAAGAGCTTGAAAGCCATACTGAACTGTTTGACAAACTTGGTGAGCGCTTACCTGTCGCACTTAAAACACGTCAAGCTGAGTTAATTGCTGCCGTTAAATCTGCTTAATTAGGCTTTAATTTCCCTCTTTTAAAAAGAGGGATTGAGGCAAAGAAAAAAAGACCGCTTACATGCGGTCTTTTTTACTCTGATTTTTTCTAAAATATAAAATAATTCATTTAATACAACATCACCATATTTAACCAATAAATTTATCAGTCACAGTTTTAATGCGTTTTGCATATGCTTTTGCTGTGTCTAAATCTCCACTTGGAATTTCATCTGCACTTGCATCTGCTGGTGATTGAACCAACAAACCAACAGAACCACCTAGACTATTCACATCTTGGCGTGTCGAAACTTTTGTATTTGAAGGTGCAAGACCCAGACTCACCCAAATACCACCATGCTGTGAAGCAAGCGTTTGTAGGCTAATTAGGGTGACTTGTTTATCACCATTTAAGCTTGCACTGTTGGTAAAACCTGCAAAAATTTTATCTTGCCAAACCCGTGTAAACCAACGTTTAGAAGAAGCATCAGCAAACTTTTTAAATTGCCAAGGTACACCACCCATATAGGTTGGTGCACCAAATACAATGGCATCTGCTTGATCTAAAGTATCCCAATCTGCATCGGCAATATTTCCTTCCTGATCAACTGGAACCAAATTTGCCTGAATTTCATTGGCAAAAGTTTCGGCAATCACTTTGGTGTGACCATAACCTGAATAATAAACGACGGCGATTTTTGACATATGAATACTCTTTAGCATTGTATTAAAAATATTTTATTTTTTATTCAATTATGAACTTCAATCTAACCATTTATCTAAACAGTAAAATATTGTATCGATTATTGAATACACATAAAATGAATAAATTAATGATATACTTTTGAAATCTAGTATCAATTAGTTACCACCAAGTAACCACTCTATTTTTTAGTATTACTGAGTTTAAATTGTATTTATTAAGGCTGTCTTAAATGAATAAAGTGATAAATTTCAATATATTTAAAACAAATTGCCCCGCTCGATCTTTTTTTGACAAATTTGCAGATAAATGGATTTTATTGATTATTTACCAACTTGCATCACAATCTATGTATTTCAATGAACTAAAAAAAGCTTAGATGGTATTTCACCTAAAGTACTTTCACAAAAAGTCAAAATTCTTGAACGTGATGGTTTTATCTCACGAACTATCCATGAAAATAAAGTCATTCGAGTTGAATATGCAATCACAGCTTTAGGTGCTGAATTTGCACAAACCGCACTATCTTTTAAAATTTGGGCTGAAGGCAATATGCAACACGTCATGAAAGCACAAAGAGAATTTGATGAAGCACAATATAAAACTATGTAATTGAGTCAACTTTGACTATAAACCTTGAAATAAAACCTCATCATCAAGATGGGGTTTTATACCAATCTAAACACTAAGCTGAGTTATTTTAGCTCTTTAAAACCTTGCTGACGCCATGCTTCATACAAAATTACAGCTGTTGCATTAGACAAGTTCAAACTACGTGAGTTTGGTGCCATAGGTAAACGAATCCAATGTGCTTCGGGAAATATTAAACGCACACTTTCAGGTAAACCACGAGTTTCAGGTCCCATTAATAATGCAATAGGACGGTTTAAATTTGAGGTATGTGGTGTTTCAGAACCTTTCGTCGTTAACGGATAAATTGCATCATTTTCAATACCCTGTACTTTTAAATACGCTAAACATTCAGCAAAGTTTTCCCACACTTTCATATGCGCCCATTCATGATAATCCAATCCTGCACGACGCAACTTCTTATCATCCAGCTCAAAACCCAAAGGTTTGACTAAATGTAATTGTGCACCTGTATTGGCACATAAACGGATAATATTTCCTGTATTTGCAGGAATTTCAGGCTCAAATAAAACAACATGTATCACAAATTTTCTCAACGTTTCTTAAACCGCTCCTAGCCCCCTCCAAAAAGTGAGGAAATCCCTTCTTTCTTAAAGCGGGGTTGGGAGGAGTTTTATAACCACTGTAACTGTTCGCGCAAACT
Source organism: Acinetobacter sp. TY1 (assembly GCF_048551395.1). Taxonomy (NCBI): domain Bacteria; kingdom Pseudomonadati; phylum Pseudomonadota; class Gammaproteobacteria; order Moraxellales; family Moraxellaceae; genus Acinetobacter; species Acinetobacter sp. TY1. The sequence goes on from NZ_JBLYZK010000006.1 coordinate 32,227, forward strand.
CACCACTTCGCCAATAATGGTCAGTGTAGGCGCTTGAATGTGGTTATTCTCTACTTTTGAGGCAATATCGGCAAGTGTTCCAACCACAACTTTTTGCTCAGGTGTCGTCCCTTTGGAGATCAATGCGACAGGCATATTATAACGCTGACCATGCTCAATGAGTTTTTGGCAGATTTTTTCCAAACCTACCAAACCCATATAAAGCACAAGCGTCTGATTTTCATAAACTAATTCTTTCCACGGCAACTCAGGCGAACCCTCTTTTAAATGCCCTGTTAGAAAACGCACACTTTGAGCATAATCACGATGAGTCAATGGAATACCTGCATAAGCAGAACAACCTGAAGCAGCGGTAATCCCTGGAACAACTTGAAATGTAACACCCGCCGCAAAGAGTTCCTGTATTTCTTCGCCACCCCGCCCAAAAATAAACGGATCACCACCTTTTAAACGACAGACACGCTTACCTTGCGAAGCATATTCCACAAGCAAAGCATTTATGCCCTCTTGTGGAACAGAATGATTAGATCGTGCTTTGCCTACATAAATTTTCTCAGCATCACGGCGACATAACTCCATAATCGCAGGTGAAACAAGGCGATCATAAATCACAACATCGGCTTGTTGCATCAAACGCAATGCTTTCAATGTTAAAAGCTCAGGATCACCTGGTCCCGCACCAACCAAGTACACTTCACCTTTCGGCTTTTGCCACCCTAATAATGCCTGTTCAATAAGGCGATCCGCTTCTGCAACATTATCGTTAAATACTTGTTCTTTCAGCGGACTTGCGTATAAATCTTCCCAAAAAATACGACGCTCATCAGGATTGATAATTTTTTCTTTAACGATTTTACGCCATTTCCCTGAAAATTCAGCAAGCTTACCCATACCATGCGGAATAGATGCCTCAAGCTGAGTACGAATTTGACGAGATAGCACAGGAGAAGCACCATTAGTCGCAATAGAAATCACCAAAGGTGAACGATCAATAATCGCAGGCACCATGAAACGACAATGTGGTAAATCATCCACACTATTCACCAGCACATTCAAAATTTCACAATGTTCAAATACAATTTGATTGACTAACTTATCATTGGTTGCAGCAATCACTAAACGGTACAGATTCAAACTTAATCCATGATGAGATAAACCTGATTGCATATCATAAGCATGTGCAACATACTGCCCCTGAGTAGCATGCACCAAATCTAATAATTCAGGCTCAATATCAGGTGCAATTACATCAACGCATGCACCTGCCTTTGCAAGCAGTAAAGCTTTACGATAAGCAATGCGCCCACCACCAACCAACAAACATTTTTGTTGTTGTAATTTCAAAGAGATGGGAAAAATATCCACGTTACGCCCCTTTAGGATTCAGCCACAATTTTATCATCATATTTGCGCCCAATAATATCAAAAAACATTGATGAACGATTTCGGTATTCTTGATCCTTTTTTTCAAGTGCTTTCAGCGAATGCTCTAAAATTATAGGATCAACTTTATCCGCATCTGTTTTATATGCATAATCTAAGCCAATCGGTTCTTCTTTATAATAATCAACACGCTTTACATCCATAGTTTGATAAATTGGATGCCACTCACCATTGATCTTCATCACCAATTCAGGGTTCAACATATATTGCCCACGCCCCACGCGCTTAAAGAGTTTCTTATTGTATTTATCAGAACTACAAACTTCATTTTTTGAGAACAAACTGCTGATATACGTGCGTTTTTGACGTTTTTTATCAAATATATGCTCAGGCAATCGTTGTAAATACTCCAACAATAAAGTGCTATCGAAAGCTTTTTCCAACCAAACATAACGCTGATAGCCATGAATCAGACTCATCACATACATCAACTGAACAATCAAATATTCAGGTTGGTTGGGCTCCAACTTAAATAAACGATGATTAATCTGTAGAACCAAACTATTCTGTTCTAAGTTAGGAATCAGTTCTGCAAAGTTCGATATATTTTTTTGCGAGAGCACACTACGCTGTAATGCGATTTGAAATACATTTAAATGATGACTATCAATCAATTGTGCATCAGCACCATCTTGCAATAGTTGCTGATAGAACTCAGCATTCCCCACCCAAACTGCCGCCATGAGTGGCGTGTGATTAAACTCATTACGGTGGTTAATACCGAATTTTTCTATTTTCTTAATTAATGCTGTCGGATGCTTCACCTGATAATTCATATAATATTTGGCTAAAATTCCCTGTTCAGCTTTATGTGCTTGCACGACATTTGCCTGATTGAAAATACTCAATGCAGGTTTAAAACCACTTTCCGCAAGCTTCATCAAATATGCCTGATGCTGATACACTACAGCATACTCAAACAAGGTTAATTGCGCCTTTTTATTCTTTAATATTAAAGCTTGATGAGCGAGTTGTATTAATTCACTGCTGTTCAAAGTCACCCAATTCGGTGTTTCTTCTTTTAAAATTTCCTTACGAATACGTGCCGCTTGTTCTCTTTTACCCTGTAGTTCAAGTTTTTGTGCTTCTTTCTGCCACTCTTTTAAACTCGATTGCTGATCTGCCAAATCTAAATAATCGGCGGCTTGATCCAACCCCAATAAATGAAAAATACGATGCTGATCTTGTTGCTCTACCCAATAAATATTAGACATTGCCCGCGTTAGTCCCACATACAAAGCATTGATATAAAACTTATAAAGTTCGAGTGATTTATCTGCCTTATCTTTATTTCGCGCATAGACAAAATCATTTTGCAAATCTTGCACACCAATCTCAGCACAAATATCTGAAAAATATGAAGCAGACTGACTGACAAAATTATAAAGAATAATATTTTGATATTCCAAGCCTTTGGCTTCTTGAATTGCAAAGACCAATGGAGTTTTGAATACACGCTGTGCCATGCGCTTTTGTGATTCATGCATCACCACAACAGCAAATTGCGTAGAAACGGCTGTCTTTTGATCCAGTTCATGTAAAACATCAGGTACATTTTTTAGAAAATATACACCACCTTGAATATCAGCATTACTTTTAACTAAATAGTGACTTTCTTTATCAATCGAGCCGAAACGCGCATTCTTAAGTAACAAAACACGATTGGATACTTCAGTAATTCTTTGTGCATTACGATAGTTATGTTGCAATATATGAGTAATTTCAACGCCATGATGTAAGGATTCATGCTCATGAAATAGCGTTTTAACTTTCGCCCAAGAAAAGAAATTCGGATGTACAATTTGATTGGCATCACCGCACATCAAAAATTGTCCAGATTTACTTAGGCTATTTAAAATCAAATAGAGTTGAATGGCTGTAATATCCTGCACCTCATCAATCACTACAAAATCATAGGCAGGTTTGATTTTTTGCAAATACTCAAAGCTAAGTACATTTACATCACTCAGATTATTTTTTTCCAACGCTGCAAGATATTCACTAAAAATTGCATAAACCTCAGTGCGTTCTTCAACATTAAAAATAGACTGTTTAATGCCTAAATTTAAATAATCAGGTTTAGATAAATAAGCTTTTTCAGTGATTGCACCTGTCAAAACCCCTTTAAATTCTTCATACAAACTATGTGCGCTAAATTTATGTTTATAATTTTCTTTATACCACTGCATAAAAAATGCAGTATCCGCCATACCTTGATCTGGTACAGCGATGCTTTCTAAAAACTCTTGGTAGGAATAAAAATCGACTAATTGTTGATCATTATAATAATGGTCTGAATAATAGAGTTCACGTGAGTTTTTGACTAAAAAAGCAGATAAAGTCACATACAATACTTGCCCGTCTAGTTGTTTCATTTTTTCTAATAAAATCGCAGTTTTACCACTACCTGCTGAACCAATAATCACCAAAGGAGGCGCATGACGATAAATTTGCTGCTGCACATCATCAAAAGAAATAAATTTATTTAAATATACAAACTGAGGATTATTCTGATTGATATAGACCATCTGTTCATCAATAGTTAACTCATCTGCAGACTGCACTACAGGCACAGCATCTTCATCAATACCAATGTTTGCATTTAAAAAACGTGAACCTTGATAGTCATGCTTTTTCAAATACTCTAAAAGCAAAATATAGTTTTTTTGTTGATATTGATAAATCGAAAATAAAATGCGATCACTGCGATTTAATTTGGCACGATATAAATTATTTTGAATTTTTTTAACATCGGCAGATTTAAAATCATCTGCTTTTAAGTGAGCAATTAATTTATCTAAACCCGTAATCTTTTGTGTATCGAGTTCATTATAAATTAATACATCCATGCCTCACCCTACCTAACGATTGATTTCATTCATCATTATTTTACATAAAAAAATAAGCCAAATATAAAATTTGGCTTATTCAAATAACAGTATAATTTCAGCGATTAATCAATAAATGCTACACCGCCCATATATGGACGTAATACTTCAGGAATCTCAATAGAACCATCTGCACGTTGGTAATTTTCCATCACAGCAAGCAATGTACGACCAACAGCCAAACCTGAACCATTTAATGTATGAATAAACTCAGTTTTCTTTTGGTCTACACGATAGCGTGCTTTCATACGACGTGCTTGGAAATCCCACATATTTGAACATGAAGAAATTTCACGATACGTTTCTTGGCTTGGCACCCAAACTTCTAAATCGTAAGTTTTGCATGCGCCGAAGCCCATATCTCCACCGCAAAGTAAAATTTTACGGTATGGTAAACCCAATGCTTGCAAAATACCTTCAGCATGACCTGTCAATTCTTCTAAAGCATTCATAGAATCTTCAGGTTTAACAATCTGAACCATTTCAACTTTGTCGAACTGATGTTGACGAATCAAACCACGTGTATCACGACCATACGAACCTGCTTCACTACGGAAACACGGGGTATGTGCAGCATATTTGAGTGGTAAACGTTCAGGATCAATAATCTCGTCACGGACAAAGTTCGTTACAGGAACTTCAGCAGTCGGTATCAAATAGTATTCTTTTTCACCTTGTAATTTGAATAAATCTTCTTCAAATTTAGGCAATTGCCCTGTGCCACGCAAAGAATCAGCATTCACTAAATACGGTACATAGGCTTCAGTATAACCATTCTCAAGTGTATGCGTATTTAACATAAACTGGGTAATTGCACGTTGTAAACGCGCCAATGGTCCTTTCAAAACACTAAAACGAGTTCCTGTGAGTTTGGTCGCAGTTTCAAACTCCAAACCACCCATCATTTCACCAAGGTCAGTATGATCTTTCACTTCAAAATCGAACTGACGAGGCGTGCCCCATTTTAAAATTTCAACGTTGTCTTCTTCACTTTTCCCTTCAGGTACAGATTCATCAGGTAAGTTTGGAATAGACATCAATTTTGCATCAAGTTCAGCTTGAAGTTCATTTAAATCAACTTCAGCGGCTTTGATTTCATCACCAATGGCAGACATACGTGCCATGATTTCAGACGCATCACCGCCAGCTTTTTTGATCTGACCGACCTGTTTTGCACCAGCATTTCGCTCTGCTTGTAAGTTTTCAGTTTTGGATTGTATGTCTTTACGGCGTGCTTCAAGCGCAGCCCATTCCGCTGTGTCCAATTGAACACCACGTTTTGCTAAGGCTAAATTTACAGCCTCAATATTAGTTCTGAGTAATTTCGGGTCGATCATAGCCAATCTGAATATTTAGAAAAAAACTGTTCATAGTGTAAACTTTTCACCATGATAAATACAGTGACAGGAATATTTCAGCCCTAGAATTGCATATTTAGACAACAATCATGCACAAGACTCAATTTCCTTACACCACCTTAATTAATTTTCCTGCTTAACGGGTTGATCTGCCTTAATCTGTGGCAACGCAGGTAAATATTCGGCTTTGACCAAATCTTTTGCAATTTGATAAGGCAAGCGTAGCTCAGGCATACCTTCAGCATAAGGTGCTAGCTCATATAAGGGGTAAACAAAAACAATGCCATTTACACCATAAAAATAGTTATCACTCAACTGCAACTTGTCACGTGTGATGTCATGTTGCGTTAACCAACTCGCATTAGCATCATAAAGTTGCTCAGCAACCTTAGCCTCCACATTGGGTTTTAAAATATCTGTGAGTGCTAAACGTTTTTGTGTATTTAAATCAAAGGTCACAAATTCATTGTGCTGCATACCATGTGCCGAACCAGCAACATAAGTATAAGATTGAATTACAAAAGTTGCCAAATTGTACTGCTGTGAAATAAAACGTACATAAATACTATTTTGATTAAGCCCCTTAGGAGATGTCACAGCCACATCACTCGCTGTCTGCGTCTGATGCGCATCGACTGAAAAAGCCATAGGTACATCTTTTTTCATACGATCTAGAAAGTAAGCATCAATCCAATCTACATTGGTTTTAACATTCTGAAAATCATATTGTGTGCAACCATCTTCATCACAAAATTGCTTTTTTGGTAATTCAACACGTTCAATTTTAGCTTCAATTAAAGCTACAGTTTTAACTGCCGCAGTGACCTGTTCAGCCTGTGGCGCTGGCTTTTCCTGACAAGCTGTCAGCACAATTGCAGAAACCAACGCAGAAACAGCAAAACCAATTTTAAAATTCACGTTCATTTCCATATTTTTACAGCATAATCAGACTTATTTTAATCATAAAGCTCCCAACATTAAATAAACATTTTTAATTGTTATTCATACTCATAATTTCTGTATTTTTAAACACGAAATATCAACCTATAAGATACGATCAGCCATAAAACAACAATCAAAAAAAGCAGTCCAAAGACTGCTTTCAATAGATTGAATGAAAATTATTGATCAATTACATCTGTACCTTTAGGCGGTACAAAATTAAAAGTTGAAGCCGGAATCGTTGCATTAACTTTAACATCATTAAAACGAATAGTAGTTGTTTGCCCTAAAGAGTCTTTTAAAATCATTAATGTGGGTGCATTTTTTGCGCCAAAACTAATGGTCAAACTTTGAAATGCACCATCTTTTTGTTTAGGATAAAGCGTGTAATAAGTTTTAGCAGCATCAGGCATGGTAATTTTATATGCATTCATAATCTGCTTAGTATTTCCAGATAACAGTAATGCAGGTGTATTTGCCACTTGCTCATCTAGACTTTGACGAACCGCTTGTTGTAAATCAGGATCATAAATCCATACTGTACGCCCCGAGGTTACAATGGTTTGTTTCGCGGGCGATGTTGTTTGCCAATAGAATTTACCTGGACGCTCAACCTTCATTAAACCTTTGAATGTTTGATTCATGTGCTGTGCGGTTAAACCTTTTTTAGGCGCTATTTTACTGGCATCTGTTGCTTTCGTGGTTTGTTCAAAATTAGCAGTTAAACTTTTAATATCACCCAGTTGTTTAATCAGTTGTGCTGTCGCTTGTTGCTCCGATGCAGCACCTGCTGCAAAAACATGGGTACTCATTATCGGTGCAAACACAGCCGCACTTATTACTACTGCACCAACCGTTTTACGAAGCATATTCATAGGTTCACCTTATATTGATTTGTTTTGCTTAATCGCAATTTTTTCAGATGTTTTATCTTAAACTAGATTGAGTGCTAAAGAATTGAGAATGAATGAACTTTTGTATTGTTCTTTATATAAATTGTTGAAATTTATCCATCATGATGAAGAACAAATCACTGTATTTAAAATTTTAGCTTTTTTATAACAGACATAAAAAAACCCGCAATAAAGCGGGTTTTTTACTATTAAAGCTTACACTTCAACAGATACGTAGCGACGGCCAAACTGACCTTTCACTGCGAATTTAATTACGCCGTCTGCAGTAGCAAACAAAGTATGGTCACGGCCCATACCTACGTTTGTACCAGCGTGGAATTCTGTACCACGTTGACGAACGATAATGTTACCAGCAGTCACAGATTGACCACCGTACATTTTAACACCTAACATTTTTGGGTTTGAGTCACGACCGTTACGTGTCGAACCACCGGCTTTTTTAGTTGCCATGTCTATTTACTCCTCGTAATTAGCCTGAAATAGCTGTAATTTTCAACTCAGTGAACCATTGACGGTGACCTTGTTGTTTACGATAGTGCTTACGACGACGCATTTTGATGATGCGGATTTTGTCGTGACGACCATGGCTAACTACTTCAGCAGTTACGGTAGCACCAGCAACAACTGGAGCACCAATTTGAATGCTGTCACCGTTTACAAGCATTAATACGTCATCAAACGTAATAGTTGCGCCTGTTTCAGCTTTCAACAATTCTACTTTAAGGGTTTCACCCTCAACAACACGGTGCTGTTTACCACCGCTTTGGATTACTGCGTACATAATGTACTCCAACATTCCCGTGTCGTCGTGCCGATAAAGGAAGATACCGAGCTTAAGACGAACGCCACTGGGGTTATACAAAGGCGAAGATTTTAAGTGATAATTTATTAAACAACAAGTGATTTTGTCTAATATTTCCGATATCCCGCCCCTCTACATTTCATTTTTAATCTTTGCACTTCAATGTCAGCATTAACTCATGATATAAATCAAACAACTATCCACCTTTAAAAGGTAAGTTATGATCATTTCACTGTTTATTCAAATTGAAATGGTAATTTCAAATCAATCCGCTACTATGTAGACAATAAAGTAGTTCAGAAAATAATAGCAATGACTCACTTTCAAAAATCATTCAAATTTGGACAGATTAAGTACAAAGCTGTATGGTTTTGATCAATTACTGTATTGCTTAGGCAACATTCAGTCGTGATAAATTGTTACACTAGCCTTGAAATTCAACGCATTTGCATGAGGAATCCGTTCACATGACCATCGACTTTAAGCAAGATATTCTCGCTCCTGTAGCAACTGACTTCACTGCGATGGACACGTTTATTAATGAAGGGATTACTTCAAAAGTTGCTTTAGTCATGGCAGTCAGCAAACATGTTGTTGAGGCAGGTGGTAAACGTATGCGTCCGATTATGTGTCTACTTGCAGCAAAGGCATGTGGTGCTACCGACATACAAATGGAACCTTACCGCAAACTTGCCGCAATCATTGAAATGTTACATACCGCAACATTGGTACATGATGATGTGGTTGATGAATCGGGTTTACGTCGTGGTCGTCCAACAGCCAATGCAACATGGAATAACCAAACTGCGGTTTTGGTTGGTGATTTCCTGATTTCACGCGCATTCGACCTTTTAGTCGATTTAGACAATATGGTCTTGCTCAAAGACTTCTCTACAGGAACATGTGAAATTGCTGAAGGCGAAGTCCTTCAACTTCAAGCACAGCATCAACCTGATACTACTGAACAAACTTATCTCGATATTATTCACGGTAAAACATCACGTTTATTCGAACTTGCAACCGAAGGCGCAGCCATTCTTGCAGGAAAACCTGACTACCGTGAACCGATGCGTTTATTTGCAGGTCACTTTGGTAATGCATTTCAAATCATTGATGATATTCTCGATTACACCTCTGATGCTGAAACATTAGGTAAAAATATTGGTGATGATTTAATGGAAGGTAAACCGACTTTACCGTTAATCTCAGCACTACAAAACACTACAGGTGAACAGCACGAAATTGTTCGCAAGAGCATTGCAACAGGTGGTACAGAACATTTGGAACAGGTAATTCAAATTGTGCATCAATCAGGTGCTCTTGATTACTGCCGTCAACGTGCACATGAAGAAACCGACGCTGCTTTAAAGGCATTACATCGCCTTCCTGAAAGTGAATATCGTCAAGCCCTCTACAATTTAGCGCAGCTTGCTTTACATCGTATTCAATAATTTAGACGCTTTAATTTGCCTATGCATATAAAATTTCATGACTTATTCCAACAAATACGAGAGCAGCAGAACACACCTCTGGCTGCTCCGAACCCCAATATCCTGATTGAATTCATCAATCGGATACGACCTCAAGAAGTAAGCAATACTGAAGAAATCCATCAAAAATTAAAGGCATTGATCCAAGCCTTACTCATTACACCTTCTGCTGCAATTGACCTACAATGTTATTTACTTCGACTGATCAATCATTACAAACAAACCAGTTTATATACTGACAGCGGTATTTTATCTTTAGATGGTTTTTGGAATCAGTTTGGACAACGTCTAGGCGCACATATTCTTCCCTTACTGAGAGATGAAACCGATCTACGTGATTTAATTGGAAAAATTTTCCATCAACCAAGTGATCCACAATGGCTTGAACGTATTGATGATGAACTTTGGCGAGAATTTTTTAAACTGTTAAATAATGGTTATGGTTCTGCAAACGAAAAAACCACCATTAAAAATGAACTCATCAAAGCCATTACGGTCTTATCTTATCGCATTAGTGGTATTGGCTTATATCAAGAGTTTATTAATGCACAACCTGAACTTTCGGAATATGAGTCACCCTTTTTAGTACAAAACCGTGAAATTATTGAATTCATTGAAGCCTATAAACAGCAATATCGCTCTATAGGTGATATTGCTGTTTTTGTGCCATCCGATGCTGACCAAGCCTTAGTCATACTTGAACAATGCCGAGATGTCGTTCTTAAGATTCGACGTGCGACCAAACGCATTGGGGTCAGTCTAAGCCTAACTTATCTTTTAGCACTACTTGAACAATGCTTAGATCGTGTCGAAATTTTATTAAATTTGTTGGTTGACGATGATGATTTACTTTATGACTCTATGGGTGAGCTACTCACTCATGTGGTACATGCTCATTACACCGAAACCAGTGTTCGCGAACTCATGCGTACTAATAGTGAACTGATTGCACTACAGGTCACTGAAAATGCAAGTAAAACAGGCGAGCATTATGTAAGTACTGACAAAAAAGGCTTCTTTGGCATGTACAAAGCTGCGGCGGGTGCAGGTGCCATTATTGCCATAATGGCAACACTAAAGATTTTGACTGCCCGACTCGTCCTTGCTCCATTTTTACATGCTTTTTTATATAGCATGAATTATGCATTGGGCTTTATGCTTATTCATGTCTTACATTTTACAGTTGCGACTAAACAACCTGCTATGACGGCTGCTGCACTTGCATCAACTGTTCAGCGTAGCAAAGGCTCTAAAACTGCACAGATTGCAGAGCTCGCCGCCTTAATTATCAGTATTATACGTACCCAATTTATTGCAATTTTAGGTAATATTTCCATTGCCATTCCTACAGCCGCACTCATTACATGGCTATGGCAAATAGGTTTACAAGAGCCACTTTTGACTCATACTAAAGCCACTACACTTTTACATAGCCTAAATCCATTTACCTCACTTGCCATTCCACATGCAGCTATTGCTGGAGTGTGTTTATTTTTATCGGGCTTATTGGCAGGCTATTTTGACAATATGGCTGTTTATAGAAAAGTTGGCCCTCGTTTAAAAGCACACCCTTTTCTTAAAAAACAGCTTGGACAAGCAAAACTCGATACATTTTCGAATTATATTGAACGAAATTTAGGGGCATTGGCAGGAAATTTCATCTTCGGCATCATGCTTGGCAGTATGGGAACGGTTGGCTTTATTTTAGGTTTACCTTTAGATATTCGTCATATTGCTTTTGCTTCAGCCAACTTTATACAAGGTTTAATGAGCATTAATGGGACACCTGAAATGGGTTTAATTATTGTTTCCTTCCTAGGTGTTTTACTGATTGGACTGACTAACTTATTTGTCAGCTTCACTTTAACCATTATTGTCGCCTTACGTGCACGTCAGGTACGTTTTGAACAGTGGAAGCCTTTAGCCAAGCTTGTTTTTACCCACTTTACGACTCGCCCAATTGATTTTTTTTGGCCGCCAGCACAACCGATTGATATTCAAAACACCACAAATACAAACAGTCCGCCAAAACATTAGACATTTTGTTATGATTTTGTGCATTTTCTTACATCGCACATAAAAAGATTTTAATATAAATCTTCCGTTTAGTCTGACTTGAAAAAAAGTGTACTGGCTAGTACACTTTGCAATGAAATCTGATCTGGCTTGTGATATTTTATAAACTAAACAGGTCAATTTATGCCTTTTTTACTTTTGATTTTAGGCTGTATTGGTTTAAGTATAAGCTACATAGGACTACATATTCCCCTTATACATCAATTCGATACATCAACCATCGTATGGATAGCTTCGCACCGTAATGCATATCTCAATGCAATTACGGTCGTTATGTCTGTATTGGGTGGATTACCATCGACACTGATCATCAGCGGAATAGGATGTCTCATCCTAAGTAAAAGTAAAAAGTATACGGAAATTTGGTTCGTATTATTGAGCATTACTGGGAGTGCTGCGCTAGGTTGGTTGCTCAAATATGCAATTAACCGTCCCCGCCCCGATGAAGTTTATCGGATGGTTGAGACTTACGGTGCTTCATTTCCAAGCGCACACAGCATTTATGCTGCTGTTTTAGGCTGTAGTGTTATGTTTATTTTCCGTAGACATAAACAAGCTAAATTGTTCATTATGCTCGCTTGTTTCTGGTTGGTTTGTATGGGGCTATCGAGAATTTATCTTGCAGCACATTATCCAACAGATGTTTTGGCTGGATGGGGAATTGGATTGATATGGACAACCTTTGTGTGGTTTGTACTCTCTCATTACGCATTGAAAAGAAACAAATTATTTTAGATAAAAAATCCTAATGAGGTGAAATAATGATGTCGGCAAAGCTTTGGGCACCAGCCCTGACTGCTTGTGCTTTAGCAACAAGTATTGCACTTGTCGGTTGCAGCAAAGATCCTAAAGAAGCAGAGCAAGCTGCTGCTGCCCAAAAAATGCCGCCGACAGAGGTTGGTGTCATTGTTGCTCAACCACAAAGTGTTGAACAGTCGGTTGAATTATCAGGCCGTACTTCAGCATATCAAATTTCTGAAGTACGCCCACAAACAAGCGGTGTTATCTTAAAACGTTTGTTTACAGAGGGTAGCTTTGTACATGAAGGTCAGCCTTTATACGAAGTTGACTCAAGTATTAATCGTGCCAATCTTGAAAGTGCCAAAGCTTCTTTGGTTCGCCAACAAGCCAACTTAAATGCACTGCAAATTAAAGCCAATCGTTACCGCCAATTGGTCGGCATCAATGCCGTATCTAAACAGGAATATGATGACTTAGTTGCACAAATCAAATTGGCCGAAGCTGACATTGCAGCATCGAATGCTGCTGTGAAAAATGCACAAATTGATCTAGGTTATTCAACTGTTCGCTCACCTATTTCAGGTCAATCAGGTCGTTCTTCGGTGACTGCTGGTGCGTTGGTTACAGCAAATCAAGCCAATGCTTTGGTGACAATTCAACAGCTTGATCCAATCTATGTCGACATTAGCCAATCAAGTGCTGAATTGCTACGTTTACGTCAACAATTGAGTCAAGGTAGTATCGACCGTAGTAACAACACCAAAGTTCGCCTAAAACTTGAAGATGGTAGTTTCTACGCTGTTGAAGGCAACTTGGCATTTTCAGATGCAAGTGTAAACCCTGAAACAGGCTCTATAATGCTACGTGCTGTCTTCTCAAACCCAAATCATTTGTTGTTGCCAGGTATGTTTGCCAATGCACAAATTGTTCAGGGTGTGATTCCGAATGCTTACCTCATTCCACAGGCTGCCATTACACGTACGCCAACAGGTCAAGCAATGGCGATGTTAGTTAATGCTAAAGGTCAGGTTGAAGCGCGTCCAATCACAACAACTGGTGCACAAGGTCAAAATTGGATTGTGACACAAGGTCTACAAACAGGTGATAAAGTTATTGTTGATGGTATTGCGAAAGTAAAACCTGAACAGCCTGTTGTTGCTAAACCTTACCAAGCTAAACCTGATGCAACGCAAGCGCCTGCAGCTGCAAAAGAAGGTGCGTCAGCAACTCAACCTGCTCAGCAGCAAAAAGCTACTTCAAATACATAAGGGGTAGACTTAATGGCTCAATTTTTTATTCATCGCCCCATCTTTGCATGGGTGATCGCATTGGTCATTATGTTAGCGGGTATACTCACGCTCACAAAAATGCCAATTGCACAGTATCCAACCATTGCTTCGCCGACTGTTACAATTTCTGCAACATACCCTGGTGCTTCTGCTGCAACTGTTGAAAATACAGTGACACAGATTATTGAACAACAAATGAATGGTTTGGATGGTTTACGTTATATCTCATCTAACAGTGCAGGTAACGGTCAAGCCTCGATTGAGTTGAACTTTAATCAAGGTATTGACCCTGATATTGCACAGGTTCAAGTACAGAATAAACTTCAATCTGCAACAGCTCTTTTACCTGAAGATGTTCAACGTCAGGGGGTAAAAGTAACTAAATCGGGCGCAAGCTTCCTACAGGTTATTGCATTTTATTCTCCAGATGAAAGCTTATCTGCAGCCGACATTAAGGACTACGTAAACTCAAATATTTCTGAGCCCCTCAGCCGTGTGGCAGGTGTGGGTGAAGTACAAGTATTTGGTGGTTCTTATGCAATGCGTATTTGGCTAGACCCTGCCAAAATGACTAGCCTCAATATCACACCAAGTGATGTTGCAGCAGCAATTCGTGCGCAAAACTCACAAGTTGCAGTAGGTCAATTGGGTGGTGCTCCAGCAATTGAAGGTCAAATGCTTAATGCGACCGTCAATGCACAGAGTATGCTGACAACACCTGAACAATTCAAAAATATTTTCCTCAAAAACACCACATCAGGTGCTCAGGTTCGTATTGGTGATGTTGCTCGTGTTGAATTAGGTTCTGAAAACTATCAGTTCGATTCAAAGTTCAATGGTAAGCCAGCAGGTGGTGTAGCAATTAAACTTGCAACAGGTGCAAATGCGCTTGATACAGCCAAAGCTGTTGAAGCACGTTTGGTTGAATTACGTAAAAACTATCCAACAGGTATGTCTGATAAATTGGCATTTGATACAACGCCATTTATTAAACTTTCGATTGAATCTGTAGTACATACACTCGTAGAAGCTATTATTCTTGTATTCTTCGTGATGTTTTTGTTCTTACAGAACTGGCGTGCAACCATCATTCCAACCATGGCTGTTCCAGTTGTTGTACTCGGTACATTTGCTGTAATTAATCTTTTCGGCTTCTCAATCAATACTTTGACAATGTTTGCCATGGTTCTAGCCATTGGTCTACTCGTCGATGATGCAATTGTTGTTGTTGAGAACGTTGAGCGGGTTATGCAAGAAGATCATCTTGATCCGCTTACAGCCACTGAAATTTCAATGCAACAGATTTCAGGTGCATTGGTTGGTATTACAAGCGTATTGACAGCGGTATTCGTACCGATGGCATTCTTTAGTGGAACCACAGGTGTTATTTACCGTCAGTTCTCTATTACGCTTGTAACGGCAATGATTCTATCGTTGATTGTCGCATTAACCTTCACCCCTGCCCTATGTGCGACCATTCTTAAACAGCATGATCCTGAAGCAAAACCGAGTAACAATATTGTTGCCCGCTTCTTCCGTGGATTTAACAATGTATTTGATCGTACTGCCGAAAAATATAAAGGCGGTGTAGACTTCATGGTGCATAACAAAATCCTTTCGGGTATTGTTTATGCGGCAGTGATTGGCGGTTTAGTTGTTTTATTCAAAATGTTGCCTTCTTCGTTCTTACCGGAAGAAGATCAAGGCGTGGTAATGACACTTGTTCAATTACCACCAAATGCAACATTAGATCGTACTGGTAAAACGATTGATACCATGACCGATTTCTTCTTGAATAAAGAAAGTAAAACTGTTGAATCGGTATTTAGTGTTTCAGGTTTCTCATTTACAGGTGTTGGTCAAAATGCCGGACTTGCTTTCATTAAATTAAAAGATTGGGAAGAACGTACTGCACCTGAACAACAAATTGGTGCACTGATTCAACGTGGTATGGCACTGAATATGATCGTCAAAGATGCATCGTACATCATGCCATTACAACTACCAGCAATGCCTGAACTTGGTGTAACTGCTGGTTTCAACTTACAGTTGAAAGATCCAGCGGGTCAGGGTCATGACAAGCTACTTGCTGCACGTAATGCAATTTTAGGTATGGCATCTCAAGACAAACGTCTTGCAGGTGTACGTCCAAATGGTCAAGAAGATACGCCTCAATACCAAATCTATATTGACCAAGCTCAAGCTGGTGCAATGGGTGTGAGTATTGCTGAAATCAACTCGACGATGAGTATGGCTTGGGGTGGTTCATACATTAATGACTTCGTTGACCGTGGCCGTGTAAAACGAGTTTATGTTCAAGGTGAAGCCAACGCGCGTATGATGCCTGAAGATCTAAACAAGTGGTACGTTCGTAATAACAAAGGTGAGATGGTTCCATTCTCTTCCTTTGCATCAGGTCAATGGACTTATGGTTCACCTCGTTTAGAGCGCTATAACGGTGTTTCTTCTGTTAACATTCAAGGTACACCTGCACCAGGTACAAGTTCGGGTGATGCGATGTTAGCAATGGAAGAAATCATTGCCAAACTTCCATCTATGGGCTTAACAGGCTTTGACTACGAGTGGACAGGTTTATCTTTAGAAGAACGCGATTCAGGTAATCAAACTTTACCTTTATTAATTCTTTCTCTACTCATTGTCTTCTTATGTCTTGCAGCACTCTATGAGAGTTGGTCGATTCCATTCTCTGTTCTTTTGGTTGTACCTCTAGGTATTGTTGGTGCATTTGCATTAACTTGGCTTGGTATGGTGATCAAAGGTGATCCTAACCTATCCTTTAACATCTACTTCCAAGTCGCAATCGTGGCAGTCATCGGTTTGTCTGCGAAAAATGCGATTTTGATTGTAGAGTTTGCCAAAGAACTGCAAGAAAAAGGCGAAGATTTGTTTGAAGCAACTTTACACGCAGCGAAAATGCGTTTACGTCCAATCATCATGACCACATTGGCATTTGGTTTCGGTGTACTTCCACTCGCGCTTGCGACGGGTGCAGGTGCAGGAAGTCAGCACTCTGTCGGTTTCGGTGTATTGGGTGGTGTAATCAGCTCAACATTCCTCGGGATCTTCTTTATTCCAGTCTTCTTCGTATGGATTCGTAGTATCTTTAAATATAAACCTAAAAATCAAAATATTCAGGAGCATAAATCGTGATGCAACAAGTATGGTCTATTTCAGGTCGTAGCATTGCGGTATCTGCACTTGCGCTTGCTTTGACTGCATGTCAAAGCATGCGTGGTCCAGAACCCGTAGCTCAAGCAAGTATTCCAGAAGGCTTTTTAACAAATGCATCTTCTGGTCCATCAATCGCTGAACAAGGCTACAAAGATTTTTTCTCTGATCCTCGCCTGATTCAGACGCTTGATCTTGCACTTGCCAATAACCGTGATTTGCGTACTGCAACACTGAATATTCAACGTGCTCAGCAGCAATACCAAATTTCTGAAAACAACCAATTGCCAACCATTGGTGCAAGTGGTGGTGTGCTACGTCAAGACACTCTGAACAGCAAGCCAATGACCACTTACAATGTTGGTTTGGGTGTAACGGCTTATGAGCTCGACTTTTGGGGCCGTGTTCGTAGCCTAAAAGACAATGCTTTAGATAACTACTTGGCAACGTCTAGTGCTCGTGATGCAACGCAAATTGCATTGGTCGGTCAAGTAGCTCAAGCATGGTTGAATTACTCATTTGCCAATGCTCAGCTTAAGTTGGCTGATCAAACATTAAAAGCACAGTTAGAATCTTACAATCTGAACAAAAAACGTTTTGATGTCGGTATTGACAGTGAAGTTCCTGTTCGTCAGGCACAAATTTCTGTTGAAACTGCACGTAATGATGTCGCGAACTATAAGACTCAAATTGCACAAGCTCAAAATTTACTGAACTTGCTTGTGGGTCAGCAAATTCCGACAAACTTACTCCCTGCGCAGCGCGTGACTAAAATTGCAAGTGCTTCGACATTTACATCAGGTCTACCAAGTGATTTGTTGAATAACCGTCCAGATGTTAAATCTGCCGAATATCAACTGTCTGCTGCGGGTGCAAACATTGGTGCTGCTAAAGCACGTATGTTCCCAACCATTAGCCTAACAGGTTCTGCAGGTTACGCATCGACCGATTTAAGCGATTTGTTTAAATCAGGTGGTTTTGTTTGGTCTGTAGGCCCAAGTATTGATATTCCGCTTTGGGATTGGGGCACACGTAAAGCGAATGTAAAAATTTCTGAAACAGACCAACAAATTGCGTTATCTGATTATGAAAAATCTATTCAATCTGCTTTCCGTGAAGTCAATGATGCCCTAGCCGTTCGCCAAAATATTGGTGACCGTTTATCTGCGCAAAGACGTCTTGTTGATGCAACAAATACAACGTATAAACTTTCAAATGCCCGTTTCCGTGCTGGTATTGATAGCTTCTTAACTGTATTGGATGCTCAACGTTCTTCTTATGCAGCTGAACAAGGCTTATTATTGCTTGAACAAGCCAATTTGAATAACCAAGTTGAATTGTATAAAACGCTTGGTGGCGGTGTAAAAGCCAACAGTTCTGACCAAGTTATTCAGCAACCCTCTAGTGCTGAATTGAAGACTCAAAGTAAAACTGAACAATAAGTTCTAAGTTTTTAAAATGCTCACTTCGGTGGGCATTTTTATTACCTTTCACTTTTTTAATCAAATAATGTCTGTCTAAAAGAAAAATAGAAAAACTTCAAAAATATGACTCACTTTCTCAGATACACCTGACATTGCAATTTAGCCTTATTTTGATTATCTTCAAACTAAGCACATCATGTTAAAAATCGTATGCAACTAAGTAATTTAGAAAGTGTTCCTGGTCATGACATTATTCAACAAATTGATGTCGTTTATGGCAGTACTGTCCGAAGTAAACATGTCGGTCGAGATTTTATGGCAAGCCTTAAAAATATTGTCGGTGGTGAACTCAAAGGCTATACCGAGCTTTTAGAAGAATCACGCCAAGAAGCCATGGATCGTATGATTCAAAAAGCACAACAGATGGGTGCAAATGCAATTGTTGGTATTCGCTTTTCAACATCAAATATTGCTCAAGGTGCTTCGGAACTTTTTGTTTATGGTACGGCTGTCATTGTTCAACCGAATCGAAACATTAGTTCTTCTTCGCTGCCTAATCCATTTCCAACTCAAGGATAAGTTATGGAAGGATTGATTTTTAAGATCGTCCTCTTTGTCCTTTTATTTAGTATTGGATGGTTAGTAGGACGACATGTTGAACAGAAACATTTGAGAGTGCTTGAAGAAAAAGAGAAAAAATTGGCACATATTAAAATGGATACCAATAAATTCCAAACCTCTCAAAATTCAGGACAACTCATTGAAAGTAATGTCGTTATTTCTAACGATTATTTTAAATATGTAATTGCACAAATTCAAAATTTCTTTGGTGGACGTCTAACAACTTATGAATCAGTTGTAGATCGTGCACGGCGTGAAGCAATTGTTCGCTTAAAACAAAAAGCTGTAGATGTTGGAGCAAATCAAATTATGGGGCTACGTTTAAGTACGACTGAGTTGGGAATGGAAGGTGGTATGGTTGAAGTTTTTGCTTATGGAACAGCGATTAAGTATTAAAAATACAATATATTTTCATTAATACTTGATTATTTTTATTAACAAGCATATGAACAAATAAACATATATACCTTGTTTCTCTCCTAAGGACTCATCTATATTGAGTATAAAAAGGGTAATATATTATGTTGGTCAAAAAAATGAAAAACTTATTTTTAACAATGAGCATGGCTATAATACCGATGATTTCTTTAACAGCGAAAGCTGAATTAATTGTATTGGCATCGCCTCAGAGTGAGGATACGTATTATGCAAAAATGGTTGATGATATTTTTGACTTCCATATTAATTATGCAAAACAAATTATTAAAAATGGAGATAAAGTCCTTATATTAACTGACAAATATCTTTACCCAGATTATGTCAAAGCAATAGGTCAAAATCATGTTGTCATTGCACCTATGCAAGATATTTGGATGCGTGACTTTAGTAGTGCAAATCCAGATCAACCGACCCTTTTTCGTTATACAGCGGCTGGACAAGGTGGAACTAAAAAAGCCCAAGCTATTTCTGATGATGTTCAATCTGACTTTAAACTTTATAGCCAAAAAGCAGGTTTAAAATTTATACAGACCCAACTACTCAATGATGGCGGGAATTGGGTTGAAGATGGTTTTGGTAATGTTGTCATTAGTACTAAATTTTTATCGGATAATCGTCTATCTGAAAAAGTAGCACGTGAAAAATTAATCGCATTGACCAATGCTAAACATATTGCATTTATTGATGCGGATGAACAAGGTGGCTTAGAACATGCTGATGGTGTCGTCAGTTTCATAGATCAGAATACCTTAGTGATGAACACTTATCCTGAAGATCCTGATTATACAAAAAAATTAAAAGCAGATTTAATACGTGGTATTCCAAATATTAAAATTCATGAAATAATAACCCCTTATGATGGAAGCCAAATCTATGATAAAAAATTCGGATCTGCATGTGGTTTATATACCAATATGTTAGTAACGCCTGAGCACATATATTTCCCACAATTTGGTATCAAAGAAGATTCTGTTGCATTACAACAAATTCGAGCAATCACTAAAAGAAAAGTTATTCCAGTTCAATCTAATCATGTTTGCCATATGGGCGGTGGGGTTCGCTGTATGTCATGGCAGTTAAGAGGCGAAAATGCTGAATTGTTATTAAATTACGTCAATAAAAAACATTAAAAAATTAAATCATCGCTATCAATAAAATAAATTTAAAAATTGATATTATTAATTTATTCTACATCACTTATGATGATAATTACTGTCCTGACCATTTTAAATGACAGGACAGAAAAACTGCTTATTCAAAAATAGCTTGCCAATAGTGATAGGTTTTTTCTTCGCCATCGGCTAATTTAAATTCATACATCATTTTACGTGTTTCAATAATGTTAAAATCTACGGGATGGCTAAATAACTCGCCGTCATATGCAAACGTATGATATTCGCCATTTTCACCACAAACATCGACATCATTTGGCATTAAGTCAATGCTTACCGAATTAATGTCCTTTCCAATAAAAGTTCCATCGAGTTTACTGGCATCAGTGACGATAATTTTTGTTTTTATTCCCGAAGCTAAAAAGTCTTGCATCACTTCAGTCGAGTTGGGATTCCACAATGGTTCAACCACTTCTATTCCCAATGGATGTAATCTATCTTCTCTATATTTACGCACATCTGTTAAATAAATATCACCAAAAATAAAATGTTGCACACCTTGTGCCTTAAAGTGTTTTGCCGCATTTAACATTCTTAGCTCATAAATCTCAAGATTTTTAGGCAAAAATACGGGATAAAGTGGAATACCAATACTCTCAGCTTGTTTTATCATAAGTGTATGAGGAATCGCATGCATTGAAGAGAGCTTTGTTTCTTCATTGACTGTTGTTAATAAGGCAACAACTTCAAACTGGTTCTCTTGTAACACTTTAGAGAGTGCTAAAGCTGAATCTTTACCACCACTCCAATTAAATACTGCTTTCTTACGAATATGCACAATTACTTCACTTTCATTTTACGAATCATTTTATACAATATTGACGGTGAAATACGTGAAACAAATACGCCAAGTTTCTCTTTACGTCCACCAATCACTATATATTCTTCACCTTTTAATAACGCTTTGACCGCTTGATCAGAAAACTCTTCCGCGGTTAAACCATTTGCAGTGGCTTCATTATCATAACCTTGCGCTTTACCTTCGCCGTTTAAAGCATTGATCGACACATTGGTCTGTACAAACCCTGGAAATAACACAGAAACGCCAATGCCATCTTGTGCAACTTCAGCACGTAAACTGTTTGCCCACATATGAATAGCGGCTTTTGCTGCCGAATAAGATGCACGATACTGTGTCCCTAATAAGCCTGCCACACTCGATACATAGACAATACGTCCCGATTTTTGCGATAAAAATGTAGGCAAAACCAACTTAGTCAGAAACACTTGTGAAAAGTAGTCGACTTCCATAATCGCACGTTCAGTTTGCATACTTGTTTCAGCAATCAAGGCACGTTGGCTTAAACCTGCATTATTAATCAGCCAATCAATACGTCCTTTTTCTTTCAATACTTGTGCATATGCATCACGTACTTGAGCTTCATTGGTAATATCCATTGCAATAGAAATATGCTGATCTGAGTTTGGCAAACTTACACGCACATTTTCCAACTCTTCAAAGCGTCTTGCGCTCAATACAATTTGCGCTCCCTGCGATGCTAGTGTAGTTGTCAATGCTTTTCCTAAACCTGAAGATGCACCTGTAATCCACACTACTTTTCCTTGTACGTTTTCCATAGCAATCCCTCATTTTTTTTGAATGACATTATTTTACTCACGACTATGCCATAAAAATGCGATCTATGAAAAATAGTTCACATAAAAATAGTTTTAAAGAATTGAATCAGTTCATTTAAACTTCAAGTACAAATTTTGAAAAATGATAACCATAATGTTTTAATTTTTCATCATTACTACTCGATTTTTCATAATCATCAGCCACCTTTTCAAGGCGTTTATAACCTGTACTTGTTACCATACTAATGACACCATTTAAGGTTTTATCGACCACAAAATTAAATTTCAACAAAGTTTTAGGATCGCGAATAAATTCTGAAACACCCAAATCTATCACCTGAATCAAATTTTTCAGCGTGCCTCGCAAATTTTGTACATCACCCTGCTGAAGTTTTTGTAAATCGTTAAATGAGTTTTCACCCAAATGCTTATCTAGTTGATAATGCATTACCACTTCAGCATTTTCTGAAGCATCAAATTTTTTCAAAATATGATTGGCAACTGGTTTTAGACGTTCATTACTAAATAAAGAAATAGACCAAGGCATGTACTTTTTCATTGCGCTTTCAATTTGATTAAAAATCTGCTCAGCCTCTTTTAAGCTCTTTTTACCCTCGGCACTGAGTTGTGAGTTTGCACGCTGTTCTTCAATAAGTGTACCAAAAAGCTGATCAAGTACCTGACATGACATGTCCGTAAATGCTTGCCCCAACTCTTTTGCAACATCCTTTTTTTCACCTTTGTTAAGATGTTGGCTAATATTGACCAATTGTTGATAGGTCTGTTGCTTGATTAATAATTCAACTCTATAACTCATTTTATACTTCCATTATTTTCATTATTGGGGCAGTCCATGCATCTTAACAAAGCGAATGTGTAACAACATTGTCTTTAAGTACCGTCCATTTCAAATATTATTTTCTATGTTTTATTTTTTTAATCAAATAGTTATTTCTATATATTTGTAAAGCTGACTATTTTTTCTAAAACAATTACATTCACAAAAGCTATTTATTTGCCCTACCTAAAACAATTGACATGAATAATCATTCTTCATGCTTGTTTTATTCATTGCATTCAACAGAATAGTCTCAAAAACACAGTATTTCAGCATGTACAGGAAGCAACAAAGATGGAATTTTTTTGCTACAATGGATCTAATTTTTTATTCTATTTAAAAATTTTCGAGCTATGACTGATTCAGCGCAAAACATCTCTACGACTTACGATCCAACTGAGATCGAAAAAAAATGGTACCAAACTTGGGAAGAGCGTGGCTACTTCAAACCGTCTGAAAAAGGCGAATCATTTTGTATCATGATTCCACCACCAAACGTCACAGGTAACTTGCACATGGGTCATGGCTTTAACAATGCCATTATGGATGCCCTTACGCGTTATAACCGCATGTCAGGTAAAAATACTTTATGGCAACCGGGTACAGATCACGCGGGTATTGCAACGCAAATGGTTGTAGAGCGTCAGTTGGGTGCGCAAGGTGTCAGCCGTCATGACTTAGGTCGTGAAAAGTTCATCGAAAAAGTATGGGAATGGAAGGAACAATCTGGCGGAAATATTACTAACCAAATTCGTCGTTTAGGTTCATCTGTAGATTGGTCTCGCGAACGCTTTACGATGGATGAAGGTTTATCGAATGCTGTAAAAGAAGTTTTCGTTAAATTACACGAAGATGGCTTAATCTACCGTGGTAAACGCCTCGTTAACTGGGATCCAAAATTACAAACTGCACTGTCTGACTTAGAGGTTGAGTCAGATAAAGAAGAACAAGGCTCGCTTTGGCACTTTAAATATTTCTTTGAAGATAAAACTGTTCGTACACATGATGGTAAAGATTACATCGTTGTAGCAACAACTCGTCCTGAAACATTACTCGGTGATACCGCTGTTGCAGTCGCATTGGATGATGAGCGTTATGCAGATCTTGTTGGCAAAAATATTATTTTACCAATTACAGGTCGTGCTGTTGCGATCATTAAAGATGAATATGTTGATAAAGAATTCGGTACAGGCTGTGTAAAAATCACCCCTGCACATGACTTCAATGACTATGAAGTGGGTAAACGTAACGAACTCCCAATCATCAACATTTTCAATAAAAATGCTGAAATTTTGGCTGAGTTTGAGTTTATTGCCAAAGCTGGTGAACAAATTTCTAAAACCATCACAGCGCCTACTGAATATGTGGGTCTTGAGCGTTTTGCTGCACGTAAAAAATTGGTTGAACAAGCGGAAGCTGAAGGTTGGTTAGATCAAATTCAACCGTATACGCTTAAACCACCTCGTGGTGACCGTTCAGGCGTAATTGTTGAGCCACTTTTAACAGACCAATGGTATGTGAAAATTGCGCCACTTGCTGAGCCTGCAATTAAAGCTGTTAAAGATGGCGACATTAAATTTGTGCCTGAGCAATACAGCAATATGTACATGGCATGGATGAACAACATTCAAGACTGGTGTATCTCTCGTCAATTGTGGTGGGGTCACCGTATCCCTGCATGGTATGACGTAGATGGCAACATTTATGTAGGTCGTTCTGAAGAAGAAGTACGTGAAAAGAATGGCATCCCTGCTGATGTTCAACTGGATCAAGATGAAGATGTACTTGATACATGGTTCTCATCGGGTCTTTGGACATTCTCAACTTTAGGTTGGACTGGTGATGCGAAGAAAGATGCGGAAAACTATTTCTTAAATACTTTCCACCCAACTGACGTTCTAGTCACTGGTTTTGACATCATTTTCTTCTGGGTTGCCCGAATGATTATGATGACCATGCATTTCATGAAGAATGCCGATGGTACACCTCAAGTTCCGTTTAAAACGGTGTATGTACATGGTTTAGTCCGTGATGGCGAAGGTCAGAAAATGTCTAAATCTAAAGGCAACGTGCTTGACCCATTAGATTTGATTGATGGTGTTGACCTTGAAACTTTGGTACAAAAACGTACTACAGGTTTGATGAATCCGAAACAAGCAGCGAAGATTGAGAAGTCTACTCGTAAAGAATTCCCAGAAGGTATTCAAGCTTACGGTACAGACGCTGTTCGTTTCACTTTCTGTGCACTTGCCAATACAGGTCGTGACATCAAGTTCGATATGAAACGTGTTGAAGGTTACCGTAACTTTGCCAACAAAATCTGGAACGCAACTCGTTTCGTGATGATGAACTGTGAAGAGCAAGTGATTGGTCAATCAGAACGTCAAGACCTTTGGGAATTGCCTGAGCAATGGATTGTGAGCCGTTTACAAAAAGCGGAAGCTGCGGTGCAACAAGCATTTGCAACATATCGTTTAGATTTAGCCGCACAAGCAATTTATGAGTTCATTTGGAATGAATACTGTGACTGGTATGTTGAGCTGACTAAGCCTGTTCTAAATGATGAAAATGTTTCAACTGAACGTAAAGCAGAAGTTCGTCGTGTTCTGCTTGCGGTAATGGAAGCATCTTTACGTCTTGCACATCCAATCATGCCGTATTTGACTGAAGAAATTTGGCAAACGCTTGCGCCTAAACTTGGCATTACTGCTGAAACCATCATGCTGGCACAGTACCCTGTTGCCAACCCTGAGCGTGTAAATGAACAAGCTGAAGCAGATATGCAATGGCTTCAAGGTTTGATTGGTGCTGTACGTAATATTCGTGGTGAAATGGGCTTAGGTAATGCACGTTTATTGCCTGTTCTTTTACAGAACACGACTGAAGCAGAAAAAGCGCAGATCTCACGTATTGAACCATTGTTCAAAGCTTTGGCGAAAGTTGAAAGCATTACTTTCTTGGCTGATGGTGAACAACCGCCATTGTCTTCGTCTTCTGTCGTTGGTCATGTATCTGTATTTGTGCCAATGAAAGGTTTAATTGATCCTAAAGCGGAACTTGGTCGTTTGCAAAAAGACTTCGACAAGGTTCAAAAGCAACATGATCAAATTGCCTCTAAACTTGGCAATGAAGGTTTTGTGGCGAAAGCACCTGCTGCGGTAGTTGAAGGCGAGAAAGTAAAACTTGCTGAATTTGCTGATCAGTTAGCGAAGATTAAAGCGAATATGGAGCAGATTGCGGCGCTTTAAGGTGTTGCTAAACGTTTAAATATAAAGCTAAAATCCCCTCAAACTCGAGGGGATTTTTTATGCGTTTTTTTACATTAAATGAAATGAAGGTTTATGCTGAAAATGAAACTTCTCGTTTTAACATAAGTATGGAAAGCTATTTTAATGAAACTATAAAACAACAAAATCAAAAAAATACTTTTGATATTTTTCTTTCACACTCTTCCAAAGATAAAATTTTGATTTTAGGTATTAAAAGATTTATAGAAGACAGCAGATACAGTGTTTATATTGATTGGGTTGATGATCCTGAAT
Source organism: Acinetobacter sp. TY1 (assembly GCF_048551395.1). Classification (NCBI taxonomy): domain Bacteria; kingdom Pseudomonadati; phylum Pseudomonadota; class Gammaproteobacteria; order Moraxellales; family Moraxellaceae; genus Acinetobacter; species Acinetobacter sp. TY1. The sequence goes on from NZ_JBLYZK010000006.1 coordinate 58,972, forward strand.
TAGACCGTACTAATGTTAATAAGCACACAGCTGAGCAACTCAGAAAAAGGATGAAACAATCTAAGTTTTTAGTATATGTAGACTCTGATAATGCAAAATCTTCAAAATGGATGCCTTGGGAATTAGGTTACTTTGATGGCTATAAATCTGAAAAATTAGGAATTTTAGTCATTAGAAATAACTCAAATGAAATATATAAAGGACAGGAATACTTAAATCTTTATCCAACAATAGAAAAAGGAAATTTAGGTTCGGCACTTAATAATGCAACAATAAATAACCAATTATTTTATGACTATTTTGGTAATGAAAACATAATGTATTAGGATGGTAACTCATCCTAATACACGAATACAATCAACTAAAAATTAACTCTTAAATTATATTTAGCTACATTACTACGGTTTGTTAGTGCCTTATCAATCCAAGCATCAAATTGACTTAAAAATTGGGCCCATGTACAAGTTACAATATAATCGGAACTCGAACCGTAGTTTAAAAAAAGAGGTTTTGCATTATTCTTATTTAGTCGAATAATCTCAAAACCAAAATTATAGCCGTTTGCATAATTATAATTTCCATTAATATCAGGCAAAACTACAGCTAGTATTGCATTTGGATTACTACGATTTTCTTGTCTATTCTTAGTTCTTAGCGAGTAAGAAATTTCCCATGGAATCCATTGATCTTTTTCAAAGGGATAAGAAACTTTCATATTTGGAGAAATAAGAACAATAGTAATAGAACTATCAAAAATTTTATCTGCTAATTTAGAATAAATCGTTGATTCCTTAAAATTTGCTAAAGACTCTCCATCATTTTCACCTTTATTAATATGTCCATATTTCGGCAAAAGTTTTTGTTGGATGATATCCACATAATGTCTAGGAGTCGTTTGTTCCCAACATGAAGTAGAATTCAGCTTTTGTACGCTTGAATCAGTATATTTATATGAAATAAAAATTTTATTCCCCACCTAAAATCTCCTCAAATAATTCATCAAATAATGGTAAATAGCAAAAATCCGTTAATAATCTTTCATTTTTAAAATTTTCTTCAACATATAAAATTCGTGAAGCTGCACCTGTTGAAGCTATTGGAAATACTGGTACATGAGGATGAGATTCTTTGAATAATTTATATTCATCTTCCACCCCTTCCATACCACCAATAAAAATAGCTGCACAAAAATCATTTTCGACGATCATTTTATGACGCATTAGTTGCAAACTAGAAATTTTGTCTGCTAAAGCATCTGTACGAATAATTTTTTCTACATATTCATTTTCAGGCGGAAAAAATTTCGCAAAAAAATTAGACTGATATAGCGTGACGCGGTCTTCAACTTTTAACTGTTGCTTTTCTAAGACCAATTTAATTAAAGGCGTAATAGATGGATGCCCTCCCCACACTAATTCTGCTTTCAGTAAAACTATTCTAGCTAAAGCAATCACAGCATCACGTATAGCAGTATTGTCCGCAGTATCAAAATATTTTGTATCTCTTTCTGCTAATGGAATACTTGCGGACAAAAATATTTTTTTTAATTCGCTAACCATTTAGATACCCCACCAATTTCTTTAGTCTTCACAGGTAAATATTTATTTAGCCAATTTAAATGATGTAACCAAATATCTCGAATATGAATTTCATCATATAAGATAAAAATTTTATCTAACTTTCCTTTTTCTTCATAAATTTTTTGAATCAAGGATTCTGACTCTTCACAATTTAACGCTTTCGGCATACCAATCGCAGGAACAACTATTGATTTTCCACCATCTTTTTCAAGTTCAATAAACTTATGACTTGAAAGTGTTGCTGTAACTTTTGATTTTTCAGCATAATGCATAAATGTGGAAATAAGCTTATCTTGGCGAGAAGCTAAAGTTCGTGCTCTTAAAGCTTCAGTAAATTGGACAATTTTTATTAAACTGCCATCTTTTAACCTTGCATTCTTATCATTAAAGACATTATCAATAAAATCAGAAGCTTCAAGTTTTAATACTTCTGATAATTGTGCTCCTTGTATAACTGTATACTCAGGCCATACAATTTGAACTAAACCAATAGAGGCAAGATTTGCCTCACTTAGTTCTTTTTGTGTCCACTCACTTTTCAAGTAATTTTCTGTACTAAGCAATACAACTACATCACTATCAATCATTCTTTGCAATAACTCGTCTTGGAATGATTCAGATTTTCGAATTGAATGACTATCTAGAAATACATCAAAGTTATGTTGCTCAAGATATTCGTATAACTGTATTGCAACACCTGTTGAATCAGTTCGCTTATAACTTACAAATGCACGTCGTTTTGACTTGAGTAAATTAAAAGCCTCCAATGCATTGTTTACAACTTTTTCAACAGCCAAATCCATCGGTAAGTTTAATAAACTTAACCCATTATAGTTTTGAATAGCTTTTGGTACTAAATTATTAAACTGAGACAAATCTTCATCAATCAAAGGTAACAATAAAGTTGCATCTTTTACCAATTTATTAATGATCTCTTCATCTAGAAAAACATTCTCAGCTTTTTTTCCCATATAAATACAAAATGCTGGATTAGCATCTGTATATTCTTCTCCAAAATTATTTCTATCAATAATTTTAAAGAATGCTCTATCAATTCCTAACTCATCAATTCTTTCAAAAAATACATCTTTAACTTTAGGAAGTAATCGATGATCAATTGCTCCCATAAATATTAGTTGATAATAATGTTTCAAAGTAGTCTCTTTATTTTTAATAATTATCTAAACATATTGGCTCTAAATTTTATTTTTCAAGCCTAAATATCCATTATTTTTCAAATTATTATCACAAAGCCTCATTCCCGAATAACATCTCCAACCCTTTCACCTTCCCCATATATTTCAAACGCTCTTTTTCCCATTTCACTTGTTCTTTTAAAGTCATCACATCAGCATCTATCACTTTATACACATCTTTGACTTGCATATTTTTAGGCTTCGGCTTTTCACTCCAATGAAAAGCATCGGTAATATCATCAATCTGACTCGCTAAACGCTGACTTTGCGCTTCCAACGCCATTTTATAAAACTTCATATGCTCATCACTTAAAGCTTTAGGATTTAAACCCTTATTGGTTTCAAGCTGTAATTGCATTTTCAACAAATAAAATAAATCCTGTTGCGTATATGCGTCATTCACCACTTGAAGTAATTCAGTTTTTTCAACTTTTTTAGCTTCATCAGGTTCACGGTCGGGGTGAATCATCGCAGTAATTTTTAAATACACGGTTTTTAGAGACTGCTCTGCCAACTTTTCAGCTTGTGCACGTTTTTGCGCTAAACGTTTGCGTTGATGCTCTTCACGTTGTTGCTCGTATTGCTCAGTATTCCAATCTTCAAACTCAATATGTTCAAAACTTGAATCTATATTTTCAGACTCCATTTGCTCAGAAGAATTAATGTTTTGAGAACTTATTTCCGATGATTTTTTCTGTTTTTTACTCTGCTTTTTATTTTGACTATACATACGATCTTGCTGATAAAAATGATGAACTTCATCTACTAAATTCATTTTTTCAGTATTTATACTTGGTGATTTCTTGAGTGTTTTAGCCAATGATTGTAATTTGGCATCGAGCTGTTCTAAATCAGCCTTAGAAAAGTCCTGTTGTTGTAAATATATCCATAATTGTTCAAGTTGCGAAAATAACGTGCCATGTAATTCAGTATAAATCGGGAATAGTTTTTGGTGCATATAACTTTGAATTTCGTGTTGCATATTCTGCCACATGGCTAAATCCAGCTTTTGTTGTTCAATTTGTTCAATTAAACGTTGCAACTTTTTATGCTGTGGCGATGCCAATACAACATCTGGTAAAAGACTAATTTTTAGATCAAAAGACATAACAAAAATGAAAAATAAAACGTTCTAAAGTGTAGCAATTTTTACCCAACAAAAGCATATAGAAGCTCGCCATTTTAAAAATTAGACTTTGAAAGAAGCTATATAACGGTATTTTATGTCCTATCTAAAAGGCTAAATTCATCCTAGACTTACTCTAAAGCGATAAAAATAGAGGAAAAATATGCCTTTAACGGAAGCTAATTTAATTTTCAATCAAGAACTCGCAGCATGGGTACAAGCCATTGGCTCAGTCATCGCTATTTTTGTTGCTGTAGCAATTCCACTTTACTTTGACCGAAAACAACATAGAGATGAACAACAAGTTGAGGAGAATCAAAAACAAAAGTTTTTAATTACATTACTTCCAACACTGTATCAACTTCGTAATAGCACCCAAATATTTTTAGAAAAGTTTCAAAATCAACATGAAATGAATGCAATTCACAGTCTAGAATCTGAATACTTAAAATTAATTCCTGTTTTTGCCAAGGAATTACATATTTTTGTACATAGTAATATTTATGATGAGCAAGTGAATCAATTGGCTTTTGAGTTATTTCATTCTGAAGAAATTTTATCTCAGTTTTTAAAACATGCTGTAAAAGATCAATGGCAAGCCTCACAAGAAAAACTCATGCAGCATGCCAATTATATTCTGCAATTTACCTCAATGATTATTGAAAAAACAGAGCATCATTATGCAGATAAAATCACCGAATGAATAAGGCTAAAACCTATCATACAATCAATTACTCCTGTTATATAAACAGTATACTTCGCCAAATTAGTTCGTTGAGGAAACATCTATTTTGCTTTAACTCTACTACTTAATGGTATGTACCACGACAAAGTCAATAAGGTCGAAATTAAATATATTCCGATACTGTTATTTATTGCTACCTCATGATCAAATCTCTATTTAGATGCTCCTTATATATTGTTTTAGGGCTTGTTCAGCGCTTATTCAATAATGTGGTTTGAAATGGACAGCACCAGATATTCCACCCTTTGCAAAGGACAAAAGCATATTGATATTCAATTTTCTATCAGAATGTAGGGATCGACTTCTTTACATTTATTCATTTATTCATTTATTCATTTATTCATTTATTCATTTATTCATTTATTCATTTATTCATTTATTCATTTATTTATTTATTTATTTATTTATTTATTTATTTATTTATTTATTTATTTATTGAACGATAAACTCAGCACTAGGAAATTCCATAGCCAACTAAAAAATTCATGCACTCCTACCAGTAATAAATAAAATTACAGAATTAGGTCGACCTTATATCCAAGTTGTCACTTAAATTTGAGTAGTTTGGAATCATTTTGATTTTTGGCGTTTTATGTAACAAAGCCATTAAGTTTAAAAATTTATCACGACTATTTAAGCCTACATTTTAAATTATTCTATGCCCTTTTATTTAACTTGAATCATTTTTGTAGTTTTACAACATGCAATAATAAACTAAATGGAAAAAATTAATTCTCAAATAACATTAAATATCAATAAATTAAAATATTTATAAAACTAACTTTGCACCAAATTAATACTAAAACACCAAAACAGTGCATGACTCGCTTTATATCGAGTCTTGATCATATTTTGAATGATTTAATCAATTTTTCCCTACAGCAAAAGTATTCCTGTTCTGTTTTAGATCGTTATACTTGAACCGAATTGTGACATATAGCACTAAAAAGAATCATCTATGCAAAATACAGACTTACTCTTTCTCCTCCTTGGTGCAATTCTTGTGCTTGCAATGCATGCAGGTTTTGCTTTCCTTGAACTCGGGACTGTTCGCCATAAAAATCAGGTCAATGCACTCAGTAAAATTTTGACCGACTTTTCTATTTCAGCCATCGCCTACTTTTTTGTCGGTTATTATATTGCTTATGGTCAGCATTTTTTTCATGCAGGTTCACAACTTGCTGCCGAACATGGTTATAACCTCATGCGATGTTTCTTCCTACTGACTTTTGCTGCAGCAATTCCTGCGATTATTTCAGGCGGAATTGCTGAACGTGCCAAAATGAAAACACAGGCAATTGCGACTTTATTTTTAGTTGCGCTAATTTATCCATTTTTTGAAGGTATTGCATGGAATGGTAACTTTGGCATTCAAAAATGGTTAGAAGCCACATTCGGTGCAGGTTTCCATGATTTTGCAGGCTCAGTTGTGGTGCATGCAATGGGAGGATGGATTGCCCTTGTCGCCGTACTTTTACTCGGTGCGCGTCATGGACGGTATAAAAAAGATGGTCGTGTCAGCGCACATCCACCATCATCTATTCCATTTCTTGCACTTGGTTCATGGATCTTAATAGTCGGTTGGTTTGGCTTTAATGTCATGAGCGCACAACGTTTAGATGCTATTTCAGGGCTTGTTGCAATTAACTCACTCATGGCAATGGTTGGCGGTACAATTTCAGCTAACTTCTTTGGTAAAGAAGATCCTGGTTTCTTACATAATGGTCCACTTGCAGGCTTAGTTGCCATCTGCGCGGGGTCTGACATTGTACATCCTGTTGCTGCACTATTCATTGGTGCAATTGCAGGCTTTCTCTTTGTAAAACTCTTCACTTACACTCAAAATAAACTCAAAATTGATGATGTTTTGGGTGTTTGGCCATTACATGGTGTTTGTGGTGCATTTGGCGGTATTGCAGTTGGAATCTTCGGTCAACAATGGATGGGAGGGCTAGGTGGTGTTTCACTGTGGTCACAATTATTGGGTACGATGTTTGCCATTATCGTGGCACTTATAGGCGGTTTTGTCGTATATGGAATATTAAAAATGACCATGGGTATTCGCTTAACACAAGAAGAAGAATTCCGAGGCGCAGATTTATCTATTCATAAAATTTCTGCCAACTCTGAAGATGCGATGTTTTAAATCATACGTTTAAAGTCTTTTTTTAAGTTTTTAGCTGACAGCATGTTCACAAGAATATGCTGTTTTCTATTGAATATTTTGTTCTATATTTGAGTATAAATTTCAGAGTATCACTAAGTACTATTATAGAATACGCTAGCTTTTAAGCTTTGATTAAGCAACTCACTGAATAATTCTAAAATCTAAAAAAGAACCTAAACCATGCCCTTCGATTTCAAAAAATTTATGCTTCGAATCAGCGCTATTCTGATCTTTAGTTTAGCTATTTTGATTTATGTTTTTCCTATTTATGGAAAAATCGATCTTGCATTAATACAACCTTGGATAGATCAATTCGGTCATTTTACTGAACGCAATAATTGGTACCTCGTTCATCTTAATCATAAAGTTTTTAAACAACTACTGATTGCTGTTTATCTTTCATTCTTCGTTCTATGGTTGGCTTCCTTTAAGATCGAAAAGCTCAGACCTCAACGCTGGCTATATGGCTATATGTTTGTGGTCAGCATCTTGTCCACTGCACTCATTGGTATTTTAAAATCCCAATCTGCACATGCTTGTCCTTGGGACATGACCGAGCAAACGGCAACAGGTTTTATTTGGAACTTTACTGCAACACACGGTCATTGCTTTCCGGGTGGTCATGCCAGTACAGGTTTTGCCCTCATCACAGGTTTTTTTGTCTTTCGCCTAGTTCAGCCTAAACGTGCATGGTTTTACCTTATTGCTGGGCTACTGCTTGGTTTTATGATGGGTTGGGGACAAATGATGCGTGGTGCACATTTTTTAAGTCACAACTTATGGACAGGTTGGATTATTCTGTGTTTTAACACCGCTTTGTATGCATACTTCTATAAATTCTTTGAGCAACAAAAGCAATCTACCTTATCAAAAGATATATCAGCTCTACCTTCAGATGACTGATGTATTCACTCTATAACAAAAAAGTACTTCAAAGATTGATTTTATTGTCCATGTTGATTTCACTTCAATGACTCAATGTTGACAATAAACCACTTCAACTATCCTGATTTATCATTTTTTTAGTGAAATTCATATTTCATGGGTAGTTTTACCAAACTACTTAATCCACCTAAATCTGCACTTTTAGATAAAATTAACTCCCCGCCCAAATGCTGAATGGCTTTATCAACAATAGACAGTCCTAAACCACTTCCGACTTCTAAGTGATGATGCACACGATAAAAACGCTTACGCACTTGATCATACAATGCAGGATCAATACCAGGACCACTATCTTCAATTTGAATACATGCCATACCAGATGTATCTTGAAACACTGAAATATTAATTATGCCTGATGACGGTGTGTACTTAATTGCATTATCAATCAGGTTAAACACAATAGAATGAATACTTTGCTCAATACTGATCATATGTATAGGATCGTTACGCTCAAAGCCCAAGTCTATTTCTTTTTCCATTGCCAAATTCATTAACTGCTCAACACAATTCAAAGCAACATCATTCAACTTTAAAGCCATCGGCTGTGATTGCACGCTAAGCGAACCATCTTGTTTTGCAAGCGTAAGTAACTGCGTGACCAAATGTTGCATTCGTGCCAAACCTTTACTCAAATTATGCAAATTATTTTCTTCAGGAAATTGACTAAGTAAGATTTGAGTTTGCAAATTTAAAGCTGTAATAGGCGTGCGCAACTCATGTGCTGCATCTGCGACAAATTGCCGCTGTTCTTGTTGTGACTGAGAAATCCGTTCAAATAAATGATTCATTTCATTGATGGTTGGTAGCAGCTCTTCAGGATAGTTCTGCTGTTGTATCGCCTCTAACGAAGTAGAATTCCGCTGTGATAATTCATCTTTAAAATCATCTAAAGGTTTCAATCCACGACGAATAACCAACGCTAAGCCGAACAAAGCAAATGGTGTAATTAACAAATAAGGCAAGAACATAGTTCCCGCCAACTCTATTGCCAAATGCTGACGTACCGATTCCTGCTGACTCACTTGGATTTGATATTTGTCAGTTGGAATGACATACGTCCGCCACATACCACTTGCTGCATGCTGCGTATAAAAACCTGCTTTTTGCTTCGGTTCTACTAATATGTGATGTTCATGCGTTAAATGACTTTGTTTGGCATATTCCCAAACATCCACAAATAAATCTTCTTCTTGGTAACGCTTATGAGTATTGAAATGGCTTTGAATTGGTCGAGCATCCACAGCGACACGCTCTGCAAGATATTCCATCTGCGCATCCAAAATTTCATCAATTTCATGAAGCGCACTTTTATATGCAGTAAAAACAAGAATGCATCCCAACAGGATGCAAAACGCTGAAGTAAACCCTATCAGCCTCTTTTTCAGTGAATAATGTCTTGGCAACACTTAAACACCTCTTGCCTGACCTAAACGATAGCCCAAACCACGGATGGTTCTAATAATATCTTTACCCAATTTAGAACGAATATGGTGTACATAGACTTCAATGGTATTACTACTGACTTCATTGTCAAAATCATATAATTTATCTTCCAAATTAGCTTTGGAAAAGATTTTATTGGGATGTGTCATTAGTGGAACTAAAATCGCCCATTCACGGTTTGAAAGCTCAACCTCTTCACCTTTTAGTTTGGCAATATGTTGTTCAACATCAAGTTCAACATCACCATTTTTTAATACACAGTCACTATTTACTTGTTGTAGAGTGCCACCAACACGGCGTAATAAAGCTTGAATTCGTGCAATAAGCTCATCAAATTCATAGGGTTTAATCAGGTAGTCATCTGCCCCTGAATTTAAACCATCTACACGATTTTGTAGTTGATCTCGCGCAGAAATAATCAACACAGGCAACGTGGTTCGCTGACGAATTTGTTTGAGTACTTGCATACCATCCATCATGGGTAAACCGAGATCAAGCAATACTAAGTCAAATTCATTGTTGGTGAGTTGTTTTATACCATCCAAACCATTATTTACCCATTCCACTTCATATTGATGAAAGCGCAATAAAGTCATAGTGGATTCTGCAATCATAAAATCATCTTCAATCATCAGAATTTTTGTCATGGTCGTGTTCCTGAGTATTTTGTTTGATTAACTGCGTAAGCTGCATTGTTTTAACATATTGATATTCTGATCAATCACACGCGTTTGTATATCAAGTAAACTGAGCATACTTGGAAATAAATTATCCTGACTCAATGTTGCTGAACTTTGTTGAGTTAAGCAATTAATTTGTGGTGATGCAATATTTTTCCACGCATCGGAGAACCACATCATCATAGGTACATGTGTCTGCTGTGTTGGTGCAATGGCATAAGGTGCGCCATGTAAATACATACCATGCTCACCTGTTGATTCACCATGATCCGACAAATACCAAAATCCTGTACGATAATTTTTCTGTGCTTTTAAAGTATCAATGACCTGACTTAAAATATGATCGGTATACAAAATTGTATTGTCATAAGCATTCACCAATTCTTTCGATGTACAACCTTGAATCGCATTGGTTGCACACTCAGGCACAAACTTCTTAAATTCATTTGGTGCACGTTTATAGTATGCAGGACCATGGCTTCCCATTTGATGTAACACAATCAAACGTGGTGATTTGTCATTTTCAGGAATCGTTTTTAAATACGTTTGTAATGCATCGACCAACATACCATCTTGGCACTCATCATCTTTACACCATTTTTGTTTTAATGCTTCAGGAATCACATACTGTTCAACACGGTTACATGTCCCTTTACAACCTGAATTGTTATCAATCCAAGTGACTTTATAACCTACACGCTTGGCAATATCGAGTAAACCTTCACGGTGGCTAGCGAGTTGTTCATCATAATCGGTTCGCTTCATTCCCGAGAACATACACGGTACAGAAACAGCCGTTGCTGTACCACAAGAACTTACTTGGCTAAAGTTAATTAAACCCGCCTGTTTAGACAATTCAGGATTGGTATTTTGATTATAACCATTCAATGAAAAACTTTCTGCACGTGCTGTTTCACCCACCACCAAGACCATCAATTTCGGCATATGTTGATTCGATACTTCTTCAACCAGATGCGCATCTTCACCATAATGAATTAAAGGTAAATCTTTTTTAGGTGACTTTTTATGGTAATACGATAGCGTTGATGAAATGACATTCTGCGGTGAAATCATGCCTTTTAAGTCACGATGTTCACGAAAAATTGCTGCATAATCGACATAGAATACATAGAGTAAACTGCCAACCAATGCCAAAGATGCCACAACATTCAATACTTTTTTCAATACAATTTTAGGTTTTGAGGTTTCAGAACCAATTTGAATGCGACTAATCACTGCAATAGGAAAAACAACAAAAAAGAAAATCCATACTGAAAAACGTAATGATAATAAATCTGTTGCTTCAGCCGAATCAGTTTGCATCATATTTTGAATTTGATCAGGAGAAATCACTACACCCAATGAGTTGACAAAATAAGCACTAAACCCACCAATAAAAACTAAAATGATTGCAAAAAATTTAGCCGTCCATTTCCAATCTAAAATTTGCAAAATAAAATTGTATAGGGCAATCAATAAAATTGCTGTCGCACCAATAAAGGCATAAGCCTTAAATCCTTCGTATGGTGTAAGAGTTTGAATTTTATTTAAAAATGAAAAATTCAACACTAAACCTAACCATACCGCAACCATCAGGTTGAAGCTTGTTAGAGACAACGCTATTTTACGTTGTTTTAAGTTATGTAAAAAATTAAGCATCATTCGTTTCACGACTGCCCGAGTATTATGTTTTAATTTATTTCCTAAAACTTAAAAGCAACTTAATTGGTCAAATAAATTATTATTTATACCCATAAAACAATTACTTATTATTCTTAATAATTAGTTATTTTTTAAGTTTTCTATCCCTTCGTTAACGCTACAACACTTCAATATTTTTTATATCTATTTTTTAACTTTTTCAATTCGTACCCATTCATAAATTGGCACGAGTGTAAAAATTGCAACCACAGTAATCACCAACAGATAATTAAAATAGCCCAAATAATCTCCCGCAAAACCGCTCAGCGTATAAAGTACACCACTGACTGTTGCCATTAATGACACCTGAAAAGTAAAGTCTGTAGCGGCATATTCTTTACGACTGTATTGCATGACTAAGGTTAAAATCACCACAAGTAGCATGGCTGCAAACATATCTTCAAAAGCATTGATTAGATAAACCCATTTAGGCTGAATGCTCTGCCCTTGGTCATGTAAAAAAGCTAACCAAACAAATCCCGTTAAGCTGATCACTTTAAGTATTGAAAATAGAATGAGGGCTTTCGCACGAGAGATTTTACTTAAAACTAAACTCGCTAAACCTGCACCAAACAGTGCCGCCAAAGCACCTAGCATCGTGATATAAATGCCAATTTGAGAAAATGACAACCCTAAGTCGACCAATAAAGGTTTAATAATCGGACCTGATAGACCATCAGCAATTTTAATAGAACCCAAAACCACTAGCCAACTTAGCATCACTCGGCTATCTATAAAATAACGTAAGTAATGCTTTAAGCGCTGTCCAAGTGTTCCCTGTATTTTAGAATCAGCCACATATTTTTGATGTAATGAAACCGTTGAAAGAAATTTTTCATTAAAAAATAAAATCGGTAGCGTATTTAAGGCAACCAAACCTGCCAAAATTAAAAAGGTACTTTGCCAATTAAGCCAATCTAAAGCCCATAAAATTGCACCACCACCGACAATAAAGCCTAAACGTGAACCTATCACTTGGAACATATTGCCCCAATGCTGTTGATCACCTTTTAAAATACTCACAGCTAAACCATCGGTGGCAATATCTTGCGTTGCTCCCGTACTATTCATGACAAATAAAGCCACAAAAAATGCCAATAAATAACTTGGCTGATTCAAGGTGTGAATTGGAAGAAAAGATAAGATTATCAGAATCACTACAGTCAACAATTGAGTCGGTAAAATCCAACTACGATAATGCCCAATACTATCACTACCGAATTTATCGACCCATGGTGCCCAAAAAACTTTAATCGCCCATGGCAACATCAGCAAACCAAAACCACCAATATGCGCCAAAGACACACCTTGCGCACGTAAAACTACAGGAAGTGCATGAGTCATAAAACCCACAGGTAAACCCTGCGCCCAATACAAGGAAAACAATAGTAGATAAAGCTGTGTGTGTTTTTGCATTATATTTTCTGCAACATATTTTTTTGCATGGTCGTGCTGTGCCTTTATCTGATGAATATTATCTTGATCGGATTGGAAGCTTATACATCAATTTTATATAAATAATTTTAAATATGACGTATAAAAATATGACTATCTTGTTTACCTTTTCGCAATAATTCAAAATAGAACATAGGTTTATACTATTCAAAATTTCAAGATCATCATTAAAATGACAAAAAAATTTCCAATATTACCCGATCAAGTTCCATCACGTGGAACGCAGCTAAGTCGAACAATTTTTAAAAACTTGTTTCTAGCACAAGGTTGGCGTTTTGAAGGTGAATTTCCCAATTTACCCAAAGCCGTTGCCATTATTTCACCACATACGTCCAATTATGATGGTTTATATGCCTTTCTTGCACTACTTGGACTGGGCTTAAATGTCACTATTTTTGGCAAAGATACACTGTTCAAAACACCGTTCAAAGGTTTTTTTGAATGGATTGGCGTTATTCCTGTAGAGCGAAATTCGACACATGGATTGACTCAGCAAATTGTAAATATTATCAACACTCATGACAAAATTTGGATTGCCATTGCACCTGAAGGCACACGCAAAACCGCACAATCCATTAAAAGTGGCTTTTATCATATTGCTCATGGCGCACAGATTCCAATAATCATGTTTGCCTTCGACTATGATCATAAAGTCATACGTTGCTTAGGCATACTGCATCCGAGTGATAATTATGAACATGATTTAGAACAAATCCTAAACACATATAAAGGAAAGTTTTCACCTAAAATTGCTGAACGACTTGCTATTCCTTTACAAAAAATATGGCAAAAAGACATAGAGAAATAAGTGTTAATCTGTTCAAATATAAAGCACATTTTTTGTTTTTTGATGATTAGTTTATATGTATTTGAAACGCTTAGGATTACTGAGTTTATTGGGTTTAGCATTGGTTGGTTGCGATAAAAATGTCAAAACACCAACGCAAACCACGGTGATCAAAGCTCGTGAACCCGTTATTGCAATTGCATTGGGTGGTGGAGGTGCCAAAGGTTTTGCACATATTGGCGTATTGAAAGTACTTGAATCACATGGTATTAAACCGAAAATTGTGACAGGAACAAGTGCAGGCAGTTTTGTGGGTAGTATTTATGCAAGTGGTAAAAGCCCCTATCAACTTCAGCAGATTGCACAACAACTTAAAGAATCAGATATTCGTGATTTGACCTTGAATAGTCAAGGTATTGTGCTTGGACAAAAGTTACAAGACTATGTCAATCGTAATGTTGGCAATAAGCCTATTGAGCAATTTCCCATTCGCTTTGCTGCTGTCGCGACACGTTTAGACAATGGTAAAAAAGCAGATTTCATTAAAGGTAATGCAGGACAAGCCGTTCGTGCTTCATGCAGTATTCCCAATGTTTTTGTACCAGCGACTATTGGTAAGAGTAAATATATCGATGGGGGTTTAGTCAGTCCAATCCCTGTACAAACAGCCAAAGATATGGGTGCAGACATTGTTATCGCTGTCGATATTTCAGCACGCCCAACGGGTGCTCAATCGATGAATATGTGGGGCTTACTTGACCAAACCATTAACATTATGGGGCAACAAAGCATTAATTATGAATTGAGTCTTGCCAATATTGTGATTCAGCCCAAAGTTGGACATTTGGGAACACTTGACCTCAAAGCGAGTAACCAAGCTATTTTAGAAGGTGAAAAAGCTACTCAAGGAAAAATTACTGCCATTCAGGCAGCAATTACTAATTTCAAAAAATCACCTGCTGCCTTTAAACCTGCACCAAAAGCAAAATTCTAAACTCAAAAATATATTTTTTGATGCATTACACGCTTGCTGAATGTCATAATCAATTGACATTCAGCATTTTTATTACTCCCTCATTTCATGCGCTACTTTGTTGTAAAAATATTGAAAAAACACGTTTTTCTAGTCGAAGGTTTTTTAATCTGATACATTGTTATTGATGATGCGTCATCCATATCAACATAACAAACAGAGTGAATGTATGGATTTTATCTTTGAACCGTGGCATTGGTTTGTTTTGGGCATTCTGCTCATTTTATCGGAGCTGATCTTACCTGCATTTGCCGCTCTGTGGTTTGGTATTGCAGCCGTTGTGGTCAGTATTCTTTTGTGGCTCTTTCCCAATATGAGCTTTACTGTGCAAATGGTATGTTGGATATTTTTATCCATTAGTTGCACCATTGCTTGGTTTAAATTTATCAAACCATTATCTGTCGATAAAACCAAAGCAGGACTTCCTCGTGAAGCGACGATAGGACAAGTCGGCATGGTCATTCAAATCGGGCTTGCACACGACCAAATCAGAGTTCGCTTTCCAATGCCTTTACTCGGTTCAGATGAATGGAACTGTCGAACATCTTCGCCTGTACAAATAGGTGATCGTGTTCGTGTGACTGATATTTTAGGCAATGACCTTTTGGTTCAGCCACATTCATCTTCTTATAATCAACAATCATGAGGAATAATCAATGGGTTTTGGTTCTATAGTTGTCTTAGCACTCTTTGCTTTTGTTGCAATTACGATTTTCAAAGGTGTGCGTATTGTTCCGCAAGGTTATAAATGGATTGTGCAGCGTTTAGGTAAATACCACACCACGCTCAATCCTGGTTTAAACTTTGTCATTCCTTATGTCGATGAAGTTGCTTATAAAATTACTACAAAAGACATCGTACTTGATATTCCATCACAAGAAGTGATCACCCGAGATAATGCTGTTTTAGTGATGAATGCTGTAGCCTATATCAACATCACCACCCCTGAAAAAGCGGTGTATGGGATTGAAAATTATAGTTGGGCAATTCAAAATCTTGTACAAACATCACTACGTTCAATTGTCGGTGAAATGGATTTGGATGATGCCTTATCTTCACGAGATCATATCAAAGCTAAACTCAAAGCTGCAATTTCAGATGATATTGCTGATTGGGGAATTACACTTAAAACTGTTGAAATTCAAGATATTCAACCATCCAATACCATGCAAGCGGCAATGGAAGCACAAGCAGCCGCTGAACGTCAGCGTCGTGCAACTGTAACCAAAGCTGATGGTGAAAAACAAGCAGCGATTCTAGAAGCAGATGGTCGTTTAGAAGCTTCTCGTCGTGATGCAGAGGCACAAGTTGTATTGGCAGAAGCCTCACAGAAAGCCATTACCATGGTGACTTCAGCTGTGGGTGATAAAGAAATTCCTGTGTCTTATTTATTGGGTGAACAGTACATTAAAGCTATGCAAGATATGTCGAAATCAAACAATGCTAAAACTGTGGTCTTACCTGCCGATATTATGAATACCATTCGTGGTGTGATGGGGCGTAATTCGTAATCTAATCCTCATATTTATACCATTTTAAATAGGCAGTTTAGACTGCCTATTTTTACATCCATAGCATTAGATTTAAATACAAATGTTTATCTCAAAATACTTCACTATGCGATCGTACATCCGTTACCCCACTTTTTAACTTGTTCCTCATACTTTTTCATATGGGATTCTATTTTAAATGATGAGATCAAGTCGCTTAATGACGTGTGCTTATGGTCAAGAATGACTCAGCAAAAATAATCAATCTGTGGTTAAATTTCGCCTGAATTGAATATTTTGACAAACTCCTTGTCGCTTTACCGCCATTCTGAGTCAATGGATACCGTATGAATCTCCTGAATCCCACGCTAATCACTTTCTTTTTTTATATTGTCGCCATGGTCGTCATTGGCTTATTTGCCTACCGTGCAACAAATAGTTTTGATGACTACATTCTCGGAGGGCGGCGCTTAGGAAGCTTTGTGACTGCACTTTCTGCAGGTGCATCCGACATGAGTGGTTGGTTACTGATGGGGCTTCCTGGCGCAATTTATCTCTCAGGCTTATCTGAAATGTGGATTGCGATTGGTCTAATTATTGGTGCATGGCTTAATTGGTTATTGGTTGCAGGGCGTTTACGTGTTCACACTGAAGTGCAAAACAATGCACTCACCCTCCCCGATTATTTTTCCAATCGATTTAATGATCATAAAAAAGTACTTAGAGTCGTATCTGCATTTGTCATTCTGATTTTCTTTGCCATTTACTGTGCTTCAGGCATGGTCGCAGGTGCACGTCTATTTGAAAGTATGTTCGGTATTTCATATGAATCGGCATTGTGGATTAGTGCGATTGCAACCATTAGTTATGTCTTTATTGGTGGATTTCTTGCAGTCAGCTGGACAGATACCATTCAAGCTACCCTGATGATTTTTGCATTACTCCTCACTCCTGTCGTTGCGGTGTTAAGCCTTGGTGATATGGCAACGGTTCATGCTGCACTTGAAGTTGCTCGCCCACAAGCCTACAGCTTATTTTCAGATTTAAGTGCTGTTGCCATTATATCCCTGATGGCATGGGGCTTAGGCTACTTCGGGCAACCGCATATATTAGTGCGTTTCATGGCAGCTGACTCGGTAAAATCCATTCCAAATGCCCGCCGAATTGGTATGGTGTGGATGATTTTATGTTTAGGTGGCGCAGTGGCTGCTGGCTTTTTTGGAATCGCCTATTTCCAAATTCATCCTGAACTTGCAGTAACAGTGAATCAAAATTCTGAAACTGTGTTCATGGAATTGACCAAAATCCTCTTTAATCCTTGGATTGCAGGAATCGTACTTGCCGCCATTTTAGCTGCTGTTATGAGCACACTCAGTTGTCAGTTATTGGTTTGTTCAAGCACATTAACAGAAGATTTTTATAAAGCCTTTATTCGTAAAAATGCTTCACAAAAAGAACTGGTTTGGGTCGGTCGTTTAATGGTTTTACTGATTGCAGTCTTAGCAATTGCGCTTGCAAGTAACCCTGAATCTCAAGTTCTTGGCTTAGTCGCTTATGCGTGGGCGGGCTTTGGTGCCGCATTTGGTCCACTCATTTTGCTGTCATTGTTTTGGAAACGCATGAATTTGGCAGGTGCACTTGCAGGAATGATTGTTGGTGCTGTAGTCGTCATTCTTTGGAAAAATATCCCAGTCTTTGCTGATACTAAAATCTATGAAATTATTCCTGGATTCATCAGTGCAATGATCGCCATTATTGTCTTTAGCTTAATCACTCGTGCCCCTGAACAAGATGTTATTGATCGTTTTGAAGAAGCAGATCGTGCCTATAAAGATGTAAGTTAAAATATGTACGCATAAATCAATACAATAAAAAACCGAAGCAAAATGCTTCGGTTTTTTATTCAATTTAAATGTACTTAACGACATTTAATCAAGATTATTTCAATTCAAATTAGCTTTGACGTGACAGTAAAAATTGCGAAATTTGATTTAATTCAGTCGCATCATCAGCAAAATATTCTAATGATTCAAAAGCTTGGTCATGCAATTTCTGAGCATACTGTTTTGCCTGCTCTAGCCCCATTAATGCAGGATATGTAGACTTTTCAACTTGCTCATCTTTGCCTGCTGTTTTGCCTAACATTTCAGTATCGGCAGTGACATCTAAAATGTCATCTTGCACTTGAAATGCGAGCCCAATCGCTTGACCAAATTGACGTAACTTTGGAATAGCAGGATCAGTACCTTCAAAAATGGTTACAGCCGCCATCATGATTGCGGCTTGAATCAACGCACCCGTTTTATTACGATGAATTTGTTCTAAATGTTCCTGATCAACATGCTTACCTTCAGCTTGTAAATCAAGTACTTGTCCACAAACCATTCTTGAACTTGCCGTCGCTAAAATCTGAATTTGACGCAAAACAATCTCAGCAGGTACAACTTGACCTTGATCAAACAAACGGCTTCCCAACACTTCAAATGCCATCGATTGTAGAATATCACCAGCCAACAATGCAGTATCTTCACCAAAAGCCACATGACAAGTCGGTTGTCCACGGCGCAATAAGTCATTGTCCATACACGGTAAATCATCATGTGCAAGCGAATAACAATGAATCAATTCAATGGCTACAGCCGCTCTACGCGCTGCCGCAAAACAAGGATGATTCGGTTTCAAATGAGAGGTTGCATAACACAGTGCTGGTCTTACACGTTTTCCACCCAACATCACCGCATGATGTACTGCACCTTTTAACGGCTCAGGAATAGAAAATGCATTAAGTGCGAGTTGTAAATCTTGCTGAATTTGTTGTTGCGCTGACTGTAAAACGTTTGCATGTACATGGGGTATAGATGTCACTTTTACGCCTCAAATGTTTGTACTCGTGTCTACTGAACCGAGCTAAAAATCTTGCCCTATTCTACATACAATACATACAACACTCACCCTCTAAATGCTCTGAACATCCTGAAATCTTTTTATCAAACACAGAATGAACAATTATTCATATCATCTTGTCGGACACGAAGCATTCCCCGCTTATTGCCTTTTATTCAGGCATCATATAAATAGTGTTACTACCTTGCGATTTTGCCTGTTGCACAGCCTCCCCCATTTTCTGTAAAAGCTCATCTTCAGATAACACGGTGTTCGCTGCTTTATGAACAATACCAATACATGCCGTCAAAGATTCGGTAGAGTTTCCAGTTAGTTCTAAATTTTGTTGCGCAATTGCACATTTTAAACGCTCTGCAACGGTTAATACTGACCATTCTGTTGCATCAAACATCACCACCACAAAATTTGCAGAATTCATCCGAAAATACTTCGCATTATCTTGCGAAAGCTCTTCTGTTAAAATTTCTGCAACTTTTTCTAAAACTTTATCACCACAAGTATAACTATTAAATTGATTAAATTTTTTAAAGCTATCTAAATCAATTTTTAAAAACGAAATACGCTGTGTCATTAAGTCTAAATTTTCAGGATCAATTAAAAATTGCCCAAATGCGATTTTATTGGGTAAGCCTGTGACAGCATCTAAATATAAATGATCATGCAGTTTTTTATTATTGAGTAATAAAACATTTTCACGGCGTTTTAGACGAGTAATATCCGCACATACCACAACCACAGCAACGATTTCTCCATTTTGATCTCGAAGTGCCTTATAATAGGAGAGATAAAAATGGCCTCGACCATAAAACTCAAAATCAACTTCATTTTTGCCATTCTCAAACAATGGAATGACATCTAAAAACTGATGGTAAACAAGTGTTGAAACACTTTTCAGTAATTTACCATTCAAATACAGTGCATCACTTTCATAAAAATCAGCAAAACCCTGATTTAAACCAAGAAAACGAGATTCTCTACTAAAAATTGCAACAGGTATAGGTAACTGAGCTAGAAAAGAAACCAATTCCATTTTTTCAGTTTTTTGAATTAAATCAAGAAATTGTTCATCTTGAATCATTACCTTAAAACCACTCTCAACATCAACTTTATTCATGACATTTCCTCACACCTATTTATTCAAGGAATTATCCTTTTCGCTGATCTCATCATTAATTTTTTATATTAAGAATAGATTGATCGAAATGTGTAAATTTATAATCTTTATTGCATCGAATCTTTGAGTAAAAATAGCATAATTTTATTTTTATGAGAACAGGTTATCATTTTACAGTCTAGGATTTTCAATTACTTTATACAGATTGTAATCAATAATTAAAAAAAAAAATCCATAATAAAATACTGTCAAAGCAATGTATTTCGAATAGATTAAAACAACAAAGACCTTATTTTTCTTCTTTAAAATAAGGTCTTTAGATACAAAAGATACGTTCTTAATGATTAAAAATGATATGATTTAAACAATCTACTCTCAATTTTTAAAATGCCACATCCATTTGTCTGATTTTTTTATCAAAATAAGTATTAAAAGCTATCGGCTGGAATTCTTACCCAACCTTCCATCAAAACACGTGCGCTACGACTCATAATGGCTTTTTTGACTACCCATTGTCCATTTTCTTGCGAGGCTTGTGCACCAACACGTAATGTCCCTGATGGATGTCCAAAACGTA
This sequence comes from Acinetobacter sp. TY1, assembly GCF_048551395.1. NCBI lineage: Bacteria > Pseudomonadati > Pseudomonadota > Gammaproteobacteria > Moraxellales > Moraxellaceae > Acinetobacter > Acinetobacter sp. TY1. The sequence continues at coordinate 79,915 of NZ_JBLYZK010000006.1, forward strand.
CAGCTTCACGTTCATCACCACCTGCAGCCAAATTGACTAAAGTACCTGGAATTGCTGCTGCTGTACCAATCGCAACTGCTGCTGTACCCATCATGGCATGATGTAATTTGCCCATTGAAAGTGCACGCACCAATAAATCAACATCCGTTGTATTTACTTGTTTACCACTTGAAGATACATAGGCTTTTGGAGCAGATACAAAAGCCACTTTAGGTGTATGTTGGCGTGTTGTAGCTTCACTTACATCTTTAATTAAACCCATTTTCAAAGCACCGTAAGCACGAATGGTTTCAAAACGAGCTAAGGCATCGACATCATTATTGATAGCATCTTGCAATTCAGTTCCCTGATAACCAATCTCTTCTGCATTTAAAAATACAGTCGGAATACCAGCATTGATCAGTGTAGCTTGAAATGTACCAATGCCAGGAACGTCAAGTGAATCAACGACATTACCTGTTGGAAACATTGCACCGCCATCTTCACCATCATCCGCTGGATCAAGAAATTCAATTTGTACTTCTGCCGCAGGGAATGTCACACCATCTAATTCAAAATCACCCATTTCTTGTACCTGACCATTTGTCACAGGGACATGCGCAATAATGGTTTTTTGAATATTAGCTTGCCAAATACGTACAGTGCATAAACCATTTTCAGGAATGCGAGAGGCATCGACCATGCCATTACTAATTGCAAATGAACCGACTGCCGCTGTTAAGTTGCCACAGTTTCCGCTCCAATCGACAAATGCTTTATCGATAGATACTTGTCCAAATAGATAATCGACATCATGTTCAGGCTGACTGCTTTTAGACAATATTACAGTTTTACTTGTGCTTGAAGTCGCTGCCCCCATACCATCAATTTGCTTGCCGTAAGGATCTGGACTACCAATCACACGAAGTAGTAATTGATCTCGAGCTTGACCCGCAACTTGAGCCTGTTCGGGTAAGTCTTTTAAATTGAAAAATACGCCTTTACTCGTACCACCACGCATGTAAGTTGCCGGAATTTTAATTTGTGCAGCAAAGCTCATTGGTCTATATCCTTTAAATTCTCATTGTGATTCAATTTTTTTAACTCTCTTCTGTCAAATCACTCAGATTCAGCAGAAATGTCTTTCATTTCCTTTAAAACAGTATAAAACAGATCCTCATCAAAAAAATGAATTTAGATTCAATATTTTTTTACTTTAGTCTTAAAAAATTATTCTATTGTTTTTTAAAAGAATAGTTTTTTAAATCAATTTATGACCCATGCATTCAGTCGAACATAAGGGTGTACTACTAGGCTAAGTGTTACCAATCATTTACAATTATTAAATTCCATTAAAAAAAGAGCTGAATACTTTGAGCAACGAGTCTACAAATCTTCAGCGGGGACTTAAAAACCGGCATATCCAACTCATAGCCATGGGTGGCGCGATTGGTACCGGATTGTTTTTAGGATCCGCACAAGTCATTCAATCTGCAGGACCTTCTATTATTCTAGGTTATGCCATAGGTGGCTTAATTGCATTTCTCATTATGCGTCAATTGGGTGAAATGATTGTTGAAGAACCTGTCGCAGGTTCATTCAGTCATTTTGCCAATAAGTACTGGGGAAAATTCCCTGGTTTCTTAGCCGGTTGGAACTATTGGATTTTGTATGTTTTGGTTGCAATGACCGAATTGACAGCCGTTGCCAAATATATTCACTATTGGTGGCCGCAAATTCCTGCTTGGTCATCGGTATTGTTCTTTTTCATTGTCATTACCATTGTTAACTTGGGCAATGTGAAGTTTTATGGTGAATCTGAATTTTGGCTTGCCATTATTAAAGTTGCCGCTGTTGTTTCTATGATCGTGTTTGGTCTGTATTTGCTTTTAACAGCAGATGTTGGCTCAACTGCCTCATTTAGTAACTTATGGATGCATGGTGGTTTCTTCCCACATGGCTTTGATGGCTTATTCTATATGCTTGCCTTCTTGATGTTTGCCTTTGGTGGCATCGAGTTAATTGGTATGGCGGCAGCTGAAGCTGAAAACCCTGAAAAAACCATTCCGAAAGCGATTAACCAAGTGGTTTTTCGTATCTTGATTTTCTATGTCGGCTCATTAACCATTTTACTCTCGCTTGTACCATGGAATCAGCTCGATTTAGGTGGTCTAGATAAAAGCCCATTCGTGATGATTTTCAGTCAATTGGGTATTGGTTGGGCAGCGCACTTGTTAAACTTCATCATTTTAACAGCGGCACTTTCTGTTTATAACAGTGGCATGTATGCCAACAGTCGTATGTTATTTGGTTTGGCAAAACAAGGCAATGCACCGAAAGTCTTTGAAAAAGTGAATAAACATGGTGTGCCTATTCCTGCAGTATTGTTCTCAGCATTACTGATTTTTGGCTGTGTATTATTGAACTATTTTGTTCCAGAAGATGCTTTAAGCCACCTTATGTATATTGTGGTTGGTGCATTGGTCTTAAACTGGGCAATGATTAGTTTAACGCATTTGAAATTTAAACAAGCCATGGATAAATTAGGCAAAGTTTCTAAATTTCCTGCACTTTGGGCACCAATCAGCAACTATTTGGTATTGGCATTCATTTTGACTGTTTTGTACATTATGTGGACGCAAGGCTTTAAAGAATCTGTAATCATGATTCCTATTTGGATTGTAGTAATGGCAGTTGTATTTAAACTACTGAATTCAAAAAAATAATAACGCTATAAATTTTATGAAAAAAAAAGTTATTGCCTTGGCAATAACTTTTTTTTTATTTATTTTTGGGTTAAATTAGGTGTCCTTGCGCTCTTAGCTTAATTGGATAGAGCAGTTGCCTCCTAAGTGACCGGCGTGGGTTCGACTCCCGCAGAGCGCACCAAATCAATCAAACGATATAATAAAAATGTCTCTCTTAAAGTGCTGTCACGCCTCCATCTACCGCAATTGCCTGCCCTGTCATATAGGTATTTTGGGGTGAACATAGCATTAACATCACATCGATAATTTCATCTGTCGTTGCCAAGCGTTTCATTGGCGAAGAGTTATTTAAAAATTCAACTTTATCAGATAGCTGACTTTCAGTAACTAAGGGGGTTTGCGTATAAAATGGGCAAATTGCATTGATTCGAATATTCTTTTTAGCATACTCCACAGCAGCCGTTTTCGTTAGTCCAATCACAGCATGCTTAGATGCTGAATAAGATGCCAATTTCGGTGCTGCACCCAATCCCGCAACAGACGACACATTTAAAATTACACCTGATAGCTCAGACTTAACCATCGCTGAAAGTTGATGTTTCATCCCTAAAAATACACCTTTGGTATTTACATTCATGGCAAAGTCAAAATCAGCTTCTGAAATTTCATGAAAAGAACGCATCGGGGGACAAATACCTGCATTATTCACTGCAATATCCAATCGCCCCCATGTATCTAATGCTAATTGTACAAGCGCAACTTGATCTGTATTTTGACTCACATCACATACATTAAAAGCAACTTGAATATCTAACGCTGTCAGATCAGCAACCACTTTTTGAAGTGCTATTTGATTTACGTCACCTAAAATGAGCTTCGCACCTTGTTTGCCTAGTGCAAAAGCTAAAGCCGAACCTAGACCACTTCCCGCACCTGTAATAAGTGCAACTTGATCTTTAAATTTTTTATTAAAATCCATATATACTCAATCCATCACTATTCTAAAAATTATTTTAATGGAATTATGTTTTAATACTTATCATATTATGACAACATTAAATAATGTAATTAGTATTTTTATTTAATTAAAATTATTTTATTTTTCACTAAAACATTTAATACAAAGTAAACAGCTCAAAATATTTATCTAAAACAATAAAATCAATACAACATCCAAAAAATAAAAAATCTTCAGAAAATAATAAAACGACAACTCAATCAAAACAATATATATTAACCATTAGCATAGTATAATTTAGAAAAAAACGAAAATATACATTAAATAAAATTCATTTTTTATTCCCTATAACCTTTTATATTTATATTAAAAATATACAATATCTCTTTTTTCAAAAAAACCAAAAAAAATATTGCAAAATTATGAATAATGGATAGATAAAGTTATATTTTTTATATATAAAATAATATATTACAATGCCTCCAACTTAAACAATATCGTTATAAAACTCAAGTAAAAAAGTAATAAATCTAGGTTTTCATAAAATAATTTACCAAGACCTATTATTAAGAACACATAAACACGCACATTACTTAAAATTATTGAACATAAAAACAAAAAAACGTCTTGTAATACTCATTGAACCATTCATTGAAAATATCGTTCAATTAGCAATTTTAGATGTAGATGAAACTTAATAAAAACTAACCTAATTTACGTTTTAAAAAATGCTTAATAAAATTGATTTTAAATTTTGATTACACAAGACTCAGATAAAGATCATTAAATGAACCAAATACTATTAAAATACGTAATTTAAACCAACACCAACAAAACAATATCGAATTAGTTTAACTTGAAATAAATCATCGAACTCATATTCTATTTACATACATCAGGAACACCTAAAGCCGTTTAGATTCAAGCAAAAGGTATTTTAAGATTTACTTATATTCATGATTTTTCTCCATTCTAAGAAACTGATCATGTAGCGCATATTAGTATTCCAACCTTTAATGCTTCTCTATCTAAAAAATATGGAAGCAATATTAAATGGAGTCAAACTATTTATTATTTCTAAACAAAAAATTTTAGGATAGTCATAAATTTAAAGAAAATATTTAAAAAAATAAAATTGCTATTATAGCAATTACAACACAACTATTAAATTTAACTAAAGAGTGTCTGCAAAATCGGTGAATATGCAGTACTAAAAATAAACGCTTCAGTTTACATTTTTTTTTACTAAACCTTGCTCTAGAGTATTTACTCTTATTTTTTATATGATATTTTGTAAACAGAAGTAAATTACGTATTGGATTATGTAAAGCGTGTGTTATTTCAAATATACAAACAAGTGCTTCAAATTATTCATTTTATACATTTAGGGAAAGATTAGAATGAAATTAAAAACATTAACATTGGCTCTTCTTGCAACAACTATTCCGACAACTGGTGTTTTTGCTGCAGCATTAGATCGTTCAGGTCAATCTATTTCTGCTTTCTTACAACCAGATAACTATTTTGAAGCAGGTATTTCAATTTTAGATCCAACTGTTGAGGGTCAAGAAGCAGGTACAAGCGAAACTCGTCGTGACATCAGCGATATGGGTGATGATTATTACTTCCCTTCAGCGGCAGTAAAACTACAAGTTACAGATAAATTTTCATTTGGTCTTCTTTACGATCAACCATTTGGCGCAGATGCTGCATACAAAGGCAATAATGTTTTTGTTTCAAATCCAGGTGTTGATACTGTTTTAGGAGATAGTAGCATTACAAATCTTGCAAAAGAGAAACTCAATCCACTAACTGCTGAACAGCGTGTTGGCTTAGCACTTCAAGGCAAAGGTGTGGACCTAACAACACCACAAGGACAAGCAATATACGGACAAACTTTACAAGCTTACAAAGGTAATGTTGGTACTACCAAAAATGATATTGATACAGGTGTATTAAATGGTATTAAGCAAGTTGTTAAAGGTACTTTAGCCCCTATTGATGCTGGATTAGGTAAGGGGAACACAACAGTTGAGGTTGATACTCAAAACCTTTCCATGATTTTTGGTTTCCAACCAACAAAAAACATTAATCTTTATGGTGGTGGTGTATATCAAACCATTAAAGGTAGTGTCAGCCTTCGTGGTCAAGCATATAGTCTATACAATGGTTACGATGCTAAAATTAAAGAAACAGGTGGTGCTGGTTGGTTAGCAGGTGCTGCATTCCAAATTCCTGAAATTGCCTTAAAAGCCTCTGTAACATATCGTTCTGAAATTGATCATGATGTAGATGCAGTTGAAACGCTTTCTGCTGAACCAGCGCTAGATTCTAACCCTGCAGTTCTTGGAGCTTTAGGTATAACTACTGAAGACTACAAAAAAATTAAACAGCCTGGTAAAACTAAAATTACGACCCCCCAATCTGTAAACGTCGATTTCCAAACAGGTATTATGGAAAACACAATTGCATTTGCAAATTTACGTTGGGTAAATTGGAAAGACTTCTCTATCCAACCCTATAAATTTGGTGAAATCTCAAAACTTGTTGGTCCTTTAGTTAAACAACCTGGTGGTTTCAACCTTGTTGAATATTCAGATGATCAATACTCTGTCACTGCTGGTGTAGGCCGTAAAGTAAATGATCATTGGGCAGGTAACGTTTCTGTAGGTTGGGATTCTGGTGCAGGTAATCCAGTTTCGACTTTAGGCCCAACAGAAGGTTATTGGAACGTAGGTCTTGGTGTTCAGTATAGTCCTACGCCTGCAACATTCATTTCAGGTGGCGTTAAATACTTCTGGTTAGGCGATGCTAAAGCTCAAACAGGTGCTCAAGCAGGTGGGAGTGATTACGTTGCTGAGTTTAAAGACAACAATGCGCTCGCTTATGGCTTGAAACTTGGTTATAGATTCTAATTCTATACACTTCGTATAAAGTCTAAAAAGACCATGATTTATCATGGTCTTTTTTATTATTCTCATTTTTATTTTTGACTGTGTTTTAAAATCAACCAATTGAATGAAAACAAATAACTTTTAAAATTAAAATAATTACTCTAATTTAATTATGACAAGTTATTAATATACAAACATATTTATAGGCTATTTACTCTATTCAAGCTTTTTTTATACATCCTGAGTTCAAATTCTACACAGCATCAAGCATTTACAGATTGTAAAATTGTGTTAACTTCCCTCCCTGTTTTAAAAAAGTAAGTCATATCAGGGAAATGCATCATGCAATTGACTAAGCTTCACACAGCTATTCTATTAGGTTTACTACCGACAACTTCCGTATTTGCTGCTGGTCTAGATCGTTCAGGGCAATCTATCCAAGCATTTTTACAGCCAGGTAATTATGCAGAAGCTGCAATTACAGTTATTGATCCTGACGTAAAAGGTCAAGCGATTAATCAACAAAATGTAAATGACATGGCAGATGATTACTACTTCCCATCAGCAGCAATTAAAGTTCAAGCGACTGATAAAATTTCTCTAGGCTTAATTTATGACCAACCTTATGGCGCTGATGCACAATACGGTTTAGAAAATCCAGTTTTCTCACAAAATGGACAGGGCACAAAAGTTGAGGTCAGAACTGAAAATCTAACAGGTTTAATCGGTTACCAACCAACTAAAAACTGGAATTTTTATGCAGGTCCTGTTTGGCAAACAGTAGAAGCTGACATTGCTTTACGTGGTATGGCTTATAAAAACTCAGGTTATAATATTAAAGTCGATAAAGAAGAAGCTTGGGGTTGGCTCGCAGGTGCGGCGTATCAAATTCCTGAAATCGCATTAAAGGCTGCTATCACTTATCGTTCTGAAATTGAACATAATGCAACAGCACATGAATCTTTTGGTTTAGGACTTTTAAAAGTACCAACATCAACTTTACAAGCTACCACACCTCAATCTGTAAATATTGATCTACAAACAGGCATTGCAAAAAATACACTTGCTTTTGCCAATATTCGCTGGGTACATTGGGATCAATTCGCTGTTACGCCAACAGCTTTAAAAGCTAAATCTGGTTTTAATCTTATCGATTACTCTGATGACCAATGGTCTGCAAATGTTGGTCTAGGTCATAAATTTAATGACAAATGGTCAGGCTCAGCACTTATCAGCTATGATACAGGTGCAGGCAACCCAGTCACTACACTTGGTCCAACAGAAGGCTATTGGGGCATCGGCTTAGGCGGTCAATTTAGCCCAGCAGAAAACTATTTTGTACAAGCAGGTGCCCGCTACATGTGGTTAGGCGATGCAAAAGCACAAACTGGTGGTACAGTTGTTGGTGAGTTTAACGACAATACAGCTTTAGCCTATACTTTAAAATTCGGTTATCGTTTCTAAAACTAAACGATACAAGCAAAGTAAAAAAGGCACGTTATGTGCCTTTTTTACTTTAATCAAAATATTAAGCTGGAATATCTCGGTTCGATGCATTACGAATTGCTTCTTTTAATGCTGCATAACCATGAATAGGTGGGAATTGAGGAAATTCTGCAATCACATTATCTGGTGCATCAAATAAGAAACCAGCATCTGCTTCACCAAGCATTGTGGTGTCATTATAAGAATCACCTGCCGCAATCACACGGAAATTCAAACCATGCAATGCTTGTACTGCTTTGCGTTTCTGATCAGGTTGGCGAAGTTTATAAGCAGTAATCACACCATTTTCATCGGTTTCAAGTTTATGACAGAAAATGGTTGGCCAACCCAATTGTTTCATGAGTGGATGTGCGAACTCATAAAAAGTATCGGATAAAATAATCAATTGAAAATGTGTACTCACCCACTCTACAAATTCTTTTGCACCTTCAAATGGTCCCATATCCGCAATCACGGCTTGAATATCGTTTAAACCCAAACCATGCTGTTTGAGAATATTTAAACGCTGAGTCATTAAAACATCGTAGTCTGGAATATCACGCGTTGTTGCTTCTAGCTCTTTAATTCCTGTTTTTTTTGCAAAATTGATCCAAATTTCTGGCACTAAAACGCCTTCAAGATCTAGACATACGACTTCCATGAATCATTCCTCTGTTTTATTAATAAAATTCAAACTATCATAGCTTATGTTTACAACATTTCCTCGCTCTTTATTAATTCCATTTTTTTCATAACTAATTAATTTTTAGTGATAAGTCAAACTTATGAATTCTAGTAAAATAGTTATAAAATTATTTAATATAGGTTTCATAGTTCCAAGCCTATAGCCAGGACAGATATGACAACAATCCCTACTATTGATCTAGTTGATGCACTTGCTGCTGAATATCTAGATCAGTCCCCAATGGACATTTTAAAACTTGCACTTAGCCAATCAGGTGATGTAGCAATCTCATTTTCAGGTGCTGAAGATGTGGTCTTAATTGATATGGCTGCAAATTTGGGTAAACCTTTCCGTGTATTTAGCTTAGATACAGGTCGTCTACATCCTGAAACTTATCAATTTATTGAAACTGTGCGTAAGCATTATAAAATTGATATTGAAATTTGCTATCCAGAAACGGAAGCCGTGCAAAATTTTGTCAAAGAAAAAGGCTTATTTAGCTTTTTTGAGGATGGTCATCAACAATGCTGTGGCATTCGAAAAGTCCAACCCTTACGTAAAAAATTAGCAACACTCGATGGTTGGATTACAGGTCAACGTAAAGATCAAAGTCCAGGAACACGTAATGAAATTCCTGTGGTTCAAGCAGATGTAGGATTTTCAGGTCCAAATAAGCAACTCATTAAATACAATCCACTTGCAAATTGGACTAGTGCTGATGTATGGAACTACATCCGTATGATGGAGATTCCTTATAATTCATTACATGAACGAGGCTTTATTTCAATTGGTTGCGAACCTTGTACACGTGCTGTTTTACCGAATCAACATGAGCGTGAAGGTCGTTGGTGGTGGGAAGAAGCAACACACAAAGAATGTGGTTTACACGCAGGAAATCTAAAGAAATAATAATAAAAGCCACTCATTTTGTAGTGGCTTTTCATTGTGACGCAGCATTTCAAAAAAATTTAGATATCTCGTAAAAAAAGCTCTATACTCAAAAACTGATTTGATAATTCTAAAAATCCAGCACTCAGACAAGAGCGGCTGTTGTATTTGCAGTGAGGCAACCAAAAAACCATGCGCCCATTACACCCGATCGATTTCATCTTTCTAAACTTAGAAAAACGCCAACAACCCATGCATGTGGGTGGTCTATTTTTATTTCAGATTCCTGAACATGCACCGTCGACTTTTATTCAAGACCTTGTTGCAGATATTCGAAACTCGAAAAGTATCCCTGTTCCACCCTTCAATAACCGCCTCAATGGTTTTTTTTGGGATGAAGATGAAGAATTTGATATAGACCATCATTTCCGTCATATTGCGTTACCACATCCTGGTCGTATTCGTGAATTGCTTATCTATATTTCTCAAGAACATAGTTCACTCATTGACCGAGCAAAACCCCTGTGGACCTGTCATATTATTGAAGGCATAGAAGGCAACCGCTTTGCTATGTATTTCAAAATACATCATGCCATGATTGATGGTGTAGCAGGCATGCGCTTATTAGAGAAATCCTTTTCTAAAGATCTAAACTCAAAAACGATCGTTCCACCTTGGTGTATTGAAGGTAAACGTGCAAAACGCTTAAAACAAACGCGATTAGGTAAAATTAAAAATATTCTGTCCACCATTAAAGGACAGCTTGAAGTTGCACCTACTGTGACCCAAGAATTATTTAAAACTGTCTTTACAGAAATGGGCAAAAATCCAGATTATGTTTCAAGTTTTCAGGCACCAAGCAGTTTATTTAATCAGCGTGTAAGTTCATCACGACGTTTTGCGGCACAGTCTTTTGATTTGGGTCGCTTTAGAGCGATTTCCCAAGCACTTGGTGTAACCATTAATGATGTTGTTCTTGCTGTTTGCTCAGGTGCATTACGTGATTATTTGATCACTCAAGATGCCCTACCTAAAAAACCCTTAATTGCGATGGTTCCTGCATCATTACGTGATGATGACTCAGATATGAGTAATCGAACTACCATGATCTTAGCCAACTTAGGTACTCATAAAGAAGAACCACTTGAACGCCTAGAAATTATCAAACGTAGTGTACAAAACTCCAAAACACGCTTTAAACGCATGAGTTCTAATCAAATCTTAAATTATAGTGCATTTATATATGGTGCCGCAGGTTTAAATATTGCTTCAGGCTTAATGCCAAAACGCCAAGCTTTTAACGTGATTATTTCTAATGTTCCAGGACCACGCGAACCGTTATATTGGAATGGTGCAAAATTAGATGCCATATATCCTGCATCTATTGTTCTAGATGGACAAGCACTTAACATCACAATGACAAGTTATATGGATAAACTAGAAGTCGGACTAACAGGCTGCCGTAAAACATTGCCTAAAATGCAAACTTTACTCACACACCTAGAACAAGAAATTCAACGTTTTGAACAATTGATTCAAGTCACTCAACCTATACAAGCTAAAATTATTAATGTTCCTGCAACTGAAAAAGTAAAATCTGAATCTGTTAAGAAAGCATCTATTCCTAAAAAATCTGCTGAAATTGAGTTGCCGAAAAAGCAAGTTTCAGCAAAAAACGATATGGAAGAAAATGCAACTTTGAATAAGACTGAAATTGAACAAACTAAACCAATTTAGATTTTTTATTTTTTATATATGAACTTATTTTATAAATTTTAGATCAAAAAATTAAGGGGCTTTAAATGAGCCCCTTAATTTTTCACGCTACGACATTGTTTTAATAATTGATGACACACTGAAACAACCATATCTTTAGTGATATGCACTTCTCGTCCTTTATCATCTAACATCACACATGTATTCTTTGCTTGATTTTCAAGGACATGTTGCAAACCGCGCGTTATCATTTTTTCTGTTACATTCATTTTTGACCTCACTTGCTCAGACAATTTTACTTTTGTCTTTGGCTACCTAGATGTTATTAGTATTGTAAAATCAGCAACGAATGTAAAATTTCAGATGTAACAAGTGTTTAACGATATCCTGTTACAATTTCAACTTAAAATGATATCGTACTGCTCTTGAGTATATAAATTTTCGACTTGGAACTTAATCACACGCTGAATAAAATGTTCTAAATCAGCCACTGCTGTTGCTTCCGCAGTCAATAAACGATCGATCACGGAAGGATGAGCAACAACGGTGAAGCCACTTTGCGACTCATAAGCACGCGTATAACGTAAAATCTCACGAAATATTTCATAACAAATCGATTCTGCCGTTTTAACAAAACCACGCCCCTGACAAGTCGGGCAAGATTCACATAATAAGTGTTCCAATGATTCTCGTGTACGCTTACGGGTCATTTCAACCAAGCCCAACTCTGAAACTTGGGTAATTTTAGTCTTTGCATGATCACGCTCAAGCATTTTTTCAAACTGGCACATGACTTCATCACGATGAACAGCTTCCTGCATATCAATGAAATCAATAATAATGATTCCACCTAAATTACGCAGACGCAGTTGACGTGCAATGACGAGCGTTGCTTCCATGTTGGTTTTGAACACCGTATCTTCAAGTGTTCTTCCCCCCACATATGAACCCGTGTTCACATCAATCGTGGTCATGGCTTCGGTTTGGTCAATCATCAGATAACCACCTGACTTCAACGCAACTCGTGTTTGTAATGCTTTTTGAATATCTTCTTCGACATTATATAAATCAAAAATAGGACGCTCGCCAGGATAATGACTTAAACGTTCCTTCATATTGGGTACAAAAACATCGACAAATTCTTTTAATTTACTATGAATTTCACGAGAATCGACTAAAATTTTTGCGGTTTCATCATTGGCAAGATCACGAATTACACGCTGTGGCAGTGGCAATTCTTCAAAAATGAGTGAAGGTACAACCACGCTTCTCTGTCTACTTTGGATATATTCCCAAAGTTTCGCAAGGTATGCCATGTCTTGAGCAATTGCTTCTTCTTCAATTCCTTCTGCTGCAGTACGCACAATCACAGAGCCAGGTAATTTATGCTGTGTTTGAATCCGTTCAATCATCGAACGTAAGCGGTCACGTTCAACTTCTGACTCAATTCGCTGTGAAACACCTATATGATGACCAAAAGGCATGAGTACCAAATAACGCGAAGGAATAGAAAGGTCTGTACTTAAACGAGCCCCTTTCGTTCCTAACATGTCTTTCATGACCTGAACCGTCAAAATTTGACCTGGTTGCAGAAGTTCGAAGACATTTGGTGTTGGTTGGTTTTTTGGCCACACCATATCATTGATGTGTAAAAAAGCAGTTCGAGATAAACCAATATCGACAAAAGCCGCTTGCATGCCTGGAAGCACACGCACAACCTTCCCCTTATAGACATTGCCTACAAGACCACGTTTGGCAGCACGTTCAACAAATAACTCATTGACCGTCCCATTTTGAATTAAAGCCACACGACATTCCATAGGTGTGACATTAATCAGTAATTCGTCAGACATAACAAAACTCAAAACATTATAAAATTTTTTTGAGGCAATTAATGCTGCGTGTTAACCGCCCGAAATAACTGCATCGTCTCATATAAAGGCAGACCAACGACGTTGCTATAACTGCCCTCTATACGAGGAATATATTGTGCTGCAATACCTTGGATTGCATATCCACCGGCTTTGCCAATCGGTTCGCCTGTTGCCCAGTAATCTTCCATATCGCTGAGACTTAATTTTTGAAATTCAACCAATGTACGCACGACAATTTGATGTTTCTGGTGACCATTTGCCACACAAACGCCAGTCAAGACTTGATGTTTACGCCCAGATAACAATGACCAAATATCAAAAGCATGTTGCTTAGATTCAGGTTTTCCAATGATGATACCATCAATCATGAGTGTCGTATCGGCGGCAATAACACAAGCATCTACATATTGTGATAAAACTGCTCTCGCCTTTGACTGAGCAAGCCTTTGCACATATTGATCAGCTTGTTCATTCGGCAACACAGATTCGTCAATATCTGGGCTATGGATATCAAAAACCAAACCCAATTGCTGTAATAACTCTCTACGTCGAGGTGAACTCGATGCTAATATTAAATTCGCCATTTCTTTAACAAATAGTACTGAATTGGCCAAAATAAAAGACTACCTAACAGCGGTTGCCAATGTCGTGCAATTGAAAAATGTACACCCATTATTGCTTGCACAAACAATAAAATTACCAAGTATGCTAGCAAGGCTAAAGTTGCAATAATCCATAAATTACTAAACGTCAGTACACGTCTTTCTCTTATAAAATAACGAGAGAAAAAACAAATAATAACAAAACTCAGTGCGTTTATGCCAAGTGGCGCTCCAAGTAATAAATCGGTAAATAACCCCATCGTAAAGGAAAACCATACCCCACACCATGTTGGTTGACAGAGCACCCAAAATAAAGTGATTAGTACCATAAATGCAGGACGCCATCCTGCAACGGCATAAGACAATGGATAAACCGTTAGAATAGAGGCAATCACAACTGAAATCACGATCACAAACAAAGGATCGCGATTCTTCTTTTCTTGAGGCAATCTCTTAGCGATCAACATTTGGCTGCTCCATCGCTAAAGAATCTGAAAACAACACCACGACATGATGACCACCCGCGAGTTGCGCTGCTGGTTTAACATCAATTTGTGCAAACTCACCCGTATTATGGCGCATCACTTTAGATACAGTCCCTACTAAATAACCTGCAGGAAAATGCTGTCCTAGACCTGAGCTATAGACCTTATCACCGACTTTAATATTGGCACTTGTCGGTACATATTCCATCTTCAATCGCCCTAAATCACCCGTACCCGTGACAATTGCACGCATACCCGAACTTTCTAAACGAACTGACAATGAATGTTCTTTATCCGACAGCAACATCACTCGACTACTGTGAGGGTAAACATTAATAATTTGCCCCATGATCCCTTGATCATCAAGTACGGTCTGACCGACTCGTAATTGACTACTCGAACCACGGTTAATAATAATGATATGGCGTAATGGATCAGCATCTGTTCCAATCACCTCTGCAATTTCCATACGACCATCAATAATCAATGGTGTATTGAGGAGACCACGTAAACGGGTATTTTCTGCTGAGAGTTCAGAAAGTTTTTGCAAGCGCACCTGTGCCTGAAGGAGCTCAGCCTGCATTGCCGTATTTTCACGACGCAACTGTGCTTCAGACTTGGTTTGCTGATTCAGCCATTCTTTCGACAACACCGGGTAGCTTGCAAGGGCATAAATTGGATTATATGCCGCATACAAAACTTCTCTTGCAGGTTTCACAACGCTTGAAAAGCGCCAATCAATAAAAAGCACCACAAAGCATGTGATCACTGCAAGAATGAAGGAGCGAAAAGATGGCGGTTGTCTTGAAAAGAGATTCGGTTGCACCGCCCGTCCTTAGCTTATTAGCCTACAAAAAGCATATCGTGGTTTGGATTATCGAAGAACTCGAGAACTTTACCACCACCACGTGTTACACAAGTCAACGGCTCTTCTGCAACCACAACAGGTAACCCTGTTTCTTGTGAAAGCAATTTGTCGAGGTTACGAAGCAATGCACCACCACCTGTCAATACAATACCACGCTCTGCGATATCTGAAGATAACTCAGGTGGTGTTTGTTCTAATGCAGATTTTACTGCAGAAACAATACTTTGTAATGGATCAGAAATTGCTTGTGAAATTTCATCAGAGGTGACAGTAATCGCACGTGGTACACCTTCTGCAAGGTTACGACCACGAACTTCAATCTCAAGCGGTTTTGCACCCACTTCAGGTAAAGCCATACCCACTTCTTTTTTAATGTTTTCAGCAGTTGTCTCGCCAATTACACAACCATGCGCTTTACGCACATAATTGATAATTTGCTCATCAAATACATCACCACCAATACGAAGCGAGTCCGCATAGACACAACCCTGCAATGAAATAATCGCAATTTCAGTTGTACCACCACCAACATCTACCACCATTGAACCACATGCTTGTTCTACAGGCATGCCTGCACCAATTGCAGCAGCCATTGGCTCTTCAATCAGGCGAACATCTCGTGCACCCGCATTAAATACCGCTTCTCGAATCGCACGGCGTTCAACAAGTGTTGATTTGCATGGTACACAAACCACAACACGTGGTGCAGGTGGAAATAAGCGTTTTTCATGCACTTTACTAATAAATTGATTTAACATAGTTTCAGTGACTTCGAAATCTGCAATCACACCATCCTTCATTGGACGGATTGCAGAAATATTTGCAGGTGTACGACCAAGCATTTGCTTAGCGTCTAGACCTACGGCTGCAACAATTTTCTGCGAACCACTGTGACGAATCGCCACAACTGTTGGTTCATTTAATATAATGCCCCTTCCTGGTGCATAAATAAGTGTATTTGCAGTACCTAAATCAATGGCAAGATCTGGCGAAAACAAGCCAATTAGTCGTTTTAGAATCACAGGTCGTTCTCAGTTTAAACTTTATATGGACGCAAGATGGCAACTTTAACTAAATGTGATGCTTTGGACAAGTCAATCGCTTATTATAAAGCACTATATTTTGAATTTTTTTAATACTGATCAGGTGAGAAACATGTCAACTTCAGATGCACAGCAATCTGCCGAGTTAAATGCACAAACTGTTTCAGCTATCGCCAATCTGGCTCGACTGGAGCTAAATGAGGCGCAATCTGCTGAATATGCTCAAAGTTTAAACAAGATTTTGGGGATGATGGAAAGCTTAAAAGGTATTGATACTGATGGTGTTGAGCCATTGAAAAGCCCATTTGATAATCCTCAACCACTTCGTGCAGACCGCGTGTCTGAAAATAATCAACGTGATGCATATCAGGCAGTAGCTCCTGCTATTCAGGATGGTTACTACCTCGTCCCTCGCGTGATTGAATAATATTTAATCGGTTTAACCTTTTTAAAAATTAACGTAAAGAATTGTACCCATGACTGATTTACATCGTTTATCGATTCGTGAAATGACTGAGGGCTTAAAGTCAGCTCAATTTTCGTCACGCGAATTAACGCAGCACTATTTAAACCGTATTGCTCATATTGACACACAAGTTCATTCTTATATTACCGTAACTGCTGAGCAAGCTTTGGCACAAGCTGATGCTGCCGATGTTGTGCTTAAAGCAGGTAATGCTCCTGTTTTAACAGGTGTGCCAATTGCCCACAAAGATATTTTTTGTACGCAAGGCATTAAAACCACTGCGGGTTCTAAAATCTTAGATAATTTTATCTCTCCTTATGATGCAACTGTCGTTGCTAAAGGCAAAGTTGCTGGTCTAGTCACTTTGGGTAAAGTGAATATGGACGAATTCGCAATGGGTTCGACCTCTGAAAATTCATTCTATGGCGCAACGGCTAATCCATGGAATTTATCTCATGTTCCAGGTGGCTCTTCAGGTGGTTCTGCGGCAGCTGTAGCCGCTGATCTTGCACCATTTGCAACAGGTACAGATACAGGTGGTTCGATTCGTCAACCTGCATCTTTTTGTGGTCTTACAGGCTTAAAACCGACGTATGGTCGTGTTTCTCGCTTCGGTATGATTGCTTATGCATCATCATTGGATCAGGGTGGTCCAATGGCACGTTCAGCAGAGGACTGTGCTTATTTGATGAATGTTATGGCAGGTCACGATGCAAAAGATTCAACTTCAGTTGAAAAAGACGTCGACAACTATGTGACAAACTTAAATGCTACATCGGTTAAAGGCTTACGCATTGGTATTCCTAAGCAATACTTCAATGTTGCAGGTTTGGATGCTGATGTTAAAGCACGTGTTGAAGAATCTCTGAAAAAATTGGAAGAGATGGGTGCAACATTGGTTGAGATTGACCTCAACATGACTGAAAGCTATGTTCCAACGTATTACCTGATTGCCCCTGCTGAAGCATCTTCAAACCTACAGCGTTATGACGGTGTGCGTTATGGCTACCGTTGTGAAAATCCTGTCGATTTAACTGATTTGTACAAGCGTTCACGTTCGGAAGGTTTTGGTAAAGAAGTTCAGCAACGTATCCTCATTGGTACGTATGCACTTTCTGCGGGTTATTACGATGCGTACTATGTGAAAGCACAAAAAGTACGTCGTTTAATCCAGCAAGACTTCTTAAAAGCCTTTGAATCTGTTGATGTGATTGCAGCACCATCTGCGCCAACTACAGCGTACAAAATCGGTGCAAATTTAAGCCCGACTGAAATGTATTTGGGCGACATTTACACTCTTGCTGTGAACTTGGCAGGTCTTCCTGCGATCAACGCACCTGTTGGTTTTGACCAAAACAACTTGCCTGTGGGCTTACAGTTGATTGGTAATTATTGGTCAGAGTCTCAATTGTTGTCTGTGGTGCATCAATATCAACAAGCAACGGATTGGCATACGAAACGTGCGGCAATTGCTGAGGAGAATGCATAATGGCTCAAGCTCAAAAGAAACCTAAATCTTTATTGATTCATGGTTGGGAAGTCGTTATTGGTATCGAAATCCATACGCAACTTGCAACAAATTCTAAAATTTTCTCAGGTTCTTCAACAGAATTTGGTCAAGACCCAAATACACAAGCGAGCCTTGTCGATTTGGCAATGCCAGGTGCACTTCCTGTTTTAAACAAAGAAGTGGTTGATCTTGCGATTCGATTTGGTTTAGGCATTGATGCTTACATTGACCAAGCTTCTATATTTGCACGTAAAAACTATTTCTACCCTGATTCACCAAAAGGCTACCAAATCAGTCAAATGGACAATCCCATTGTTGGTTTGGGTCATATCGATATTCAACTTGAAGATGGCACTGTAAAACGTATTGGCGTGACACGTGCGCACCTTGAGGAAGATGCAGGTAAATCGGTTCATGACCAATTTGAAGGCATGTCAGGCATCGATTTAAACCGTGCAGGCACACCGCTTCTTGAAATTGTTTCTGAGCCTGATATGCGTTCGGTTGAAGAAGCGGTTGCTTATATCAAGTCTATTCACACATTAGTGCGTTGGTTAGGTATTTCTGACGGTAACATGGCGGAAGGTTCATTCCGTTGTGACTGTAACGTGTCTTTGCGTCAACCGGGTGATGAGTTCGGCACGCGTTGTGAGTTAAAAAACCTCAACTCATTCCGTTTCATTGAGCAAGCGATCAATGTTGAAATTGAACGTCAAATGGATATTTTGGAAGATGGCGGTAAGATTGACCAAGAGACTCGTTTGTTTGATCCTGTGAAAATGGAAACTCGTTCAATGCGCTCGAAAGAGGAAGCGAACGATTACCGTTATTTCCCTGATCCTGACTTGTTGCCTGTAATCATTGCTGATGCGCAAATTGAAGCGGCGCGTGCTGAGTTGCCTGAGTTACCGAAAGCTCGTCGTGCTCGTTTTATCGCTGACTTTGGCGTGACTGAGTATGATGCTCACGTTCTGACTTTGACTCGTGAATTGTCTGAGTTTTATGAAGATGTGGTAAAAGCCGCTGGTGGTGCTGCGCAAGGTAAAGTGTCTGCAAACTGGGTCATGGGTGAATTCTCTGGTGCTTTAAACAAAGCGAGCCTAGAACTCCAAGACTCTCCTGTATCGAGTGAAAAATTGGGCGGTATGATTGCTCGTATTGTTGATAACACGATTAGCGGTAAGATTGCGAAGCAAGTGTTCGGCTTTATGTGGGATGAAGGCAAAACTGCGGACGAAATTATTGCGGAAAAAGGCTTGAAACAGGAAACTGATACAGGTGCGATTGAAGCAATTATTAAGGAAGTTCTTGCTGCCAACGAGAAGATGGTTGAAGAGTTTAAAGCAGGTAAAGAAAAAGCCTTTAATGGTCTTGTTGGTCAAGTGATGAAAGCGTCTAAAGGAAAAGCCAACCCTGCTCAAGTAAATGAATTGATGAAAAAATTGCTTGGTTGATTTATTCGCTAATTATTTGATTTCATGTTATAAAAACCTCACAAATGTGGGGTTTCTTATTAATACCTAACTCAATACGTTAAAATAGTTGAAAAACATGAAAATACGTTGTCGTTCTTGTAGTCACTCAGAAACGCTAAACAAAGAATTAATTGTTACTCTACTTGGTGGTGCAGTGGCAGGATTTGGTTTTTGGGCATGGGTTTCATTCCTATTCGCAGGAACTGGGTTCGCAATGCCAATATGTATTGCACTTGTAGTAGGTGGCCCTGCATTAGTCATAAAATACGGTGATGAAATTGTCGAATGGCTTGCTAAACATGGCTATACATGTAAAAAATGTGGTGCTAACGATTGGATGGCTTTAACTGAAGAAGCAAACCAACAATTAGATGATAAAATGATTAATATAAATTTAACTACTACAACAGCACAGGGATACAACTCGATAGATATTTTAAAAGAAAATTTTAATACTTTATATCCGTCGTTGATTTTCACAAAACGAGCATTAAAAAATATTTCTAATTTAAATAAAAATAATCAGAATCAACTTGAAAGAATATTTGGACAATTACAATACACCTCGGAAGTGCTCGCACTTGATAATAAAGTTTCTGGGACTGACGTTATAGAATTAGGATTAGAGTTTTTAGATTCCGTTCTTTATATTCAAAAAGAACTTTCATCTTTTTTAGTTATATCAATTGCTGTTAAAAATACATCTTCTGAAATAGATTATATTAAGGAAAACTATTAGGAATAGATCGGGTTTAAATATATAGAAATTAGAAACTTATAATAATTTTCTCATTTTAAATTCCTATGCTTTTTTCAATATGATGTGATCCATTTACTGGTAATAACCACCTTAAAAACTACACCCTTCTCTTTATTCTCAATCACCATGCAACTTCACAATCGACAAACCTAAACCACCCGTTTGCGCTTTTTTATGACGAATGCCATCCACCTGATAAAACCGATCAAGCAGATGCGCCAAATGCTGTTTACCTATAAGCGTATTTGTATCAATACACCTGCTTTAGCTTAATATTCTGTAACTCAAACAAGAGGGATCACTCCCCTCTCACCACACCTAATTTATTCCAAAGATCAGGTGTTAAAAAAGTCACCACCAACTTATTTAAATCGATATATTTCACCACACCATTTAACTGCTGTTTAATCTCAGGAGTTTTCAAAATTTCTTCACCTGTAATACTCCCTAGCTCCTGAAAACTCTCACCAACAGCTTGCAAACCTTCTGCCTTAATCACTGCTTGTGCTTGTGTAGAACACTGTTCCGTTAAAATTCGCTGTAAAGTCTGCGCTAAATTTTTATCTAAAGCCGTTTTTTGCTCAGGCGTTACATTGCTAAAAGCTTTCAATTCAGGATGCTGTGCCAATGCAGTAAATGTCCATTGTAACACTGTGGTTTTATCTGCTGCGGTGGTCGATTTCACCAAACATTCACTGAGCTGATTGACTGCCTGCCCTGCATTAGCAAATTGAGTCGTACCCAACACACCTGCAACCATCAACACGGATGATGCCAAACGAGAAAATTTAAAACGCATAGATACAAAAGCCGACATGGGCAAAGCTCCAAATAAAAATCAGCTTAGTTGTATCACATCGCAATTTTAGCGCTGTTATAACTCTGTAAAAAAGTCTTCATCATTCACTTTTCAAATACAGCATTCGTACAGATCATGCTATTTTTGAATCACACTATTTTTCAGAAGAACAATAATGATTGACCTCTCACGCTTAGCTTTCGTCAATTCATCTTTAGCCAAGTTAGGTCTAAGCACACTATTTACACTGTCAGCAACATTATTCAGTACACAGATTTTTGCAGAGATCAAAACATTTAACCCGCAGTTCCCACAATTTTCAGAGAATGCAATTGAACGTAAAAAATCTAACCGTTTCTATTCATTGGGCGATGCAACATTTTCACATGGCATCAAAATTCCTGCCTATGGTGTAACGGTACAAAACCCGATGGATGATGGATTACTCAAAGACAGTGAACCATGTACGAAAAAAACCTGTAATTTTAATTTCACACTCAAAGCACAAGATGCGACACAACTTAAACTGATCGAATTACCGAGCATTGGTTATGTACTTATTCCACGCCATTGGACAGATATTTCTGCGGGAGCAGGGGCAAATGGTACAGGTTCAGCACTGATCATGAGCCCAAATCAAAAAGAGGCGATTACATTGTATAATTCATCGGTATGTGCAGGTTGTGGTTACCCAAATGCAAGTCTGTATTTTCCACAATTACTCAAACAAAGCTTGGAATATGAATATGGTGGCGTGCAAGATCGCAATAAAAAGTTAACATTGGTTTATCCATTAAAAACGACTGCATTTTTTAGTTATCAAATTCCCAATATCAGTGGGAAAACGCATGGTGTTGCCAAGTATATAGATGATGGTGATTTCAATTTTGTAAACATTCACCTGACCTTAGAACAACAAAATCAACACTTAGCTACCCCTATTTTAAATTTTTACAATGCAACGCATTAATCTCATATTTAATATTTTTTTCAATCCTATTTTGTATGGCTTTTTTTCATAATACTTACACCTAAATCACTCATCTCTATGCTGTCACATGCAAAGGCTTGGTTGTATAATTCATTTGAAATCTTGGCTGATTTCATCCCTTTTCATCTGAGTACATCATGTCCAAAACTTTGGCAACGCTGATTGGCTTTAGCGCCATTTTACAATGGTCTGCAATTGTAGGTTTACTAAAAAAAATCAGTTTTAGTATAGGTGCTGATTTGGCAGTTACTTGTATGTATAGCTTCAGTGCTGTCATTTTGTTGTTGATATTCCGAATCCCCAATTTAAAGCTGATTCCGAAACCTTATCTGATCTTTGCCACGCTTTTGTTTGTGGTGTATGAGCTATGTTTTTCTTATGCCATTGCTTTAGCACAATCTGCACAGCAAGCCATTGAAATTAGTTTGGTCAATTATTTATGGCCAAGTATGACCATCATTGCACTTATTTTATTTAAAGAAGTCAAATTCAATCCTTTTGTAATTATCGGTTTAGCGGTCAGTTTAGGCGGAATTGTGTTGATTCAAACTGGCAATGGTCATTTCAGTTGGACAACGATTTTTAGTAATATTCAACAAAATCCTGTGAGTTATCTTTTAGCCTTTGCAGGTGCATTGTTATGGTCACTATATTGTGTTATTACCCGTAAATACAGTCAGGGGCATAACCCAATTGCACTGTTTTTCTTAGTGATCACTATCGTGCTGTGGGCAAAAATGTTGCTTTTACATGGTGTTCCTGAATTTCCGAGCGTTGAACCAGATATTCTCATTTATATACTGTTGCTTTCAGTCGTCACAGCACTCGGTTACGCTGCTTGGAATATCGGGATTATTCAAGGTAATATTGCCATTTTGGTGGCTTTGTCGTATTTCAGCCCCATTTTTTCAACACTTATTTCTATGACTATTTTACAAACAAGTTTACCTATCGAATTTTGGCATGGCGTATTGTTGGTGACAGGTGGCTCTTTAATTTGTTGGGTATCGACCAATTGGCAACAAATCAAAGAACGTATATTTCCCGTAGCTTAAAAATAAATCTTTAAAAAAGGCACATTACTTCAACTGTTTAAGCATTTGTTTTGCACCTGCATGGTTATAGCTACTTGCCAAATTTTGTAAAATTTTCTTTGCACGATCATCTGCATTATTAAATCTGCGACTATAAGCAGGAATACTCGTTAAACAACGTGCAACGAGCATGCCTGATTCTGCGTATGCATTAACGCCTGTATTTCCTCTTAATCGCCCATAACCATACGCGAGTTCCGCATTATTACAGGCATTAATTTGATTCTGCCCACGACCTAAATCTTTACGTGCAGCAGCATATAATTGCATTTGTTGTGTTTGTGGCGAAACCGTAACTTTTACAGATGGCGTAATAGTCTGTTGATTGTTTACTTTTTTATCATCTAATTTCTTCTCCTCTATTTTTTTCTCTTCTGTCTTTTTGTCCTGTTTTTTCTCTAGTGTTTTTTTATCATCTTTTTTCTGCGTAATCACATTTTTCTGATTTTGCGTATTATTTTTTTCCGTCACATTCTTCATGCCGTAAAATTGATTGATTTCATCCAAAGATAAAGCCTTAGTTTGCAAAGCAACCAATCGGGTTTCGCTGTCTTTTGCCAGTTTCTTTTCAGCAACAGGTTCAATCGACACCAACCACGTAGAACCATTATTTTCTAAGCATTGATATGCACCAATACCCTGCTGAACACTGCTGTATGTGCTCAATAATTTATGTGACCATTTATCTTTAATCAATTTCATCGAACTTTTATGTACTTGTTTAAGCTTACCGCCTTTGGCTGTACAATAAGCCGCTAAAGTCAATTTAGGTGTCAATGATTGTACATTCTGCTGACCCTGTTTTGGATCCCAGTAATAAACATAATCTTTTGCTGTACCATTGGTAGTATTCAAATTTTTCTGATCAATGACCTGTTGTGGTGAGCTATAGCTCTTAAAGGCATCTGTGCTAAAACCACCCATGCTCGCACAACCCTGTAAAGCAATACCTAAACTTCCTGTCAGGAAAAGTGCTTTTAAATTCACATCTGATTCTCTATGACTTTGAAATATTGAAAATATATGAAAATCAAACAAAAAAATAGAGTCAAAATATTGATTTTATTGTTTATTTTTACCAAATAAAATATGACTTAATATTGTAATTTTACTATAAATGCCAAACTTGAAACATTTATAATCCAAAGCATAAAACAAATAACATTTTTCTTTCAGCTATTTCAATAACCTTAAAATATGACTTAAACGTATATGGTTAAAATCTTGCTTATACACCGCATAAATTGGTGCGATACAGGGTATATCTGCTTGTAAAGTCTTATAAACAATTTGATTGTTCCAAAAATCTCGGATGGCTTCAGGGACAATCGATAAGCCAATACCTGCGGCTATCAAATTTAAGCTTGATGTTAAACGTGGTGCCTCCTGTACAATATTTGGACTAAAGCCTGCCTGATAACAACTCGCTAAAATATTATCAAACAAATCCTGCCCTGCTAAACGTCTATATAACACAAAATCATAAGGCTCTAAATCTAAAAGGTGAATGCTCTCTTGCTGTATTGCGAGTGGATGATTATTAGGTAAAGCCACAATTAAAGGCTCATCTAAAACATGTAAACTCGTTAAACCCAAACCAATCGGAGCAGGTTTACGTAGAAAAACAATGTCATTTTTTTCATTGAGAATAGAGTCAATAAGCGCATTGCTTCCATCTTCTTCTAAATGAATGGAAACGGCAGAAAATGCATCACGAAAATTACGTAATAATGCGGGCAAAAATGGATGCAAACCGACTGAATTCGTAAACCCAATATTCATCTGACCTTCTAAGCCTTGCGCAATATTTTGTACACGTTTAGGAATGGCTTGCGCATGTGCCAATATTGTCACTGCTTCTTGATATAAAGCTTTCCCTGCTTCTGTAACCTCAACTCCACGTGGTAATCGCTTGAGTAATGTTGTATTTAACTCATCTTCTAAACTTTTGATCATGCGAGTGAGTGGCGGTTGCTGCATATTTAAACGAACAGCTGCACGAGAAATATTACTTTCCTCAACCACAATAACAAATGCATTCAGTTTATGAATCTCTATCATTCCAACCTCATTTATTCATACTTTATTGATATGGATAACAGCAAAAATAGCATTTTTAAATATATCTAAACAAGCGCATACTTTCCTCAAGTTCTAATCAGTCAGATCATTTTAATTTGTGCAATAACATAGATAGCGAGATGAAGCATGAATACTGAAACAATTCCAATGGAGCACATACAAGATATTCCCAATTGCAAAGCTTTATTCTCAGGCTTCATGAAACTTGGCTTAATGGGCTTTGGTGGTGTACTCCCTTTAGCACATCGTTTAATTGTTGAAGATCAAAAATGGCTCAATGCGGAGGAATTTACAAACTTACTCGGTGTTTGCCAAATATTACCTGGTGGTAATATTGTCAATATGGCAGTTGCAATTGGTTATGACTTTCAGGGAGTTAAAGGCGCAATCAGTGCAATTTTTGGATTAATGCTCGCCCCAACTCTAATCGTCATTAGCTTATATGAACTTTATGCACAGTTTCAGTCTATTCCAACTGTACAACACATGATTGAGGGGTTGGCTGCAGCAGCGGCAGGGTTATTATTTGCAACAGGTTTAAAAATGCTTAAACCGATTATGAAAAAAAAACTGACCTATTTTACTATTGCACTCACAGTCATTTTTATGTTGTTCATTAAACTGCCTTTGGCATTGACTTTATTGATCTTAGTGACTGTAAATATGATGGTTCTGATGATTCAACAAAAGAATATGCTACACACAAATATCCAAAATGCTAAAGAAGATCAGGAGTAAAATATGCTTTATGTTCTCGTTGCGCTTACTCTTGTTTTTACTCAACTTTCATTATTAGCCTTTGGTGGTGGTAATGCCATTTTACCTGAGATGCAACATCAGGTTGTAACAGTACATCAATGGATGACAGCCGAACAATTTAGTTCAATGTTTGCCATGGCACAAGCCGCTCCTGGACCAAACATGATGATTGTACCTTTAGTCGGTTGGCATGTCGCAGGTCCTATGGGCTTATTCGTGACTTCTTTTGCAAAGTTTGGACCATCTTCAGTCATTACCATTTTTGCACTCAAATTTTGGAATAACTTTAGAGATCACCCTTTACGTGGCAAATTTGAAAAGGCTTTAAAGCCAATTACAGTCGGTTTAGTTTTAGTCAGTGCATGGATTATTGCAGGAACATCGGCGCAGAATGTTCTACTGGTCATGATTGTTACTATTGTCGCTTGCTTAAGTTTATTTAAAAATGTACATCCTGTTTGGTTAATGCTGATAGGGGCAGGAAGTGGTGCGTTATTTTTATAAATAATATTGAATAAAAAACCCGCAATTTGCGGGTTTTTTATAGACTCAATTTAATCTTTTAAAACAGCTTCAAAAGCTTTTAAACGCTTATAAATTGAGAGTAGCTCAATAATAGTCTTCCATGAGCTAACTAAGTATTGGAAAGATTCACGAACTTTATCAAAAACATTACCAATCTGATTGAGCAAACCTAAGGTCATAGTTCCTGCTGCAATGGATGGAAATAAAACAATTAAACTAAATAAAACATCAAGCTGTGCATACCAAGTACTGACTAAATTAAAATATGCATAATGAAAATACAAACGGAAATAGTTTTTACGCACATTACTAAATAATTCTTTTAATGTCTGTGGTTGTGCACGTTCTTCATAATCTTCACCATAAACCAATTCTTTACGATATGCTGCTTCAACTTTTTGATTATTAAATTCTAAACCTGGTAATTTAATCCCAACACCCATTAATAATGCTGTACCAAAAACAGCCCATCCTACAGCAGCCCAAACCAACGAATATTTTACTTCACCAATAATAGGCAAAACGGGTACATGCTCGGATAATTGAATAAGTACGGGTAAGAAAGCAATTAAAATCATAATTGCTTTAATAAAACTCACTCCAAGTGCTTCCAATGTTGTGGCAAAGCGCATTGTATCTTCCTGCACACGCTGTGAAGCACCTTCAATAACACGTAATTGTGCCCAATGTTCCGTATAATATTCATTCATTGCAGTACGCCAACGGAAAATATAATGGCTAACAAAAAATGAATTCATCACAGCGACAGTGACAGCAACCATTGCAATTAAAAGAAATGTCAAAGTTCCCATATATAATTGCCGAATATCTCCACCACCACTACTTAACATTTTCTGAATTAAGTCCCAAAATGGACCATACCAAGCATTAATAGAAACACTGACTTGTACACTAAACCAAATATTAAATAGAATAAATGCCGAGCCCCATACTGACCATCTTTGCCATGGATTTGTTGATTTTAATTTCCAAAAGCTAGCAAAAATTGCAGTTGAAATGAAAAACCATAAATAGAACCAAATAAACTGTGCTGACCAAAAACGACTAACACTAATAGGTAACTCATCTGTTGCATAATTTGTAGGAAAACCAATAAAAGTACCCCATGAATTACCACCTGAATACCACAATGCAAGGTTAATCAAAAACCACAACACAAATGAACTAAAAAACCACTTTGGATTTGGAAAAAATGACTTAAACATTTAGCTTGGCTTTCCTTAAAATATTATTTTGGCTATGCTATGCATCTGATACTAATCCTAAAAACTTAAGTTTGCTTAAAATTTTGTATTTATTTTATAACCAATATAACAACATTTATGTCGTCATTATTAATACTAAAGATTTCATTTTCTACAATTTTATTGTTACTACTACATGCTATATTCAATAAAAATGGATTTCAAAAAGGATACGATATGTCTAAAAATATTCTCATGTTGGTCGGTGATTACGCAGAAGATTACGAAACCATGGTGCCATACCAGTTCCTAACAGGTTTAGGCTATAACGTGCATACGGTTTGCCCCGATAAAAAAGCAGGCGATAGCATTGCAACCGCCATTCATGATTTTGAAGGTGAACAAACTTACAGCGAAAAACGTGGTCACAACTTTGCCATCAACTATGATTTTAATACAGTTGATAGCACAAATTATGTAGGTTTAGTTATTCCAGGTGGTCGTGCACCTGAATACTTACGGATGAATGATCGTGTAATTGAAATTGTCCGTGAGTTTGATTCTGCGAAAAAGCCAATTGCAGCCGTATGTCACGGTGCACAAATATTAGCAGCGGCAAATGTACTTCAAGGGCGTTTATGCTCTGCTTACCCTGCCTGTGCGGCTGAAGTAAAACTTGCTGGTGGACAATATGCGGATATTGCAGTGACAGAAGCAGTAACCGATGGTCATCTTGTCACGGCACCAGCATGGCCCGCTCACCCTGCTTGGATGGCACAATTCATTAAAGCATTAGGAGCAACTGTGACAATTTAATTTTTCTAAAAGTTTGCATTAAAAAACCTCGACCATTGACTCGAGGTTTTTTACATATTTGACTTTCATGCATATGAATTAATTTAAATCATGCAATCTCAAAACAAAATTAAATCACGCCTGCCGTGATGGTGATATTTTTATATTCAATAAAATCATCCATTGTAGCCACACCATTCATACAACCTAGACCTGACTTTTTATAACTGCCTTCTTCAAATTCATCGTAAATAATCGCCCAATCATTAATCCAAAAAGTGCTCGCTAAAATTTTACGTGCGACAAGTAGCGGGCAGTTAATATCTTGTGTCCAAATACTTGCTACAAAACCATATTCACTGTTATTTGCAAGTTCTTCTTCTGTATCAAAAATCAGCATAGAAAGTACAGGACTAATGACTTCTTTTTGAACGATATCTACATTTGGATCGGTCACTTGTAAAAATGTTGGATGGTAGAATGCACCTTTAGACAAAGGAGTTTCGGAGATAAGACCACCTCGTACAGTCACTTTTGCACCATCACCAATGGCTTTTTCTACCATACCATTGACATGTTCTATATTTGGCTTATCAATCCAAGGTTCCATGTCACTGCTTAAATCTGATGTAGAACCTCGTTTGACATTCTCCAAACGCTCAGCAGGCGTTTCGTCAGATCTTCAACAACGCCACGTTGTACAAGTAAAGTGAAACTGCCATACAAAACTGACCTACAAATACAGTCAAACTCTTTTCCTATTTTAGCAAGGCATCATCAAGATTGGCATCATTGAACACAATCATTGCCAATGCAGTTGATATCTTTTTCTATTTATATCTCATGTACTTAAAATCATTTGAATAAATTCAAGAAAATTTTATTAAGGATAAAAATTTATTTGGCCTCCAATTTAACACTCATCATTGTCTCTGTTATCTTTTTTTAATAATATTATTAATTTAAACTTGAAAAATAATTTTAATCTAGCTGAGAATTTAACTGATTAAAAGATTTAAGACCAAATTGACCGTTAATTACCATTTATTGAATTAAAAACCATCCCAAGAATTATCGGGATGGTTTTTTATAAAGAGCCGAGTTAGAGCAAATAAAAATTAGCCCATCACTGTTGCAAGTAAAATCTGCTGTGCATTGTGTGCTATATCACCCTCTTGAGCTGTTACACGTACCCATGTACCATCGCCTTGCAACTCCCATGCTTGTTGATTATCTTTCAAATAGTTGATCAAACCTTGTTGGTAAATACGTTTTTTCAAGCTAGGCTCCTCAATTGGAAAACAAGCCTCAACGCGACTAAATAAGTTACGATCCATCCAATCTGCACTTGAACAATAAATCCGCGCATTCCCTGCATTTCCAAAGTAAAATACACGTGTATGCTCAAGAAAACGTCCGACAATTGAGCGCACACGAATATTTTCAGACAAGCCAGGTAAACCTGGACGTAAACAGCAAATTGAGCGAATGATTAAGTCAATTTGCACACCTGCTTGTGAAGCCTCATATAATTTATTGATAAGTTGAACTTCTGTTAAAGCATTTACTTTAATAATAATTTGCGCAGGCTTACCTGCTTTCGCATTTTCTATTTCTTCATCGATAAAAGTCACGAGTTGAGCATGTAAAGTAAATGGTGCATGTAAAAGCTTTTTTAACTTCGCCATTTTGCCCATACCCGTCAACTCTTGGAAGATACGATGCACATCTTCGCACAGTTCTTTATCTGTTGTGAGTAATCCATAATCGGTATAAATACGTGCATTGGTCGCATGGTAATTTCCTGTGCCCAAATGTACATAACGTACTAATTTATTGTTTTCACGGCGCACAACCAAAATCATTTTGGCATGCGTTTTATAACCCACTATACCGTATACCACAACGGCACCAGCTTCTTGTAATACATTTGCCACTTCAATATTTGATTCTTCATCAAAACGTGCACGTAGCTCAATAACTGCGGTGACTTCTTTACCATTACGCGCCGCTTCAGCAAGTACTTGTACAATTTCAGAATCTGCACCACTGCGGTATAGCGTCTGCTTAATTGCAAGTACTTGAGGATCACGTGCGGCTTCTCGTAAGAGATTAATGACAGGTGCAAAAGATTCAAATGGATGATGCAGTAAGATATCTTGCTTCTGCATTGCTAAGAAAATATTTTCAGTTTTTTTCAATACTTTTGGTAAGACTGGCACATGAGAGTCATAACGCAAATGTGGCACTTTAAAGTTCGAAACAAGACGTGCCAAGTTAACAGGGCCATCTACCTTGTAGAGTTGTTCCTCATGTAGATCAAACTCATCAAGCAAATATTCATAAATATGCTTTGGGCAATTATGCGTAACTTCCAAACGTACTGCACGACCAAAACGGCGTGAACTTAACTCACCAATTAATGCTTTCGCTAAATCTTCAACATCTTCATTTAAAGCCAAATCGGCATTTCGAGTCACACGGAATTGATAACATCCTGTCGCTGTCATACCTGGGAATAAATCAGAAACATGCTCATGAATAATGGCAGACAACATGACAAAATGCTCTTTCCCCCCTGTCAACTCATCAGGTAAACGTACCACTCTAGGCAACGATCGGGGTGCAGGAACAACGGCTAAATCAATTTGACGACCAAAAGCATCTTTACCTTCAAGCGTGACAATAAAATTCAGGCTTTTATTAACTAAACGAGGGAATGGATGTGCAGGATCTAGACTAATTGGTGTGAGTACTGGCGCAACTTGTTCTTGGAAATATTTTTTAATCCATACCGATTGCGCAGGCGTTAACTCTCCACGACGTAAGAAACTAATATCCGCTTCACGTAGTTTTGGGAAGATTTCATCATTTAAAATACGATACTGACGATCAATGGCTTCATGCGCCGTCCGAGAAATTTGCTCTAGTACCTGTTTTGGCGTTAAACCATCGGGGCTACGGCTTTCATTTTCAAGCATCAACTGTTCCATGACACCTGCAACACGAATTTCAAAGAACTCATCCATGTTACGAGAAAAAATCAGCAAGAAGTTGAGTCGATCCAATAACGGATGCAACGGATCCACAGCTTGTTCCAACACTCGAAGGTGAAAATCGAGAATGGAAAGCTCACGGTTAATGAAGCGCTCATTATAAGTATATTCTGTAGACGTTGTCGTTACTGCGGTATTCATGCAAAACAGCCTGCAATCTAATGATATTTACAGAATAGTATGCTTCAATTTTGTGACAATTTCATAAAAAAACACAGCACAAAAAAATTATTTTCCATGTTTTAGTAATACCATCTTTGAGAACAATCAAAATCATTAAAATCGTACATTCATTTAGTTCACTAAATAGCGATGACTATGATCAGCACATTATTGTAAACTGCCTCTTTTCAATATCTTAGTTACTTTGGAATTCGTGTGTAACGCATATATTTCAGTACCATCCGTATTTTATTTTGTAATTTACGATCATCTCTGTGATCTTGATAATATTTCGGGTTAGGTAAAATTGATGCTAAAAATGCAGCCTGTTCACGATTTAAATTTCGTGCGCTTTTACCAAAATAATACTGCGATGCCGCTTCAACTCCATAAATATGATCGCCAAACTCAACCGAATTCATATAGACCTCTAAAATTCGTTCTTTACTCCACATTCGTTCCATCATTGTAGTTGCAATTGCTTCCTGACCTTTACGGAAATAAGAACGTCGATTATAAAAAAATAAATTTTTTGCCAATTGTTGTGAAATCGTTGAACCACCTGCAACAACTTTATCTTTTTTCATATTCTTTTGTAATGCATCTTCAATTCCTGTCCAATCAAAACCATGATGATCGATAAAACGGGCATCTTCCGCAGCAATAATCGCATGTTTGAAATGATCACTAATGTCATCATACGCCCGCCATTCATGCTGAATTGGCTTAAAATCAGACAAATATGTCCAACGCATAAACATTGTATTTTCTACAGGATTAGTTCGCCAATAGACCAAACTTGAAAAAATCCACAGTTGAATAATAATCAGTACACTGACAATGATTAACAAAGTTCTAACAATAAAAGCTTTCATGTCAGTGTGTTACTCCTGAAAATTAAATGATTCGTGCTAAGCTGAAAGATAATATCAACCCAGAACATTTAGTATGTCGAATTACGATTCCAATCCATTGCATGCATATCCCCCCAACCAACCACGTAATGGTGTAGGTAAACTCACTTTGCTGTTGATTGGAATCAACGTTGCACTTTTTGTATTACAAGTGCTCAGTGGGGTAGATTTTTCTAATCCATCTACACGTGATGCAATGCATTGGGGTGCAGATTATGCACCTTTAACCTATCTTTCGGAACCATATCGACTATTTTCAAGTATGTTTTTCCACTTTGGCTTCATGCATTTACTCATGAATATGTGGGCATTGTTCGTTTTTGGCAATATCGCCGAACAAGTTTTTGGACGTGCATATTATTTGGGTTTATATATTCTTGCAGGCTTAATGGGGAATTTATTGAGTGGCTATTTGGACATTCTAAATAGTTATGCTTATTTGCAACATCCTGCACAAGACCTGATTCCACGAGTGTCCGCAGGTGCTTCAGGCGCAGTTATGGGACTTGGCGGTGCGCTGACAGCACTGTCATTTTTTAGAAATGTGCCTTATTTAGACCGTAAGTCTTTACTCATCATTATGATTGCCAACGTCGGCTTTGGTTTCTTTGCCTCAGGCATCAATAATATGGCACATATTGGCGGCATTATTATGGGTGTTATTCTTGCGCTCGGTTGGCACTTTATACAAAAAATGTATGCAGGAAAAATCATGCCGATGATTGTATTAGGTCTTGGCATTGCGCTGTGTTTTGTATTTTACCAATACAATCAACAACAAATTCAAGGGCTTTTAGCACTTTGGCAAGATGCAGCCAGTCAAATGAAAACTTTGTTGATAAACTAAAGCTGAACTTATTTTTCAAAATAAAATGGGTATCATCACCATGAATCACCCATTTTATTGCAACATTCAAACTAGAAATAATCAATTAAGAATTCAATTCTCTTAAACTTTGTAAGGGCGGAATATCTGACAAATAACTCAAACGATAACGTCCAATCACAGCACATAACACTGTCATCACAAGGGGGAGGATTAACCAGATTTCAAGATGTAATTGCATTTCCATATTCATACGCCAACATGCAATCGCACTAATCACTTCGGCAAAGAAGCAAGATACAATTCCTGCAATAAAACCAATCAGACCAATTTCAATCGTCATCATGCGTTTCAGTTGTGCTTTAGAGCTACCGAATGACCGCATGAGAGCCACTTCTCTTTTGCGCTCATCCATGACTAAATTAATACAAGCAACCAAGACCAAAAAGCCTGAAATACTGACCAATAATGCCAGTACACTAATGATCTGCATCAACACATTTACAAGACGTTTCACCTCATCCAAAATAGCAGAAACATCAATAAAGACGGTATTGCTGAACTGTTGTACTATGCCAATGAGCTGCGACTTTTCAGCAGGTGGCGTATAGAAGCTACCTAAATAACTGCCTGAGTTTTCATCCAAACTTTGCGGTGCAAAAATGAAAAAGAAATTCGGGCTAAAACTACGCCACTCTACTGTTCTGAGATTTACCACTTTTGCATGTAACTCACCTTCAGGCAAAGTAAATGTCAGTGTATCGCCAACTTTGATACCCAATTCTTCAGCCAGTTTACTTTCAACTGACACTTCACCACTTTTTTGCAGTGCTGAATTTCCTTGAATAATCTGATTATCTTGCGGATATTCATTGGACTGCGTCAGGTTTAATTCACGGCGTAAGGCATTACTTTTTGCCACTTGCTGTACCGAAAAGGCTTGATCATTTTTAGCAATCAAGCGTCCACGGACATTTGGATATAACGGTGTACTTCTCCACCCCTTTTCTTGTAATTGTTGTCTAAATTGCTCAACCTCAAAAGGTGGCAATCCATAAACAAACTGATTTGGTGTACCTTCTGGCAATTGTTGTTGCCAACGCTCCAATAAATCTGTGCGTAAAACAGCAAGTACACTAATTAAACTGAGTCCAAGTGCCAAAGCTGTAATTTGTAATGCTGTCTGTGATGGTGTTCGAACATAAGCTGAATAACGATTTTTTAAGGCTTTTAACCATTTGAGTAACAGCCAAATTATGCCATACAACACACCGCATAAAGCAAAAATACTCGATACAACAATCAGACTCAGCTTTAGATTTTCAGTCAATAAAATACTAAAAATCACCAAACTGAAAAGCCCTGCACTCAAAGTCAGTACAATCGATCCAACAGATTTTTCTTGCTGACGAATTACACGAACAGGTGGTGTATTCAGCAGTTGTAAAAGTCCTGGTAAAATAAAACCCAAAAGCACCACTGCACTGGTAAAAATCGCAATCGGTAATGGACCAACAAGCATCTGTAATACTGAAAATTGTAGTTCTAAATTTGGAATCAGTTGAAGAATTAACTGCAACAAAGCATAGCCCATACCCAAACCAATCGCACTACCAAAGACTATTGCAATCAGGACAATCAATGATAATAACAATAGAAAAGTTCTAAAAATTTGTCCTCGCCCTGCCCCCATACAACGCATTAATGCAATATGATCTTGGTTCTGCTGTACATAACGTTGGCTGGTCAATGCAATCGCGATACCGCAAAGCAAAATCGTTAAAATATTGGCAAGCTGTAAAAAGGTATCTAAGTTTTCAATGGGTTGAATCAGACGTGTATTGGCATCACTAGCTGTGCGTAAACGCAGACTATTTAAGGTCATCGCATCGTTTGGATTAACTTCTGCACCATCTGAACTCGCTACTTGTGTTGTATCTTGCATTTGCTGTGATGCATGGCTGAGTTTCAACTTTTCAGCTTTAACAAAAGCCTGAAAAACATCAACAAAGCGCTGGGTATTTTCTGCTGAACCTGCAAGTAAAAGTCGATAATCAATACGGCTTCCCACCTGAATAGCATTGGTTTTAGCAACATCATCTTGATGAATAATCACAGTCGGTGAAAATGCTGAAAAGCCCATTTCCTGATTGGAATCATGCGTAATAATACCACCCACTTTAAAATCGCCATCGGCAATTTTGATCTGGCTACCGACATTCACATATAATAAATCTTGAGCACGTTGACTCAGCCAAACTTCGCCTTGTCGTATATGTGCTTGTTCAGGTGCTATACGTAATTCGCCACGTAAAGGAAACTGAGGTGCTATGGCTTTAACATTGACCATTACAAACTGATCGTTCGTTGATGCCATTGAGCCAAATAACGTGACTTTCGTCTGTTGTAATTGTAAAGATTCAGCTTGTTTTTGCCACTTGGCAACAATCGGAATATTATCACTAAGAACCAAGTCTGCCGCCTGCATTTTAGCAGCTTGCAATGCCACTGCATTTTGCACTTGCTCATTGCTAAACTTCAGCGCAGTCGTTGCACTAATGGCAAGCGTCAGTGCGATAATAAGCAAATAAACACCTGTCGTAGCAAAACTTTGTCGTAATAAAGGCTTAAAAAGTGCAAACATTTTCGAGCCTCCTATGACAAAACCTGACGATGATTCAATTGTTCCACTTTCTGCTCAATCAATTGTCCATCTTTAAGCTCTAAGTGACGTTGACATTGTGCAGCCAAGTCAGCATCGTGCGTCACAATCACTAAAGTTGTGCCTGTTTCTCGGTTTAAATCAAATAATAACTGTTCAATTTCACTTGCAGTATGACTATCCAAATTACCCGTTGGTTCATCTGCAAAAATAATTTTAGGTTCAGTAATCAATGCTCGTGCAATCGCAACACGTTGCTGTTCACCACCCGACAATACTTTTGGTGTTTGACTGCTTTGACGCTCTAAGCCAACACGTTTAAGCAACTGCAAGGCTTTCTGCTCTGCTTCCGCATAATGAAATTGTGGCTGTAAGCGAAGTGGTAACATAACATTTTCAAGCGCTGAAAGATGTGGTAAGAGTTGAAAAGACTGAAAGATAAAACCAATATGACGTAAACGCACCAAAGCTCGCTGTTCTTCATTTAAGGTATGGACAGCTTCACCATTGACCCATAGCTCCCCTGAACTCGCTTGATCAAGTGTTGCCAAAATGCCGAGCAAAGTTGATTTCCCTGAGCCTGAACGCCCTGTAATTGCCACCAACTCGCCTGCAAAGATATCAACATTTAAATTTTCAAAAATCGTTAATGTTTTTTGCTGTAATGGTATCGATTGTGTGAGATGTTGTGCAGAAATTATCGGTTGTGGCATGATGGAGTCTGTGTGATTAGATTGAGCTTTGGGCTGAAAAGTGGACATAAAAAACAAACCTTATATACAAAATCATCAAGTATTAAATGTAGGCAAAATAAAAAAAATCACGAGCTGTCTATTTTTTAGCATGATCTGCCTTGTTCCTGCGAGTAGTTTTGCAAAAACTATCATGATTGTCGGTGACAGTCTGAGTGCAGGTTATGGCATTAACCCACAACAAGGTTGGGTAAATCTATTGCAATCACGTTTAAATCAACAATTTCCAAAACAACATAACGTGGTCAATGCGAGCGTCAGTGGAGAAACCACGAGTGGTGCTTTAGCACGTTTACCAAAACTTTTACAGGTACATAAACCCGATATTGTGGTGATTGAACTCGGTGGAAATGATGGTTTACGTGGACAACCTCCGCAAATGATTCAAAAAAATCTTGCTCAATTGGTACAACAAAGTCAACGCAGTAAAGCTCAAGTGATTGTATTAGGAATGAAAATTCCACCGAATTATGGTACTGCCTATAGCACAGCTTTTGAGAATAATTATAAAGTCATCAGTCAGCAATATAAGGTCAAATTGATGCCCTTTTTTATGCAAGGCATTGCAGGACAAAAATCATTAATGCAAAAAGATCAGATTCATCCCAATGTCACAGCACAAAAAATATTACTGGATAATGCCTATCCATACATTAAAGGCGCTTTATAAGCGCCTTTAATCAATTTAAATAAATGTTCAACAGATTAAAAGTCGTAAAATTCAACTTCACCTGTTTCAAGTGAATATTCTGCACCAACGACTTTAAGTTTACCCTTTGCAATAAGACTTTCAAGTACAGCAGAGCCATGACGTAATTGGTTTACTGAAGCAAAAACATTTGAACGCACAGCATGATGAGATAACTTTTCTAAATCATCTTTCAATTCAGTTTGCATCAAAATCTCAACCGATGGACGTACACGGTTCACAATCGACATTAAATTTGCAGAAGGTGGAGAGTCCGGATTCATCAATGCTTCAATAGTCGAATGAATCGCACCACAGTGACTATGACCTAGTACTACAACCAATGGACAACCAAAACTGTCCGCAGCAAATTCCACGCTACCCACTTGTGATGGTGCAACAATGTTGCCTGCCACACGAATCACGAACAAATCACCAAAGCCCTGATCAAAAACCATTTCAGCAGGTACACGAGAATCTGAACAGCCCAAAATAATTGCAAATGGATGTTGATCTTTCACCATTTCTGTACGTTGTTGATGGGTTAAAAATTTAGCGGGATTCACTTCATCCGATGCAAAACGTGCATTACCTTTTTTTAAACGATCTAGTGCTTCATCTGCTGTCAGCATTTTTTTTCCATCAGTTTTGGAGAATTACAGTATTTTATGCCTGTATTTTTGCAATGTCACTGACTAAAAATAAACTCTGTTACAATTTTTAAAATTGCCGACTCAACTACACATATAACTCTGTAAAGCTTCATCAAGTACTTTTATCTATCGAAATATTCATAAGATTTATCATTTTTTTGAATTTTACATGCTCATTTTCACACTTTGAAATGATAAAAAAATAAACATTTAAGCTAAAGAGGCGAATGTAAAGGTGAAATAAATAATCAATAATCTTTTCCACTTTTATATAATGGCAAACCCTTTTCAAGGAAGATGATCAATGCCCTTGGTTTTGCATAAAAAACGCCGTTTAAATCAAAAGATTTTTCAATCGATAACCACAGCTATACTGAGTCTTTCAGTCGCTACGCTTGCATTGGGTGTTCTCCCTACTCATGCAGCAACAACTGAATATGTGGACTATCAAAAAATCTTACAAGAAGA
Source organism: Acinetobacter sp. TY1 (assembly GCF_048551395.1). Classification (NCBI taxonomy): domain Bacteria; kingdom Pseudomonadati; phylum Pseudomonadota; class Gammaproteobacteria; order Moraxellales; family Moraxellaceae; genus Acinetobacter; species Acinetobacter sp. TY1. The sequence goes on from NZ_JBLYZK010000006.1 coordinate 118,742, forward strand.
ACGTGTTTGGGCAGGGTTAAAAAGCAAAACATTAAAAGTGGGCGATGTTACTTGGTCATATAGCGAAGGTGGTGACAGCAGCAAACCAACCATTTTACTCATTCATGGTTTAGCCAGTAGCCGTGATACATGGAACGATGTCGCATACCGTTTAACGCCTTATTATCATGTCATCATTCCCGATTTACCATTGGTGGGTAATACTCAAGTCCCTGCTAATTTTGATATTTCGGTACCCAATGTCACAGAGCAATTGCGCCGATTTATTGAAGCCGCACATATTCAAAATAACTTAAATATTGCAGGTCACTCATTGGGTGGAACCGTTGCTATGTTTTATGCATCGCAATATCCATTTGATACCAAAAGTTTATTTTTAATGAGTACAGGTGGAATTTTCCAAAATAACAATACCAATTATTTAAAAAATCCTGTTTATTTGAAACAATTAATTGTGAGCCAACCAGGAGATTTAGACTTTGTACTGAAAAAAGTGATGTACAAACCACCCTTTACACCTAGAATTATTAGGCAAGAACAAGAAAAAATACTCATTGCACATTCACAAGAAACGTCAAAAATTGTGAATCAGATTACCGATCTAAATAAGCTCTATACACCTGCATCTTTTACGTTAATGCTCAAAAATATTGAAGCACCGACGCAAATTTTATGGGGTAAGCAAGATCAAATCATTAATGTTGAAGTCGTACAAAATCTGAAAAGCTTATTGAAAAGACCTGAAACGCCTGTCATTCTTAATAATGTTGGTCATATGCCACTACTTGAATCACCTGAAGAAGTCGCTGATGCGTACCATCTTTTTTTAGACAAAATTCAGACGCAAAAAAATCCGTTGTCTGAACACAAAGTATATAAGTGATATTTGCAACAAGGATGAAATATGTCTCACCCACTGACTGAACAACTCATTGAAGCACAACTGAATTTTCTAGATCATGAGTTTGCTCAAGCAGATCAGATTGAAAATGAATTTTTACAGTTTCATCAGTGGTTTAGAAAACAAACTTTACAAGATGTGTGGAGTTTTGAACAAATTCATCAACTCATTCAAAAGCAAATACTCGATACCCCTGCAAGTGATTTTCTAATTGAACAGATCGCGGAACATATTCGTTTTGCATTGATTCATCCTATAAATGACACGGCAACTATTGAAGATATTATTCCAGTTGCCACCATTGATAAACTTGCACTCTATGTCGCAAGTAAAAGTGGGCATCGTAAAGCGCTCATTAAACGAGTTGTAAATAATCCTTCGTTTTCAAGCATGTTAACGCAACTGATTCATCATTCGATTCAAGATTATATTGATAATTCAGTCATGAATAAAAAAGTGCCTGGTGTTGGTCGTTTTATGAAAATGGGGAAATCGGTTCTGGAGTCGGTCACAGATTCCAACTTGGATGATACGGTTAAGCATTATTTGCAAAAAAATATCATTAAAATTAGCCAACTGAGTGAGCAAGTTTTAAATCATCAGTTTGACGATGAAAAGCTTTATCACTTACAAGCGAACCTTTGGCACAAAATTAAAAAAGTGCCCGTCTCAGTGATTCGTAGCTATATTGAAGTGAATGACCTACCGAAAACGGTTACTTTGGGTCATGAAATTTGGGATCACCTTCGCCAAACTGACTATCTTAAACAGCAAGTGCACGATGGCGTATATGCTTGGTATGTGCGTAATCAAGAACATAGTTTTGACTTATTATTACGTGATCTTAACATTGATGAAACGCTCATTCAAAATGAACTCTGCCAATTATTAAACCCCATTATTCAAAAACTTATTTCTTCTCAGCACTTAAGACAACGTGCTCGTGTGCATTTGGAAAAGTTTTATTATTCAAATGAAACGCTTAAGATTTTAGGAATAGAAAAAGGCGCTTAAAGCGCCTTTTTCTAAATCTGATATACCAAGAAATCTATTAAAATTTAGCCATAAAACTTACACCATAACGTCGTCCATCCAATAAACGATCACCATCTGAGTTTTCAGCGGTTTCATCTAACAGATTATATACACCGAACTTCCCTTTCAAATGTGGTGTAAACTGATAATTAAAGCCAATATCGAGGAATTCATACCCTGGATTCGGTTCAGACATTGAAGTACGACTTAAATAAGAAGATGTTTCACTACGATAATGTAAGCGACTCCAAACGTTTAATGCATCTGAAATATTATAATCTACAGTAATATTAAACATATGCTTAGGCATTTCATTCAAAGGTTGCCCCTTAAATTCACCTGATTTAATTTCCGTATTTGTATACGTATAATTTGCCGATAATGTTGTATATTCGTTTAAATCAGTTTCAACCGTAGCTTCAATACCTTGTAGTTCAGCATCATCTACGTTAATACGATCACTGATGAAATAAAATGGCGTTGCACCTTCAGCACATTTCCAAGCAGCGACATTATTACGGTTCGTGTTCGTCCCATCTGTGTCTGTTTCACAAGTCCGTACTTCAGTTATTTTATCTTTAAACTGAGTGATATAGCCTGTTAAAGAAGCATTTACATAATCATTTTTCCAATTAAACCCAAGCTCTGAAGAAACGCTAGTTTCAGGATCTAAATCAGGATTGGCACGGATAATACCTCGACCTGTAGATGTTGGAGAACCTCCTCCACCTGTCACACTATAAAAACCTTCTGTTGCTGCTCGAATATCGGGTTGTTTATATCCTGTAGATACACCACCTTTCATACTGAATTGATCTGTAAAGCTATAAACACCGTATAAACGCGGCGATAAATTACCACCATAATTCTCATCATGGTCATAGCGCAAACCACCAGTTAAATTAAACTGATCAGTTACACTCCAAGTATCTTCAAGAAAGCCTGCGACCGACCAACGGGATAATTCACTAAATTCTGGAATATTCGGGTTACGGTTTGTTGCTTTATCATTCAATACTTCATCTTTATAATAAGCACCAAATGACAGTTTATGTTTATTTAGCAACCAATTCCATTGATTATTAAACGTCCATGTTTCAAGCTCAATCCCTTTCGTATCAAGGGTTGTATTGGCACGGTCTGGATTTTTAGAGTTTTCATATTGCAAATACGTTGCGCTATCCAATTGATCACTATAACGACCATTATGCGTTAATGCATAAACACTACGATAGTTACGTGAATTTGAATCCGTGGCATTTGCAACCGCTTCTACCGTTTTACCCACTGTTGATTTTGCATCTTGCGTAGTAAAATTCGCATCAAACTGTAAATCATGCTGATCATTGAGCATATAAGTTAAGCGTGAATTTAAGCTTTCTCTCTCATTTCCTCTAAAGCCACCAACAAAACTATCTTCTTCACGTTCTTGTTTGCTTACACCAAGTTGTAGACCAAGTTTATTTGGAATTAATGGTCCTGCAATATATACAGATGCATTTTTTAGATCACCTGCATCACCCTTATCCTGAATAACTGTACCAAGCTCGGCCGTACCCGACCATTCATCTGATACCTTTTTCGTAATGATGTTAATTACACCACCCATAGCCTCACTGCCATATAGCGTTGATGCAGGACCACGGATAATCTCAATACGTTCAATAGCGGCCATTGGCGGTAAAATATTTTTTTCGAATCCATTATCGTCGCCATTTGGATTCACATCTTTTGAATACTGTCGCTTGCCATCAATCAAGAATAATGTGTAATTCGAGCTCATCCCTCGAATACTAATACTTTGAGCCGAACCTGAGCCTGAAACAACAACTCCTGGTGTATTTCGAAGTACATCTGTAATGTCTGAGTACTCTCGTTTGTCTAATTCTTCGCGACTAATCACTGTCATAGATGCGGGTGCTTTCGAGATATCTTGCTCGTATCCTGATGCTGTAATGACAATCGTTTCAAGTTTACTTTTGGGTTCTGATGACACATTTTCACTTGAATTTTCTTTTGATTCTACCGCATGAGCAGCACTTATCATCAGTGCTACAACTGAAATTGATAACACGGATTGGATAACACGTTTTGTCATGCAAGATACCCCAAAGAATCTAAGTTATGAATAAATATGGAAGATTTCGTGACATAGTGTAACAAAGACACCACTAAATGCAATATTTAATGATAATTACTACTATTTGCATTCATAAATTTAATTTTATTTATTATATAAATTACTGTAATAATTAAATTTTATTCTCATAAATAAACATATTTTTCTATATCAAAAATATGAGAAAACTCATCCTTACAAAACTGTTAAGCATAAAAAAACCTCCATAATTGGAGGTTTTAAAACTGAATTTTAAATCAATTTATTTGAAATACGCACCATCAGTTTGAGTATGATCTGTCTGGTCGACAACTCTCATCAATTCTGGAATATGCTGTTTCAACGTTGTCTCAACACCTTGTTTCAAGGTTAAGTCAATAGATGAACACCCTTGGCAACCACCACCAAATTTTAATACCGCTGTTAAACCATGCTCTGCATCATCTTGTACTTCAACCAATGCACAGTTACCACCATGACCTTCTAAGCCTGGGTTAATTTCAGACTGTAATACATAAGTAATACGCTCTTCCATTGATGCATCAGGACCGACACGTGGGACTTTTGAATTTGGTGCACGGAATGTCAACTGCCCACCAAAACGGTCTTTGTTGTAATCAATAACCGCATCTAATAAATATGGAATAGATGGGCTATCAATATAAGCACCAAACTCTGCATATTCTTGTTTATAGTCTGTAGGGACAACTTCATCAGGAGCACTATACGCCATGCAACATTCAGCACGTGGAGTTCCTGCATGTTCAACAAAAATACGAACTGCGATACCCGGTGTATTTTGCTTTTCAAGCAAATCTTTCAGATATTCTTGTGCAGTTGGTGTAATCAATAAATTTGGAATTTCTTCTGCAACTGCAGTGTTGCTGTTTTCAGTCGACATAACTTTTTCCTCAAGCTGAAGTTGCTATTTTAACTGAAGTTGGGGGCAATTAATAAAAAATCAACTAAATTTGTCGGAATTGATGTTTTTATTTATTTTTCACACAAGTTTTAAAAAATCTTTCAATCAAATAACACTCAATAGAATCTTTTAGATGTAAAAGGCATTCATTTTCCCCTTACGTTTTCTATCAATTTTGGTAGTTAATGCCACCCAAAAAGTAAACTTGGCATAGATAATGTATACATCTGTATATTAATTTAAAAAAAACTGGGGTTTTTCGCATGTCCAAAATATTAGATGGATTACACTTTCCACTTGACCCACATACAGGCAAATCGAGCAGTTCCAAAACAGGTCAATCCATTCTTTCCGAAGCACTGTCTTTGGTCGATCATGCCAATGCTCAAGCCGTATTAGTAGATAAAAATTGGCGAAAAAATTACCCCCATTATTTTAAAGCACTGGTTGAACATGGTATTCGCTCAACTCAAAATCCCATTCACATTGCTACCCAAGGCTTACACAAAGCACAGCATAGTTTTGATTTTTATCGTGATGGAAAAAAGTATTTATTGAAAGATGTTATGGATGTCGCTGACATTCAAAAACTGTATACCGTGACAATTCAAGGTAAAAGTACTGCAAAACCCGAATGGTATGTACCCTATCGTGGACAAAAACTACAAGGTCAGGCTTTACTTGATCAAATAACATTTTGGCAAGATGCGGGTATTGTTGAAGAAAGTCATGCCGATGCTTTACGTAAAGTGATTGCTCATCCTGAATGGTTCGACTTATCTGAAAAAACCATGGTTCTGTTTGGTGCTGCATCGGAAGCAGGACCTCTGAGTTGGCTTGCAAAATGGAAAGCCAATATTATTGCCGTAGATTTACCCAATGAACGAGTATGGACAAAAATCCTCAAGATTATTGAAAATGGCAATGCCACACTTCATGCGCCAAGCTTAGAAGATATTTCAGCAAATACATCACAAAATGAACTGACACAAAAGTTAGGGGTAAATTTACTGACCCAAATTCCTGAAATTGGACATTGGTTAGCGCAGAATCCACATAAACTAAACCTTGCTGCAATTGCATACCTAGATGGTGAAAAACACGTTCGTGTTTCTATGGCAATGGACAGTATTATGAGCTATGTCAGTCAGCAAAAGCCTGACTCATCACTCATGTATATGTGTACACCAACAGACATTTATGCTGTGCCTAAAGAAGTGATTGAAGCTTCGGGTGAGAAATTTAAGCGACGTTCAAGTTTTGAAAAACTCTTTAGTAAAGGCATTTCAACCATCTCACTCAAACATTTTTTCCAAAATCATCAAAAAACGTTGATTTCTTCCGATAATGGACAAGCTTATGGTGTCGCAGACTGTATGGTCGTAGAACAAGGTCCAAACTACGCCTTAGCAAAACGACTACAACAATGGCGTGCAACTTTAGCTCGTCATCAAGGTCAAAAGGTATGTATCAATATTGCACCATCGACAACGACTTATTCAGTGACCAAAAATCCACTGCTGAAAGCAGCATTCCATGGCGCACGTTTATTTGATGTTGAAGCTTTTGATCCTGAAACGACCAATGCCATTATGGCTGCGTTATGGATTCACGACTTACGCAACCCTAAAGCATTATCACATCCTGAAAATGATCTTGAACATCCACTTCAACTGATGATGGACGGTGCAAATCATGGGGGCTTATGGCGTGTGGCTTATCTTGCACGTACTGCACTGCCCTTTGCTGCTATTTATGGTTTTGCTGCCAATAAGCTACCATTAGATAAAGTATGGTCTAAAGTGAAAAAATCATAAGTTTGAGCATGTTCTATTTGCTAAAAAAATGCTGCCTTTTGGCAGCATTTTTAAATTTCTTATTTAATTATTTCAGATTAGACAAATTGTAAGAATAACCAAAACAATCCACCTGATAAACAGATTGTTGCAGGTAATGTGAAAATCCAAGCTGAAAGAATAGTTTTCACTGTCGCAAAGTTTAAACCAGATTTATTGGCAACCATGGTACCTGCAACAGCCGAGTTTAAAACGTGTGTGGTCGATACTGGTAAGCCAAAACCATCTGCTGCTGCAATTGTCGTCATTGCAACCAATTCAGCAGACATGCCCTGACCATAAGTCATGTGATGTTTACCAATACGCTCACCTACAGTCACCACAATACGCTTCCAACCAACCATTGTGCCTAGACCCAATGCCAATGCCACCGCAACTTTTACCCAAGTTGGAATGTACTGTAAAAATGAATCTAAATTTTTACGGTAGTCTTTCACTACTTTGGTTTGTGTTGCATCCATTTTTGGCAATTGCTCAGCTTTTTCCAAACGTTTAAATGCAGTCGAGCTCAAGTACATATCATTACGTAAAGCAGAAACTTCCGCTTCAGGTAAATTGTTCAAACTACCAAACTTGCTGACACGTTCACCCAAGTGATCCGTTAAACTTGCCAATGCAGGTATAACTTGCGGTGTTAATTCTTTAGTTTGAACGTATTTAGTAATCGTATCACGTGCTTGCGCATCCGAAATATCATCATGTTGTACATAGATTGCTGACGCGGTCTGACTTGATAATTGTGAAAATGATTGTAAATGTGTTTGGTCTAAACTTTTATTTAAAGAATATGCCAAAGGTACACAACCAATCAAAATCAACATGATTAAGCCCATACCTTTTTGACCATCATTTGAGCCATGTGCAAAACTTACCCCCGTACAGGTAAAGATAAGAATGGCGCGGATCAAAGGTGGTGGTGGCTTATTACCTTCGGGTGGCTGGAACAATTCAACTTGTTTCTTAAATATTTTCTTAACCAATAAGAAAACAACTGCTGCAAATGCAAAACCAATAAGAGGAGAAAACAGCAATGCTTTACCCACTTTTGCAACTTGATCCATATCAACGCCTGAAGCGCCACTCCCCGAATGTAAAATCCAGTTCATGATGCCTACACCTAAAATCGAACCGATTAAAGTATGTGAGCTTGATGCTGGAATCCCTAAGAACCAAGTCCCTAAGTTCCACAGGATCGCTGCTATGAGCATGGCAAAAACCATCGCAAAACCTGCACCTGAACCGACATTCATAATCAATTCAACAGGTAGTAAAGCAATAATCCCGTAAGCGACAGCACCACTTGCAACCATAACTCCCAAGAAGTTACAGAAACCTGCCCACATCACTGCAACAGGTGCAGGTAAGGCGTTAGTATAAATCACCGTTGCTACAGCGTTGGCTGTATCATGGAAACCATTTACAAACTCAAAACCGAGTGCAATGAAAAGTGCTGTTGCCAATAAAATAACAGAGTACATGCTCAGCGCAGGTACATGACTCAGGTCAGTATTGACCTGAATTGCAATATAAATAAGCGTCGCAATAATAATCGTCAAAAACACCGGCATAAAAAATTTTGGTGTTGGCACATGAACATTCGTCGACTTTTGTGCTGTTGACGTTTGTGCCGAATCAGAAACGGGAGGTAAATTTGAATTCATGCAGACGTAAAAGAGGATAATAAAATCCCCTTATTGTTCAATTTAATTATGACAATTATATGACAAACATGACTTATATAACGCTCATATTTCAAAAATATAAGCGCTTCACTTAACACACCCACTCACCTAAAAATAAAAATAAAAATAAAAAACATAAACTTAGTCAATATAAAACATTAAAAAAACCGCTGTTTAAGCATTTCTAATCCTTAAATAAAATTTGTAATATTTAAAGAAAAATGTCTTTTCCGTTATTTCACCATCACATCATCCAAGAAATTTATGACAAATTGATGAAAAAACACTCACGATCTTAGACAAACTAAAATATTTACATATCCATTATTTTTTTATCTTTAAAACTGCTTTATGTACTGATTTTAATCAAAAATTGATTTTTTTGTGTATATCAACAAAGCTCATGTATCAAATCACAGATTTCCATCAATAAATTAGCCTTGAGATTCGCTTTTGCAGTAATCATATAGACTATCTGCTAATATATTGCACGTTTAAAAAACCTGCTGAGAGTTTTGAATGTCAACATTGACCACCTTAAAAGAGCTTCTGACCCAACGTATCCTAATCATTGATGGTGCAATGGGAACCATGATCCAACGCCATAAATTAGAGGAAGCCGATTACCGTGGTGAGCGTTTTGCCGATTGGGCATCTGACTTGAAAGGTAACAATGACCTTTTAGTACTGACTCAACCGCAAATTATTCAAGGCATTCATGAGGCTTACCTCGATGCAGGTGCAGACATCATTGAAACCAACTCATTCAATGGTACAAAAGTTTCAATGTCTGACTATCACATGGAAGAATTTGTCCATGAGATTAACTTTGAAGCTGCACGTATTGCTAAAGCAGCTTGTGAAAAATATTCAACGCCTGACAAACCACGTTTTGTTGCAGGTGTACTCGGTCCTACGTCACGTACTTGTTCAATTTCACCGAATGTGAATGATCCTGCGTTTCGTAACATTACCTTTGATGAATTAAAAGAAAACTATATTGAGGCTGCACACGCCCTCATTGAAGGTGGTGCGGACATTCTACTTATTGAAACAGTATTCGATACACTGAACTGTAAAGCGGCAATTTTTGCCGTTAAAGAAGTTTTTAATCAATTAGGTCGTGAATTGCCTTTGATGATTTCGGGTACGATTACCGATGCATCAGGTCGTACACTGACAGGTCAAACTGCGGAAGCGTTCTGGAACTCAGTACGTCATGGCGATTTATTGTCGATTGGTTTTAACTGTGCCTTAGGTGCAGATGCAATGCGTCCGCATGTCAAAACGATTTCTGACGTTGCCGATACTTTTGTTTCAGCACATCCAAATGCAGGTTTACCAAACGCTTTTGGTGGTTATGATGAAACTCCTGAAGAAACAGCTGCATTCTTAAAAGAATTTGCTGAAAGCGGTCTGATCAATATTACAGGCGGTTGTTGTGGTACAACCCCTGACCATATTCGTGCCATTTACAATGCCGTAAAAGACATCAAGCCACGCCAAGTGCCTGAAACCAAGCCTGCTTGTCGTTTAAGTGGTTTAGAGCCGTTTAACATTACTGACGATTCTTTGTTTGTGAATGTCGGTGAACGTACTAACGTGACAGGTTCTAAAAAATTCCTCCGTTTGATTCGTGAAGAAAATTTTGCCGAAGCACTCGATGTTGCCTTGCAACAAGTGGTTGCAGGTGCGCAAATTATTGACATCAACATGGATGAAGGCATGCTCGATTCACAAGGTGCGATGGTGCATTTTCTGAATTTGATCGCCTCTGAACCTGAAATTTCCAAAGTGCCAATCATGATTGACTCATCTAAATGGGAAATCATTGAAGCAGGCTTGAAATGCGTACAAGGTAAAGCAGTTGTAAACTCGATTTCCTTAAAAGAAGGTTATGACGAGTTTGTTGCAAAAGCACGTTTGTGCCGTCAGTACGGTGCTGCAATTATTGTCATGGCATTTGATGAAACTGGTCAGGCGGATACTGCTGCACGTAAACGTGAAATTTGTAAGCGTTCTTATGATGTATTGGTCAATGAAGTTGGTTTTCCTGCTGAAGATATTATTTTCGATCCAAACGTATTTGCAGTGGCAACAGGGATTGAAGAACATAACAACTATGCTGTTGATTTTATTGAAGCAACAGGCTGGATTAAACAAAATCTTCCACATGCAATGATTTCAGGCGGTGTGTCTAACGTATCGTTCTCATTCCGTGGTAATGAGCCTGTACGTGAAGCGATTCACTCTGTGTTCCTTTACCATGCCATTCAACAAGGCATGACGATGGGTATTGTCAACGCAGGTCAAATGGCGATTTATGATGATATTGATCCTGAACTCAAAGCTGCCGTTGAAGATGTGATTCTGAATCAGAATCAAGGTGAAAGCCAACATGATGCCACCGAAAAATTGCTTGAAGTTGCAGAAAAATATCGTGGTCAAGGTGTCGCACAAAAACAAGTCGAAAACTTGGAATGGCGTGAACTTCCTGTCGAAAAACGCCTTGAACACGCGCTAGTCAAAGGTATCACCACCTATATTGATGAAGATACTGAAGAAGCACGTCTAAAATCAGTTCGTCCGCTTGATGTGATTGAAGGCCCACTCATGGACGGCATGAATGTGGTCGGTGACTTGTTTGGTTCAGGTAAAATGTTCCTACCACAAGTGGTGAAATCTGCACGTGTGATGAAGCAAGCGGTAGCTTGGTTGAACCCGTACATTGAAGCTGAAAAATCAGGTGCACAATCTAAAGGGCGTATCTTGATGGCGACAGTGAAAGGCGATGTGCATGATATTGGTAAAAATATCGTGGGTGTTGTACTTGGCTGTAACGGTTATGACATCGTTGACCTTGGTGTAATGGTGCCTGCTGAGAAAATTTTACAAACGGCGATTGATGAAAAATGTGACATCATCGGTTTGTCAGGTTTAATCACACCATCACTCGATGAAATGGTCTTTGTTGCCAAAGAAATGCAACGTAAAGGTTTCCATATACCCCTCATGATTGGCGGTGCAACCACTTCTAAAGCACATACCGCTGTGAAAATTGATCCACAATATTCAAATGATGCTGTAATTTATGTGGCAGATGCTTCTCGTGCGGTTGGTATTGCGACAACATTACTTTCTAAAGAAATGAAGCCAAAGTTAGTTGAAGAAACTCGTGCTGAATATGAAAAAGTGCGTGAACGTATTGCCAATAAACAGCCGAAAGCAGCAAAATTGTCTTATGCTGAATCGATTGAAAATGGTTTAAAAATTGACTTTGCTACCAATAAACCTGCGATTCCTAACTTTATCGGTTCGCATACATTGACCAACTACCCACTTGAAACTTTAGTGGAGTATTTTGATTGGACTCCGTTCTTTATTTCTTGGAGTTTGGCGGGTAAATTCCCTGCAATTCTAACGGATGAAGTGGTCGGTGAAGCTGCGACTGATTTGTATAACCAAGCGCAAGAGATGTTGAAAGACATTATTGAAAATAAACGCTTTGATGCTCGCGCAGTGTTTAGCATTTACCCTGCCAATCGTTCTGCGCCTGACTCTGTTGAAGTCTATGATGAATCAGGTGCAACGACGCATACCTTCCATCATATCCGCCAGCAATCGGACAAAGTGACTGGCAAACCAAACTTATCATTGGCTGATTTTGTAGCGACTAAAAACCAAGCGGAAGATTTCTTGGGCGGTTTCACTGTATCGATTTTCGGTGCAGAAGAAATGGCACATGAGTATAAAGCCAAGGGCGATGACTACTCTGCGATTCTTGCACAATCTTTAGGTGACCGTTTTGCTGAAGCATTTGCTGAGCATTTACATGAGCGTATCCGTAAAGAGTTCTGGGGTTATCAAGCTACTGAAAACTTATCGAATGAAGAGTTGATTAAAGAGAAATATGTCGGGATTCGTCCTGCACCAGGTTATCCTGCTTGCCCAGAACATTCTGAAAAAGCGACTTTGTTTAGTTGGTTAGATTCAACTGCAAAAATTGGTACTGAGTTGACTTCTAGTTTTGCAATGTGGCCACCTTCTTCTGTGAGTGGTTTCTACTATGCAAACCCACAGTCTGAATATTTTAACGTGGGTAAAATCGCAGGCGATCAGCTTGAAGATTATGCGAAGCGTAAGAATTGGACTTTGGATGAAGCGAAGCGTTGGTTAGCGCCGAATTTGGATGATTCGGTTTCTTGAGTTTTTAAAATCTCCCCTAGCCCCTCTTTGAAAAAGAGGGGAATGTCATGTGATTAAATAAATTACGTGACAGCCCCTCCCTTTTTAAAGGGAGGTTGGGAGGGATTGAATAATAATAAAAGTTAGACGATATTATTTCATATCTTCAAAAATACAGACTTACTAAAATGAATAATATATGCTCACTTTGTCATGAATCAAAAAAATTAAAAGAAAGCCATTTCATCCCCAAATTTGTTGGTAAATGGCTCAAAAGAACTAGTGCTACAGGTTATCTTCGAAACATAGATAACATCAATAAAAGGCAACAAGATAGTCTCAAGGACTATCTCTTATGCAATGATTGTGAGCTTCTTTTTTCAGGTTGGGAAAAACAGTTTTCTGAAAAAATGTTTATACCTTTTCTGGATCAAAAAAATTATGTTATTGAATATAAAGATTGGTTAGCAAAATTCTGTACATCCCTTTCATGGAGAACATTAATCTACATAAAAAATAAGAATTCTGACTTTGAAAATGAGAGTGCTTATTTCATAGATCAGATCAATCGTGCTGAACTTAACTTAAGAAATTTTCTTTTAGGTAAACAAGATAATTTATATCAATATGAACAACATATCTTTCCTTTATCTGAAATAAATATTCCTCCAAAATCATTAAACTTACCAAGTAACATAAATAGATATTTTCTTAGAAGTATTGGTGTGGATGTCTTACAAGGAGATAACAACATCTACATATTCACTAAACTTCCCACCTTTCTCATCTTAGGAATTGTTAATTCCAATTTTTCATCAAAAATGAGGGCAAGTCGAGTTTCCTTAAAACAAGGCATATGTAAACCAGCAAGTCTAGTAATGCCTGAATACCTGCTTGGATATATGAAAAGTAAAGCATTAGAAATTCAAAAAAAACGGAGTAGTATGTCTAATGAGCAACAAGATAAAGTTGAGAAAGCAGCTTTAGGTAATCTCGACAAAACTGCCGATTCAAAATCTTTTGAGGCTATGATGCATGACTATAATATTTTTGGCGATGCAATATTTAAATAATCCCTCCTAACCTCCCTTTAAAAAAGGGAGGAACACAGCGAATCTAATACCATCATCAAATTCGCGAAAAGCCCCCCCTTTGAAAAGGGGGACTTAGGGAGACTCTTTAAGACAGTAATGATAAATGGCTTCCACCACCCCATCAATCTCTCCCAAAACCTGCCGATTATCAAACCTCAGTACTTTTAAACCCAAATGTTCTAATGCGTGATCACGAATCCGATCAGCTTCTAAGCCTTCATTTGTATAATGCTGACTCCCATCGCACTCAACCACCAAATTTGTAGAAGGACAGTAAAAATCCACAATGAAATTTAAAAGCGGTTTCCGCCGATAGAACTGTAATCCTAAAATTTGCTTATTACGAAGCCTTGACCATAAAAGCTTTTCAGCATCAGTCATGTTGTTTCTAAGATCTCGAGAGGCTTGTTTTAAGTTTTTATTATAAGGTTTCATTTTTATTCATTATCTAAAAAGACTACTCCTCCCTTTAATCAAAAAAAACTTCTCAGCTTAAAAAGGGAGGAAATCTAATGATTTAAAAACAATTACTTTCTAAAATTTGATAATAAAGACGAAGTAATTGATTTATTATTGTCTACAATTTTAGTCTTTTTAGCTCTTGCTGAATTATCTTCAACACGCTCAATTTTCACAGCTCTCGGCTTACCTTCATTATCTATAACAACAAATTTCACGCGTTCATTACGTTTCGGTTCGCCATCGGCAAGTGGAAAATCAGAAATATGAAAAAAAATATCCTCTTCTATACCACCAATAAAACCGAAGCCTTTATCGGCATTGTATTGCTTAATTTTGCCTTGTTGAAATTCAAGTTTCATACAGATTCTCATCATATTTTACAATTATTCCCATTATACCTATCTTCAAAAATGATCAGGGAAAATAATACAAATACTTGTTTGAATCGGGCTATTTTTACAACAATATAATATTTTTAAACTCTATCGACAAACAATACGCCATTTAAGTGATCCACTTCATGTTGCACAATACGGGCAGGAAAACCTGAAAACTCAGTTTCAATGGCTTCCCCATTTAATGCGCGATAACGAATAGTGATCTTCTCTGCACGCCGAACTTGTCCACGTTCATTAGGTACACTTAAACACCCTTCCTCACCCGGTACAATTTCACTAGAAAAAGCTAAAATTTCAGGGTTCACCATCACAACTGCATCCATTTCAGGTGCATCGGGATAGCGTGGATTCGGACGAGAAGCCACAATAATCACACGTTTAGAGATATAAACTTGCGGTGCAGCAATGCCAACACCATTATGCTCAAGCATCGTATCTTGCATGGCATCAGCAAGTGTATTTAACCATGCACTACCAAATTCACTTTCTGAAATTGGTGCTGCAATTAAGGTTAAAATAGCTTCACCACGTTGGGCAACAGGTAAAACAGTCTGCATGGCGTACTCAATTTGATTATTTTGCGACTATTTTAAAACAGAATGTTTAAAAATCTGTCTTTTATACGTATTAAATTTAAGTTCTTTTTCAGCACTTTCGATTAAACTTAAACACTATTTTAAAAATTATCATACGTTATGGATACAACAACATTACTGCTGAATGTGCTGTTCAGCTCTATCGGATTTGGCTATTTTCTCTATGGGCGTAAGCAACGTAAAAATGTGCCTTTTATCTGTGGGATTATTTTAATGATTTTTCCATATTTTATAGACAATCTTTGGGCAGTACTCGCAATCGGCATCACACTGTCTGCAACACCTTATTTTGTGAGAAATTAATATTTAATGATTGTATTAAGCCGTAATTTCTAAATAGCTTCTGACCTGATTGCGCCCATTTTTTTTTGCTAAATACAATGCCTGATCTGCCTGACGTAAAACAACTTCACGTGTTAAACCTGGTTTCCATGTTGCAACACCAAAACTTGCAGTGATTTTAATCGCTTGATTTTCAGCATATTCCACATTCAATTGTTCAATTTTTTCACGACATCTTTCTGCGATTTCCATTGCATGGATCTGTTGTTTATCACTAAGTAGTAAAACAAATTCTTCACCGCCAAAACGTCCAACAAGATCATTACCACGCAAACTCAAACTAAGAACCTGCGCAACATCACGGAGTACACGATCTCCAACATCATGCCCATAGCTATCATTAATATTTTTAAAGAAATCAAGATCAAGCACAACTAAGGAATAATCACCATTTTTCTGATGAATTTTCCCTAAACTTTGGCTAATAAAGCGACGATTGAAAATACCTGTTAAAGGATCAAGCTGACTCATAATTTGAATTTGTTTTTCACGATTACGCCACTGGGTCAATAGTATTTCAAAAAGTACAATAGAAATAAAAAAAATTGGCACATACAGGAACAACATACTATAAATCCAAAATGGATTTTCAGAGAGCGTACTACTATTCAATTCATTGCTAAATAAAGGTGCATAGGGTATTTTTCCCATTGCACTCAATACAATACTACCCAGTAAAAAAATAGTCACAGGAATGGCTGTACTATAAATAATTTTACGTTCAAATAAGACAATACCAACCGAAATTAAACTAATATAGCTTCCGATCGTTGCTGGACTAATAATACCAACATTAAATCCGCCATAAATTAGCGTCACACCAAAAAACATAATACAAAAATAGGGAAAATACGTCTGAATCCAAATATTATCTTTCCACTTTATGCCAATAAATGCCCAGAGTAAAAATAAAAAAATGATAATAACTGATACAATTATATGAGAAGTGAATAGGCTTTCATCCATCCAATATTTTAATTCGGGAACACTAAAAACAAATAAATACCAAATAATCCAAATGATATAGGTCAATGCGCCAAGAATCATGACAAAATTACTTTTGCTCAAACTATCCCAATTCAACAGTGCGCTACCGTTCAAATATTCTTTGATTTTTTCTAGTAATTTCATTATAGACCGCCTGCTTATAGCCAATATTTATAATTATTTAAAATGTATAAGAATGATTTTTTATTCCACTATATCCTTTTTTACATTCATCAATAGCATCTTAATTTCAAGAAATATTACTTTAGTATAATTTATCATCAAATTATGACTATCTGTGAATTTTTACTATTAAAGTAAGAAAAGATAATAAAATATTTTTAAATCAGATGGTTAAATATTTTTTATACATAAAATAAGGAATTTGATACTAATTTTACTTTTTTTTATTATTTACTATTCATCCATAACGTTGATGGATGAATAGTATTATTTTAATTTTTATAAATTTTTCTTTAATTCATCTTCAATAATTTCGAGTTCTAAATCTGTAAATTTACGAATTTCACCTTCGGCATGCTTTTCAAGCAAACCTCCAATTAGTGGTACTTTCACCTTTACCTGCCAATCAATTTGTAATTTTATCTGATGCTGATCACCTGTTACCGAACGCTCACACCTTGCCTCTAAAGGAAGGTTTGCACCTAATTCAACTGTGGAGGTCATGGCAGCTAAATTCGTTATATCTGTTCGTTTTAAACGGAAGGCATCTTTCAATAATTTTTTGGCAATATCTGGAATATTGACATCTAAGTTATACGCACGGCGCATAGTATAAATGTCACCCGTAATTTGCGATTCAAGAATATCCAACTTTTCTCCAGGAATACGACGACATACGGCTTCATGTAATGCTGTATTTGCCGAAAGCCGTTTGAAGTCTTCAAGGGTGATGCCTTGAATGGTGGTTTGAATACTAAATTTATGTGCCATTTTGAATCCTTTCATTGTTCTTTTAGATAAATTTATGACTGCTGAAAATTTTCATTCAATCATTGAAACAAAAATTAGTATTTAACTCAGTAGCTTGTTTATTCATTTAAATCAAAAAAGTAGCAGATGTCACGTATTATTTATGACTGACGCATAACGAACTACATTCATTTTTTGTTAATTTTTCAGAAACTACACTTCGATAAATCTGAATTTTGTCAGCAACATCAATCATCAAATTATGATTTTTATACGTAATGAGAATACAAAATTCCTCTGCTCCATCATCTAAACCTGAAACTGTCCACATTGTTCCTTGAGGAAAATTATTGAGCCAAGATGCTTTATAAAAATCAGAAACTGATTCAAATTGAATATAGTCTTCGGGTGTAGAAATCAATTTTCTCACCAATACATCAAATTTATATAATTGTAAATCGAGTAACATCTCAAACGACTCCAATATGAATCAAATTCTTAAAAACCACAATCTGACCAAAATTTTAACGCTTAACTTTAGTCGGAATGGTTATTCCATTTTAGGATATTCCCGTAAAACTACACTGAGTTTGTTTATTTTTAACCTGCGTCCATTGCCACCAACCAAATGCTGCCAAACCGACAAGTGCTGCATAAAGCGTAGCAGTTAGATATAAATCTTTAAACAAGAACATACCCACATAAATAATATCAACAAAGACCCACAGTACCCAAGTTGCAATATGTTTTCGACTAGTCCAATAGGTTGCCAATAGACTAAAAGCGGCAAGTTGTGAATCGAGCATTGGTAATGCGGCATCGGTAAAATAATGTAAAGAAAGTCCAAATAACAAACCTCCTACAGCCGCCATACTCATTTGTAAAATGACCAATTTCGGAGCAATCGGCTCAATACGTATTTCATGACTCTCTTGCTTCCCTTTCATCCAATGATAAAAACCGTAAAAATTCATCACCATAAAGAAGCATTGTAAAATAGTTTCACCATAAAGCTTAAATTCATAAAACAGCCATGCATATAAACAATAGGCAAGAAAATTAAACAGCCAACACCACATGTTTCTTTTAATTGTTAATGTCACACCAATAACACTAATAATAACGGAGATAATTTCAAGTGGGGACATAAGACTAACTACATATTTTTGAATGTCTGTATTATGAAAAAAAACTGAATGATTGCAAGTGAGTTCTATTTTAGAACCTATATAACCTCAGTAGTCAATTTGTTGACTTGACCATTACGCTATCATCGCTTAAAAATAGATCAAACACATTAAAATAATGAGTCATACAATGCCAAATACTACAACTACCAATCAAGGCAAAGTCAGCCGTGAAATTCAAAGTCACATCTATTTAATTGGACTTGATCGCGCAGATAAGCGCAATGCTTTTGATAGTCATATGATCCATGACCTTGCACTAGCGTTAACTGAGTATGAAAATAATGCTGAACTACGCTGTGCAGTAATCTTTGCACATGGTGAGCATTTTACCGCAGGGCTCGATTTAGTCGAATTACAACCTAAACTTGCAGAAGGTGTGTTTAATTTTTCAGATGAAACCGTTAATCCTTGGGGTACAGTCGGTCGCCAACGAACCAAACCTTTAATTACAGCTGTACAAGGTTATTGCTATACCGCAGGTATCGAATTGATGCTGAATTCCGACATGGTTGTCGCGCATGAAAATACTCAATTTACTCAAATAGAAGTACAACGTGGCATATTGCCTTTTGGTGGTGCAACAGTACGCTTTGTACAAGCAGCAGGTTGGGCAAAAGCCATGAAATACATTCTCACAGGTGATCTTTTCAATGCTCAAGATGCTTATACCATGAACCTCATCACAGAGATCAATAACGACCCTCTCGCACGTGCTTTAGAACTGGCTGAACGCGTCGCAAGTGCAGCCCCACTTGCAGTACAGGCAGCCTTACACTCTGCACATCAAGCATTCCTACAAAACCCTGAAGCTGCTTTTGCAAACTTACAAAGCCTATTAACACCATTACTAAAATCTGAAGATGCGCAAGAAGGTGTTATGGCAATGCTGCAACGTCGTACACCTGAATTTAAAGGAAAATAATTAGAGCTTACGTCATTGCCATTCTATTCAACCTAAGCAAAAGTAAATTGACTGTTCTTCACATCAGTAATACAAGGAATTTTGTATGAATATGCCACAAACACAGTTAAATAAAATACAGCTAAATACAACACAAACTGCTTTTGAAAGTACCACCATCGACTTTTTAGCCCATGATGGCTATATGCTGACTGGAATACTCTATACACCGAAAACTGTCAAAGCACGTATTGTTGTGGCATGCGCAACAGGTGTACCCCAACCATTTTATCGTCGCTTTGCTGAATTTTCGGCTGCTCAAGGTTTTGAGGTTCTGACCTTTGATTATCGTGGTATTTATTTATCTGCACCAAAGCAGCTGAAAAACTTTCAAATGTCTTATCTCGATTGGGGAGAGCATGATTTAACTGGAGCAATTGATCGTCTCAAAAGCGATAATCTTCCTTTATTTATGGTCGGACATTCTTATGGTGGTCAAGCTTTAGGATTAACGAGAAATCATCATAAAGTCAGTGCAATGTATTGCTATGGCACAGGTGCAGGCTGGCATGGTTTTATGCCATTTAAAGAACGAGTTAAAGTTCAGGTCATTTGGAATATTGTATTTCCACCGATGGTTGCCATTAAAGGTTATTTACCTTGGAGTAAATTGAACATGGGTGCAGATTTACCCAAGGGCGTGTATCAGCAGTGGCGTAAATGGTGTAAAAATCCAACGTATTTCTTTGCAGATCCTCAGCAACAAGATCTTCATCAACGTTATGCCGAAGTTAAAACACCCATTTTTGCCGTAGCTGCACTTGATGATGATTGGGCACTTCCTCAATCTCGTGATTCATTTATGCAACATTATCGTCAAGCCCCAATGCACTACATTGATATTTCAGCAAAAGACTATGGGCTCAAGACAATTGGTCATATGGGATATTTTAGAAAGGGTTCTGAGCAAATTTGGCAAAAGATGCTAGATCAATTTGATCAGATGCTGAGTATCTAAATTTAAAAAACATTATGTACTCGATTGGCGAAACTCAAGTTTGTGTTCTCGCCCTTCATGATCGACATGCGCATAGAAAATACCGTAGCGCCCAACATAATATTCAAGCGATTGATCATGGTAATGCCAATAAATTGCCCATTCGCCAAAATCAAAACCTCCCGATTGGCTTTGGGTACTGTGTGGCATTTTATTCAGCCATTTTTGTTGAATTTCCCCTGCCTGATTGATATCCCTGACTTTCAAGGCTTGTTGAAAAAATAATTGTGCCGCATCATCAAATAAGCGTTGATCTTCTTGATTAACATCATCCATCACAGTACTCATCTGTACTGAGCCATTTTGCTGATCGTCTGCCTGTTGTTTCGTCATTGTGATATTCAAACGTTCTTGGTCTAAATGCTGTTTAATCTGCTTTGATTTTTCAGGTAAATCTTCTTCATCTTGTCGCTCTTCAAAATTTTTTGATATATTTTTTTGATGCAGATCAAAGATTGAATGCTGTTTATTCTTAATTTTATTTTTAATTAAACTGTCCCATAAAGTCCATAAAACATAGAGTGCTACGACTATTACAATCAGTATCAATAATGTCTTCATACGACTAAACCTCTATGGATTCAATTAAATAAAATACATCTATTTTTGTTCTTAGTGCTGTTTAAAACATTAATCATTTAACGAACTCAATCTAAGGTCTTTATCGTTATATAGATTGAGTCAAATATTCTCATGCAGAGAATAAGATAACTTGAGAGTTGGTATTTTAAAGTCAATACCAACACTTCGATTATAAAATTAGCATATTTTTTGCCAACAAGGAAATACTGAGCATCATTACCCAATATATTCAGTTATTTAAGAATTTTAATCGCTATTTTTTGACTGATATTAATTGCAAATTGATCAATATAACGACTATAAATATCTGCAACAACAAGTGTTGCTAATATTGCCAATACACCCGAACAAATCGCAGACTGTGAATAACTCCAGTGCCATTTTAAAAACAAATTAAACAAAGGAATACACACCAACGTTAGCATTAACAAGTGTATCAAATAAATCGAAAATGATAGTTTTCCCAACCAAACTAAAATCGGACGATCAAGCCCTTTTGACAGCAATGGACTCATCAATACACTATAAACAATGATTGGCCCTGCAAGAAAATTACTAAAATCATAAGTATGTTCACCCCACAGCGCATATAACCACGAATAAGCCTGGCTCGTATTATGTGCACCTGCTAAATACAAACCTAAAATTAACAGTAAAACTGCGAAACAGGCAGACAGTTGTTTAGCATATAAATAAATATAAATGCCTATCACAAAGCTTGCAATTCCCATACAAAAGCCTTGTCCACGCCACATATAAGCGAGTACGAGTACCAACACTGAACCGAGCCAAAATACACCGTGTTTCCACTGGTAAAGTACCAGTAAAAAAAACAGTACAAATGACCCCATCAACTCAATGGTCATAGTCCACAGTACCCAATTAATATTACTATCCGAAAATAAGAATGCGCCGATTGTGCCTTCATATAATGCTGTTTTAAAGCTAAAATCTTGTTGAGCAAAGGCTTGTAGCCACAAACCTACATGTCGACTATCGATATCAATTATTGATAATGTCGCCCAAATAATTAAACAAGAGGTCAGTGCGGGAATCATTAAGCGTGGATAACGCTTAACCATCATATTTTTTAAACGACTCTGAAACTGTTCAGGTTTTTTTAAGATCGCATAACTAAGCACATAACCGCTCAGTACAAAAAAGACAAAAACGGCTGCATCACCCGAATATAAAAAACCTAGTGGTAAATGATGAACTTGATACACCCAATTTAAATCGGTAGTTTCTGTTGGATCAAAATGGTGTAAAAAAGGAAAAAAACTCATTGCGAGATGAGAAAATACTACAGCTAAACACGCAAGCCCCCGAATACTCTCTGCTGCATTAATTTTAGCTGTCATGTACTTTTTTACTCTCTAAACTCTTCAAACCTAATCGCTGTCATTTTTCAGCATTTTCAAAATAACGATTACTGAATTTTAGTAATTCGTCCTTCAGCATTATGATGAACCGTAGCAATTTTTTGCTGACGTGCTTGCATTAAAGCATCGATATCTAAGTTGAAATAACTCGCATACTGCGCTGTGCTTTTGGTTTCTGCTTCTTTTTTAGTTTTTGCAGGTACAAAGTTACTCCACAACCACAAGGAAACGGCACAGGCAATCAGTGCAAAAAAGCCATTTTCAAGTACTTGGGCAAAGGTACTAAAAAAATAATGCACCAGATGCGGTTTTTGAATCGAGAGATATCCAATCCCAATAACCAATGGTCGCCAAAGCAATAACCAACCTGCCCATAACATCGCTGTCATGGTTGTGGTGAAGTAGCGACGATGCCATGGTAGTTGACCACGTACATCAATAATCAAAGATTCAGTTTTCATATTCGCCTCTGTTGAACTAGATGACTCAGGTTTTACAGGGTCAGATTCCAGTTGTGTATCATGTTCTTTAGTCGTCATTACGCAATCCACGGTCAGGACTGACCCAACGTGCTCGCGTTCCATCTTTACGGAATAATACTTTTGGAAAGGCAATTATACTCGCGCTTACTGTAATGAGCCAAAATACAAATGGATACCAAATCATCCAATAATAATTTCGTGCCAAACCTGCTTCGTAACGGCTATCCATCCACTTACTCATCGCAAACTGCAATAAACAGGTTGTACCAAGCAATATACCTGTTCCCATAGGTAACAATGGTGAACTGATTTCAGGAAAGCCTGCGAACGGTAAAATGAAATGCAAAATCCATAAAATGAGCATAGTTAACATCAAATATGACCAAACTAAAGTCAAAATCAATTCAATAATTAATGGCCATAAATAATTCAATTTAGGTTTAAACAACACATCAATATTTTTCAATAAAACCTGTGCCCCACCCATTGCCCAACGCAGACGTTGTTTCCATAAACCATTCAATGTTTCAGGCATGAGAATCCAGACCAAAGCATTCGGTTCAAAGCGAATATCCCAGCCTGCTCGATATAGTTTCCACGTAATATCAATATCTTCAGTTAGCATATTGGGTGACCAATAACCCACTTCATGCACGGCACTTTTACGAAATGCAGTAATCACACCTGATACGGTAAACAAACGCCCAAAGGTTCGTTGCGCACGCTTAATCATCCCAACAATAGATGAAAATTCACCGACTTGAATGCGTCCAAGTAACGTTGAACGTGTACGAATTCGAGGATTACCTGTTACCGCAGCAACAGTTGGATTTTCAAGAAAGTGACGAATCATCCACTGTGCAGCAAAAGGATCAAGTAATGCATCACCATCAATCCCGATCAGAAATTCAGCATCTGTCAGTAAACTACCCGCTTGCAATGCCATTGCTTTACCTTGGTTTTCTGCCAAATGCACCACACGTAATTTGTCATGCTGAAGTGTTAGTGCATTTAATATCTCGGCAGTACGATCTGAGCTTCCATCATTAATCGCAATCACTTCAAAATTTGGATAATTTAATTGTAGTGCATGACTAATCGTTTCCACAGCATTGTCTTGTTCATTAAAACAAGGGACAAGCACCGCAACCAATGGATATGCAGTTAAAGCAACTGGTTGTTGAAATGGGGGCTCTTTACGCTCTTTCCAATAAAAAATCAGTGCACCAATCATCCACAAATACGACATAAATAATGGATAATAAAAAATAAAATTTAGAATGGTCTGCCATAGATGCTGAAAAGTGCTCATCGTCTATCCTCAAGGTACAAGTCGAGAAGATTTCAAATCGAATACCTGACGCATTTGTGTTGTATCGGGGTGATCTTGAATTGGGTCATCGGGATAATAACCTACATGCATAACACCTTGTTGATACAACGATTTTATCGTACTCGCCATTTCTTCTGTCGGTACTTTTTCATTGGTACGCCAATTGACAGCCTGTAACTCAAACACTGTTTTTTTCATACCATTAGGATACTTTTTGACACGATTGACCAAATCTTGATAGAACTTATTTGTATCAGGTGCTTGTTCCATATAAGGCATTGCCATAATCGCTGTAAAATCATACTTTTGTATTGACTGTTCTAACGACTGTGCATACCAATTTTCTGAATATGGTGACAATGCAACTTGAGCATACAAATTACGTGCTGTTAGTAAAAATGGCTGCCAATAGCGAACTTTCTGTGCCAAATCTTGAGCAAAATCATCAATAGTTGTCGTTTTATAGGCCGTCCATTTTTGCAATAATGCATCATTTTTACGGATATCTTCTAAACTTTCAGTTAAACCAATAGATGCATAAGCTTTCATCGCATCGGGACTTGCATCTTCATAATCCGACAAGGTTGCATCGTCATGGAATAAGATCCCATCGAAAGTTGCCGATTTTGCCAAATCTTGATAAATCCCTTCAATCGTTTGACGTGCTTCAGCAGAATATGGACTTAAGCGGTGATAGCCCATATTGAGATGATCACCTGCATGTGCCTGCTGTGTAACAACTAAGTCCTTAGAAACAGGATTTTTTTCGGGCAATTCCCAAGCAAGTAATGGCATCCATGCATACACACGCCCGACTTGTGTACGGGTTTGAATTTGCCAAGAGACACGATTAAATAAATCTGCACGCATAGGTAAGTATCGATTTGGGAAATACACCATATCCGCAGAACCGTTGGCATCGGGGTCAGAAAACGCCTGCAAATACACCGTATTGACATTCATGTCTCGAATACGATCAAGCAGATGTCCTAGATTTTTCTCTTGCTGTTTTTCATCAGGATCATAAATATAATCGAGATCGACATGCATGATTTTTTGAGGACGGTTGTTATCTCCCAAACTCATTTGACGGCTTTGAATTTCTTGTGCCAAAGCATCGGTACTCATACCGCCTTCAATCAAAATACGATTCAAATGTCCCAAGGATTTCTCAATATGATCGGGGCCATCATCCAAACTAATGGTCACAGGCATACCTGCTTTTTTAGCCAATTCAACCGTTTGCATATTGTAACGACCATAAGGCCACACCATCACACGTGGCTGTTTTAAACCATGTGCTTTAAGTACCTGATTGTTCTTTTTCAAGTCACTTAAAATACGATCTGCGTACTGTTTATCTGTTTCATAGCTTTTATTTTTTGGATTGTATTCACGTGTGGTTGCGGCAGGTTCAGAATTACCTTGAGGATTACCCAATATACCTTTATGCAAATTATAACTGTGGCTACCAATTTCAACTAAACCACTGTTCTGCATAGTTTTCAGCTCATCCCAACTGAGCAATTTATCTCGTGCGAGTTGATCATCACCAAACTGTACGGGCGTATTGGCTTTGGTTTCAAGCCAAGATCCAACCACCGACATCACTACAGGAATTTTTCTGCGTTTAATAATTGGATAAGCATATTGGTAAAAAGATTGGTAACCATCATCTACGGTTAATAATACGGGTTTAGTAGGCAGTTTAGCTTTGCCTTCATTGGCTTTGATCAATTGAGTCACTGAAATAAAGTGGTAGCCATTTTTTTGCAACCAATCGAGATGCAACTCAAATTGCTTCGTACTCACCGCATAATCGGGAATCACGGCGTTTTTCTCCGCCGTAATTTCGTGATAACCAATAATTGTTAAGGTATTTAAATCAGCAGGTGGTAAATTATCTTGCTCTATGACAGCTTCACTCGGCTGATCTTCCGCCAATGCTAGACCTGAAACACTACAGCCAAGCATTGCACATAAAACCATTGCTGGGGATAAATAACGAATTTGCATGAGGTCAATTTACTCGGTCATCATTGTTAATCGGGTCAAAAATGCGTAGGCACACAATAAATTTGTACGCAAATTTACGGTGAACGGATCTGATCAGATACTTATATTGCTGATTTAAAAGAATGAAGCTGAAAATAATCTTAAAATAATTCAGAATTGAATTATTTATTGCAGATGCGTTTTATCACTTTATGAGGTTATTGTATGTTTAGATATGTGTCTTTATGATTAATATTTAGACAAAACTTACATATTTGATGTAGTTCCCTCATATTTTCACAATAAATCGAACAATAAAGTCATTTTCAAGCTAAATGAATTATGTTTCTTTTTTAGTAAACCATTAAAAAGCCCTCGAATTTATTTTAGTTCAAGGGCTTTTTAATACAAAACTCTACAATTTTTTACTGCAAAAAGTGCAAAGTCTTAATCCCGTGTTTTTACATCAAATAATTCAATTTCAAAAGTAAGATTTGAATTGGCAGGAATAATTTTACCCATTTTACGTTCACCATACGCCAAGTGTGACGGCACGATCAATTTACGTTTACCACCCACTTTCATGCCCATAATCCCTTGATCCCACCCCTTGATCACACGCCCTGTGCCAATCACAGTTTCAAAGTAACTCCCTCGATCAATTGAAGAATCAAACTTTGTGCCATCTTCCAACCAACCTGTATAGTGCGTCGTAATTAAAGCACCTTTTACTGCTTCTTTTCCTTCACCTACTTTTAAATCAATAATTTCTAATTCAGTCGTCATTTTTCACTCAATCCATCAAATATAAAAACGAAATTTCATCTATTGTTCAGTACACGCCTGACAAAAATGATGATAATCCTGTAAAACCTATTGTGCATAATTATACGCATATTCTTATAATTGCGGTTTCCACTTTTCTGCTTATATTCCAATCTAATATCAAAAACTCAGCTCTTTAATCTCAGTATCATTCAATAAGTATTGTGTGAGTTTTTGATGGTTTTGTGCTGATCCAATTAAAACCCAATGCCCAATAATATTTTGTTCAGTTTTATTTTGCCCACCACGAATAATTTTTAATTTGTTATCAGAAAATATTTTTTCATATTTATCTAGCGTTTCTTCTTTATAGATACATAAAATTCTATAATTGCGTGCCTGATGAAATTCATCTATTTCCTCTTGAATATACACCAAGAATATCAAGACAATCAGCACCAGTCCTGTGCCGATTAAACTTAAGAAAAAATAGCCTGCCCCAACTGCCATGCCTAGTGCTGCAACCATCCAAATAGTTGTTGCAGTGGTAATGCCTGAAATTCGATTATCATCTTTAAAGATCACACCTGCGCCCAAGAAACCAAGTCCTGTTAAAATATTTGCTGCAAGTCTATCTGGATTTTCTACCCCAATACGTAGCGAAAGCATGGTAAATAAACAGGAGGCTAGACTAACCATAATCATGGTTCTTAAGCCAGCAGATTTACTACGATACTCTCGCTCTGTGCCAATAATGGCACCAATCATGAGTGCTAGTAATAATTGATAAAGTTCAAGATTCATATCTGATCAATATTATGATTGTTGTCTGATTAGATATACTGAGTTTCAAAACAAAAATGCAAGCGATTTTGCCTGCATTTTTGTTCGATTAACTTTGAGTTATTGATATACCATTATAAATTATTGCAATTGTGTCCACTCAATAACCGCTTGTGCATTGTCGCCAATCAATGTCCATTCACCATCCATAACATTCAGTTGTAACTGCATAGTACGTTGACATAATTGCTGAATATCGGCTGTGGTTTGTTCAGATAATTGCCAAACTTGAACATTTTTCAATGTTTTTAACTTAGAACTACGTTTGTACCATTCTGCAACTGCAGAACCATAGGCAATCACGGCAACATCTTTACAACGCGCAGCAGCTTTTTTAACTTTATCTTCATCAGGTAAACCGACTTCGATCCATTTCACCAACTGCCCTGTAAGGTCTTTTTCCCACAATGCAGGCTCATCTGTCTCAAACAAATCTTTGGTAAATTCAAGACGCTCTTCAGCAAAGCGTGCATAAGCCAACACACGAACCATCAAACGTTCAATGGTTTCAGATGGATGCAGTGCCATAGTAAATTGAAAATCGCCATATTGATGAACATCCATATTGGCAATATTCAAATCCACCTTATAAATTGTTGCTTTTAACGCCATGAAAAATCCAAAAAATGAAGTTCTAAATATGGCGCACAGTCTATAAGATTTTGCAGAGAATTACTGAGGTTTTTCAACTTGATCAATTCGACAGTTCAACACTGCACTTTCAAAATTCGACCAATCACGGTCGGTTTGCGTAATGATTTCAATCCGATTATCAATACCCTCTTCACCCGATTTATAGTTGAGATCTTGTGGATTAAAGTTGAAATTCATCCAGCCCTGATTGGTATGAAAAATTCCTTTAATACGTAGCCAATCTTGTTGCTCACATAACACATCTAAAAGATCATAAAAATCAAACTGCCAACGTTTAGAAAACTTCCAACCTGCAACAGTATAATCCTGTGAACTTTCTATGTAGTGATAAGGCAATTGGCGAATTTCAGGCAAAGGTTCATTTGCGGGTAACTGTTTTTGAATTTGAATTAAGGGCTGAATTTTACGTTCTAGACCCACATACGGTAAATCAATTTGGCTCAGTAACAGATCACCTTTCACAGCGGGAAGCCATGTTTGTGAATAGGCTAAATATTCATCTTTAAGTTTTAACAATGCCGACTGATCAATTTCCGTCATTACATCGGCATGTGAGATCACTACAATTTGCGCTGCTTTTAATTGATCTTGATATAAGTTGTGATTCCCCCATTTTTCATCATGCAAACGTGAACCATCTACGACCGTAACCAACGCGCGCATATCAATTTGGGCATGCCATTGCGGTTCAGTCAGTTGTTCTAACAATTGAGCAGGATGTCCCAAGCCTGTAGGTTCAATAAATAAACGATCTGGATTTTTCTCTTGAATCAAACGAGAGAGTGCTATTTGCATCGGCAACTGACCTGTACAGCACAAACATCCCCCTAACAACTCTTTGACCTCATAACCATCACCCTGCGGTAAAAGTTGCTGATCGACTCCAATCTGCCCAAACTCATTCATCAGCACAGCCCAAACTTCATGTTCAGGTTTCTGTGCCAATAACTTTTGTAGGAGTGTGGTTTTTCCTGCACCGAGAAAACCCGAAATAATGTGTGTTTTCACTTGCGATGGTTGCAGAATTTTCAAATGCATTAACTCCCGATTCATTTCGCTCTTGGCATCAAGAGTAAAAGATTGTGTGGCTATTGATCTATCAATCATCTGAGCTATTTCACGTTATGCTTACTTAACATCATTAAAAATTAGGCTCGAAATTGGTTTCATATTTTAGCCAAATTTAAGTCAATCTCCTGTCTATGCAAAGCGCTTTAAAGAATTCTTTTCAATAAAAGAATCAAAAAACGTGTATCAACGATTATAAATTCCGCATATTTACTTAAGAATCTCCTTATTTTGTACATCCTCAGTAAAAATATTGATTATTTTTTATGCGAAAAAATATATTTATATACATTTTAAAATGGCATTGAACCGTTTTTTTTACATAAGCAAAACATAAAAGTCCACTTTGTTTTTCTCACGTTACCCAAACTGTTTTACTTTGTTGTCAAGGTTGTCCTACCTGCTTTCAGGCTTTAGCATGATTTCCGTAGTCAAGCTGCTGACGATATTGCCTCCAATGCAATGCCTCCAGAGTTAGCGGCAGACTGCTATAAACCATAGATAACAACAATGACGTTTGTTATCGCTTTTGCAAAATCTATAAGGATGCCACAATGAAACTTATTCAAACTCTTCTTGTAACCACATTCGCTTTCACTGCTGCCACGGCTTTTGCAGCACCCACTACACCACCTGCTGAAGAAAAAGTCATCGTATCTACTCAAGAATTACCTGATGAAGCAGGAACAACGGAAACCCCTACTGAGCAACCCTCACCAACTGAAACAGATGCAAGTGCAAGCGCTGAAGTCGATCGCTCTTCTCATAAATAAGATGAAATATTTTCAATTTTGTGATTAAGCATATTTAGAAAAATACGCAATGATCGATCTGCTGTATCTGTCATTGCGTATTTGTGTTGGGAGTCGCTATTTTATTTTTAGATTTTTCCTCTATTTTGATAACTCAGCAAAAAATGCTACTCATTTCAAGTTTTTCTGATTTAAAAATACAATTGATCATAGTCAAAATAAATCGTGATATTCATTTTCGATATTTAATAATTTTTAAAAAATCTATATAAAACAAAAAATTGATATAAATCTATCATGATCACATAGATTTTTATATGCAATATATCAACTATGGCATAGCTTGTTTAGACTAACGTATTCATCGTTAATAGCATTATATAGTGAATTGAATGGATATTCCTTGTGAGCAAAAAACCAATTGAATACACCACAGAAGTGGCAATCATCGGCGCTGGTCCTGTTGGTCTGACCATCGCCAACTATTTGAGCAAACAAGGTGTACAGGTCACAATCGTAGAACAGCTCGATAGCTTAATTGACTACCCTCGCGCCATTGGTATTGATGATGAATCTTTGCGAACCATTCAATCACTCGGACTTGTCGATCAAGTTTTACCGCATACAACACCGAACCATGCAATGCGTTTTTTAACGCCTAAAGGTCATTGTTTTGCCGACATTCAACCGCTAACTCGTGAATTTGGTTTCTCTCGCCGTAATGCATTTATTCAGCCACAAGTCGACAGCGTGTTATTGCAAGGTTTAAAACAATACGAACACACGCAAGTTTTATTTGCACGGACTTTGGAAGAGTTCAGCCAAGATGCCAATGGTGTAACTCTTAAAATTCATAGCAAAGATCAAACTCAAGAAACCATTCATGCAAAATATTTAATTGCATGTGATGGGGGTAATTCTGTTGTCCGTCGTACTTTAAATATCGGTTTCGATGGTAAAACGGCACCAAACCAATGGATCGTAATTGATATTGAAAATGATCCATTAGCAACCCCGCATATTTACCTCTGCTGTGACCCTGTACGCCCATATGTATCAGCAGCGTTACCGCATGGTATTCGCCGTTTTGAATTTATGGTGATGCCCGGTGAAACTCAGGAAGAACTGAGTAAACCTGAAAATATCGCAAAATTACTCTCTAAAGTATTACCAACAACAGATGGAATTGAAGTAATTCGTCAGCGTGTTTATACGCACAATGCACGTATTGCCGATAAATTCCGCGTAGACCGTATTTTACTTGCAGGTGATGCAGCACACATCATGCCTGTATGGCAAGGTCAAGGGTATAACAGTGGCATGCGTGATGCTTTTAATCTTGCATGGAAAGTCGCTTTAGTGGTTCAAGGTAAAGCGGGTGCTAACTTGTTAGACACTTATCAAATTGAGCGTAAAGACCATGCCCAAGCAATGATTGACCTTTCGGTCATGGCAGGTCATGTGCTTGCACCTCCAAAAAAATGGCATGGTTTTGTGCGTGATGGTATTGCCTATGCATTGAATTACATTAAGCCAATTAAACAATATTTATTGGAAATGCGTTTTAAACCCATGCCAAAATATAACGATGGCGCTTTAGTGCAAGACACACGTAAAGATTCCCCTGTGGGAAAAATGTTTATTCAGCCAAATATTCAGCTTGAAAATGGTCAGACTGTTTTACTCGATGAAGTGCTTGGTAATGACTTTGCGGTTATTGCGTGGGGTGTCGATCCAAAATGGGGCATCAACGAAGCAAACATGAAAAAATGGCAGTCTTTAGGTGTGAAGTTTATTCAAGTGATTCCTGCAGTTCAATTGAGCAATGACAAGCGTAAAACTTTTGAGAATGTCATTACCATTGGCGATGCAGGCACAGAAATCCGTACATGGTTTGGTAAAACAGATCAAGCGATTGCAATTCTACGCCCTGACCGTTTCGTGGCTGCCCTTGCAATTCCACAGACCATGAATACGATGAGTCAGCAGTTGTTTAATAAACTACATGTAAAATAATCACTTGTAATAGATTCTTATTTTTAGTCTTTCTGACTCCGTCAAACGTGACCATTTATAATAAAAAAACCACTCAATTGAGTGGTTTTTTTATTAAGAAAGCTTACTTATTTTTTTCAATTAAATACTCGTTATAGTACTCTTCAGCAAATTTATTCAATGCTTTACCAATGGATGCATATTGGAATTCATTTAAATTTGCCAAAGAAGCACGAGCAGATGCCTTTGGAACGCCAAAGCCTCTGCCTGGTAAAAGCACAATTCCTGTTTCATCAGCGATATTAAATAGTAAGTCTGTTGGGTTTTTCACTTTCTGTACCCAATTGGCAAACTCATCGCCATAAAGTGCTCGGCAAGTTTTATCTAAATCAATCAAAGTGTAATAATTTACAGCATTCACATTATCATTATATGTGACACCTAATTGACGGTATAAAGCATGATCTCGATCTTTAATGACCGATTTCAATGCTTTCTTATATTGCTGACGAGAGTCCATCATATTGAATAAAGCAAATAAGACCATTTGCACTTGCTGAGGCGTTGATAAACCTGCTGTATGATTTAATGCAACTGTACGACTATCGGCAACCATACGATCAATCAATTTAATCTGAGATGGATTGGTGGTTAACGATGAGTAACGTTGTGCCAATTCAGCTTTATGTGCATCAGATAAGTTAGCAATTTTTTGATCTAAAATATTGTCTTGGGCAAGTGCAATCACCCCTAAACGCCATCCTGTCGCACCAAAATATTTTGAGAATGAATAAACCAAAATCGTATTATTTGGGCAAATTGCAAAAAGTGATCTAAAATTTTCTGCAAAAGTACCATAAACATCGTCAGTCAAAATAATTAGATCAGGACGTTTTTTCACAATATCGGCAATAATTTCTAAACTTTCATCACATATTTTTACTGAAGGTGGATTACTAGGATTAACTAAAAAAAATGCCTTAATAGATGGATCTTCTAATTTTCTCAGTTCAGCTTCAGGATATTGCCAATCTAGATCTGGATCTGCCTGTATATGTACTTGTTCTAATTGGTAATCATTTAACTCTGGAATTTCAAGATAAGGGGTAAAGATAGGTGTACCAATGGCAATTTTATCACCAGAGTTAAGAATCTTATTCTCTTTTAAAGAGTTAAAGATATATGCCATTGCAGCCGTACCACCTTCAACTGCAAAAAGATCAAAAGCATCAATACCTAAATTAGTGACACCCATTTCACGTACGATATATTCCTTAACAACCTGCTCACTTAACCGAAGCATACGATCAGGTACAGGATAGTTACAACCTAAAATCCCTTCAACCATCTCTAACAAAAATGCGTCAGGGTCAATCCCAAGCTGATCACGTATATATGAAATCGCTTTACCTAGAAATACAACACCTGGCTTATCACGATTTTCCAAAATAAAATGATCAAAACGTGAGCTCAGCCCTTGTATACGAGGAAAGCCACCTACACCTTCAGGCATAAATGAAAATGAAAATTCAGACTCTGTCGTTGCAAATAATCCAAGTTGGAAAAAAGCACGGCGTGGTAAAGTTGCTAGAAAATTAGGATTACCGCGCCCTGCATTTAGCATCATTCGATCTGTTCGACTTTGAGCAAGTTCAATTAAATTATCTTTTAATTCAAATGGGCTTAATTTTGCATATTTTGAATAATCTACATTTGACATCTTAATCTCCAGAATTATTGTTTATATCTTTAAAATAATTAAACCAAGGCGACAACAAATGGTCCTAATAATGTTAGAAATACATTTGCTAAGGCGTAAGTAATTGCAAAAGGAACAGTTGGAATGCTATTTCCAGCTTTATCTAGAACACCACCAAATGCTGGATTGGCACTTCTTGCACCCGATAGAGCACCCGCCAAAATAGCAACGTTGTCATATTTGAGAACAAAACGTGCAAAGAACATTGAAAGTATGAGTGGCACAATCGTTACAACAACGCCAATCATAAATAGTGTTAAACCACTTTCTTTAATTGTCTGAATTGCTTGTAACCCAGATTGAAGTCCAACAGCAGCAACGAAGCCTGCTAAACCCAAATCCTTTAATAACTGAGAGGCTGCTGGTGGCATATTTCCCATGGTCTGATGACGAGTTCTCAACCAACCAAATAATAAGCCCGATAATAAAGCACCACCGCCAGCTCCCAACGTAATTGGAACACCAGATACACGAACAACAATTAAACCGATGAGTAAACCAAGCACGAGACCAAAACCATGGAATACCCAATCTGTTTTTATAGATTCAGGAACTGGTGTTCCTCCCTCTTTAATAAAACGTTTAATATCTTGTTCAGCACCATAAGCAGTAATGACATCACCAAGAAAAACTTCAGTGTCATCCGTTAATGGAATTGGATCTCCACCACGTTTAATTCCTGTAATAAAAACACCTTGTTTCAATAATTTAGATGTAGATGCTTTAATATCTCCCAATGTACGTTTTGCGTACTGTGGATTTTTAAGCACAACATCTATGGTGTCCATGACAAGTTCCATACCGCTTGATGACTGTAGCTCTGGTCCAATTTTATTAGAAATGGATACCACATCTGCACGACGACCAACGATAAGTACGATATCTTGAGCCGGCACTGTTGCAAATAGTGATTTGAGTCGATGATGTTCCCTTTAAAAAGTGCTTAGAGACCGAAAACCCTGTTGATTAGACACACTTCACCCTGA